>JAABQU010000278.1 GCA_011391285.1 Thiobacillus sp.
TCATGCGGCGATGGGCGCGGTGGAAAAGATCTGCCCCGACGCACAACGTTTATTGCTCATTCCCGAGAACCACACCCGCAACACCTTCTATCTGCAGAACGTCGCGGTGCTGGCGCACATCCTGCGCCAGACCGGGCTCATCGTACGCATCGGCACGCTGATTCCCGAGATCACCCAGCCGACCACGCTGGAACTGCCGGCCGGCGGGCGCCTCACGCTGGAGCCGCTGGTGCGCAAGGGCGACCGCATCGGGCTGGAAGGGTTCGATCCCTGCGCGGTGCTGCTCAACAACGACCTGTCGGCCGGGGTGCCGGAGATTCTGAAAGGCATCGAGCAGACCATCATGCCGCCGCTGCATGCGGGCTGGGCAACGCGCCGCAAGTCGCGCCATTTTGCTGCATATGAGCATGTCGCCGTCGAATTCGCCCGTCTGGTGGGCATCGATCCCTGGCTGATCGACCCCTACTTCAACCACTGTGGCAAGATCGATTTCCAGGCCCGCCAGGGCGAGGATTGCCTGGCCGAAAAAGTCGGCACCATGCTGGACAAGATCCGCGTCAAGTATGACGAATACGGCATCGACCAGCCCCCCTTCGTCATCGTCAAGGCCGACGCCGGAACCTACGGCATGGGCATCATGACGGTGAAGTCGCCGGACGACGTGCGCGAGCTGAATCGCAAGCAGCGCAACAAGATGGCGGTCGGCAAGGAAGGCATGGAAGTCAGCGAGGTGCTGATCCAGGAAGGCGTCTACACCTTCGAAAGCATCAACGCGGCAGTCGCCGAGCCGGTGGTCTACATGATCGACCACTTCGTCGTCGGCGGCTTTTACCGCGTGCATACCGGGCGCGGATCGGACGAAAACCTCAACAGCCCCGGCATGCACTTCGTGCCGCTGGCGTTCGACGACACCTGCCTGACGCCCGACCGCAGCGCCAACCCCGACGCCGCGCCGAATCGCTTTTACGCCTATGGGGTGATCGCGCGTCTGGCGATGCTGGCGGCCAGCATCGAGCTCGACGAAGCGCTGAACGAAGCCGCATGAAGCTGCTGTTCGTCGTCGATCCGCTGGCAGGCCTGAAAGCCTACAAGGACAGTTCGGTGGCGATGATGCGCGCGGCCGCGCGCCGCGGCCATGCCACTTACGCAACCGAGACGCGCCACCTGTTTATCCGGGACGGCTTCGCACGCGCCGCCTGCGCTGCGCTTGAGGTGCAGCCCGACGACGACTGGTATCACGTTGCCCACACCGAAACCTTCACGCTGAAGGATTTCAACGCCGTGGTGATGCGCACCGACCCGCCGGTGGATACGGACTACCTGCTCGCCACCCACCTGCTGGGCGTCGCCGAAGCCAACGGCGCGCGGGTGCTGAACCGGCCATCGTGCCTGCGCGACTTCAACGAGAAGCTGGCGATCCTCAACTTCCCGGCTTTCATCGCACCCACCCTGGTGTCCGCCGATGCAACGGAAATCGGACGCTTCCTCGCCGAGCACCACGACATCATCGTCAAGCCGCTCACCGAAATGGGCGGCAGCGGCATCTTCCGCCTGACCCTGGCCGACCCCAACCGCAATGCCATCCTCGAAACGCTGACCCGGTGCGGCGACCGCGCCATCATGGCGCAGCGCTACCTGCCGGAGATCAAGGACGGCGACAAGCGCATCCTGCTGATCGACGGCGAGGTGGTGCCGTGGGCGCTGGCGCGCATCCCCCAGGCGGGCGAGACGCGCGGCAACCTCGCCGCCGGTGGCACCGCCCGCGCGCAGCCGCTGTCGGCACGCGACCGCGTCATTGCCGAAGCCATCGCGCCCTGGGCAAAGGACCATGGAATCTTCCTCGCCGGCCTCGACGTCATCGGCAACAGCCTCACCGAAATCAACGTCACCAGCCCTACCGGATTTCAGGAAATAACGGCGCAGACCGGCCATGACGTGGCGGCTCAGTTCATCGCGGCGATCGAGCGCGGCTGTTCCACCATGGTGCGCCCTTGAGGCTCGGTGCACGCATGCACTCCGTGCGGCACGCCATGTTCTTGCTGCTATGGACGCTTGCCGCCTGCAGTCCACCCGCGCCGTTGCATCAGCAGCAAGCCTATGTGTTCGGAACCCTGGTCGAAGTCAGCATTCACGGCGTGCCGGAAGTGCAAGCCGCACAGGCAGCCGCTGCCGTGCTGGCGCGCTTCGACGAACTGCACCGCACCCTGCACGCCTGGCAGCCGAGCGATCTGTCGCGGCTCAATACCGCACTTGCCAGGGGCGAACGCGCCCTGGTCACGCCCGAACTCGCCGCGATGCTGCGCGATGCACAGGCGCTGTCGATCCAGTCGAATGATCTGTTCAACCCGGCCATTGGCGGACTGATTGCACTGTGGGGCTTCCATACCGACGCGCCGCAGTCACGGGTGCCGGATGCAGCCGCGATCGCCGAGTGGATCAACAAAAAGCCGCGCATGGCCGATCTCACCATCGAGAATGGCACTGCATCGAGCGCCAACCCTGCGGTGCAGCTGGACCTGGGCGGCTACGCCAAGGGACGTGCACTGGACGATGCGATGGCCATCCTGAAAACGCACGGCATCGCAAACGCGCTGGTGAACATCGGGGGCAACGTGATCGCGCTGGGCGCGCACGGCGAACGCCCCTGGCGGGTGGGCATCCAGCACCCGCGCCAGCCGGGCACGCTGGCCACGCTGGATTTGCACGACGGCGAGGCCGTCGGCACCTCGGGCGATTACCAGCGTTTTTTCGAGATCGAAGGACGCCGCTACAGCCACCTGATCGACCCGCGTAGCGGCCACCCGGCAACCGGCATGCAATCGGTAACGGTGCTGTTTGCTGGCGAACACGCGGGTACGCGCTCGGATGCCCTGTCGAAACCCCTGTTCATCGACGGGGCTGCGCAGCTTGGGGCACGCTCCGCCCAACTCGGCGTTGCCAACTATCTGGCGGTGGATGCCGCCGGCCGGATCCATGTCTCCCCTGCGATGAAGGCCCGGCTTCGTTAAATCGGCTTGGGTTCAGCGTTCGCCGCTCCCCGCTCTCCGCTCACTCACCCAGGCACCGCGCTACAATTCGCTTTTTGCTTCAAGACCCACGCCATGATAGGCATCCTCATCGTCGCCCACGGCTCACTCGCCGACAGCCTGGTCGAATGCGCCACCCACGTGCTGGGCCAATGTCCACGTGGTCTCGCCACGCTGGATTTCATTGGCCACGCCGACCCTGACGAGCGGCAGAAGGCGCTGCAAACGCGGCTGGCCGAACTGGACGAAGGCGACGGCATCCTGGTGCTGACCGACATGTATGGCGCCACCCCCAGCAACACGCTGTGCCGCCTGCTCGAACCAGCGCATATCGAAGGCGTTTCCGGCGTCAACCTGCCCATGCTGCTTAAGGCGCTGAACTATCGCGAAACGCTGGCACTGCCGCAACTCGTCGAGCGCATCGTCGAGGGGGGCCGCAACAGCATCAACCATATTTCCGAGACCATGTGCCATGCAGCAACGGGACGTTGAAATCGTCAACAAGCTCGGGCTGCACGCGCGCCCGTCGGCCAGACTGACCCAGCTGGCGTCGAGTTTCAGGAGCAATGTCTTCATGGCGCGCAACGGCCGCCGCGTCAACGCCAAGAGCATCATGGGCGTGATGATGCTGGCCGCGGCCAAGGGCAGCACCGTCACGCTGGAGACCGAGGGGGAGGATGAGATGGAAGCGATCAATGCGCTGGTTGGACTGATTTCCAGCGGCTTCGGGGAAGAATGATCCCATGAGCTTTTCCCTGCACGGCATCGGCGTTTCCGGCGGCATTGCCATCGGCTATGCGCATCTCGCCTCCCACGCGCGGGTCGAAGTGCCTCAGTACATGCTCGACCACCAGTACATCGATGACGAGCTGGCACGCTTCGACGAGGCCATCCTCGCCACCCGCGCCGAACTCGAGACCCTGCGCGATCACATCCCGGCCAATGCGCCGGCCGAACTCTCGGCGTTCCTCGACATGCACCTGATGTTCCTCGGCGATTCGATGATCGCCGAGGCGCCCAAGCGCCTGATCCGCGAAACCCAGTGCAACGCCGAATGGGCACTGGCGCAGCAGATGGAAGCGCTGGTGGCGCGCTTCGAGGAAATCGACGACGCCTATCTCAGGAGCCGTCAGGAAGACGTGGTGCAGGTGGTGCAGCGGGTGCTGAAAGCACTGACCGGCCACCCCAGCCATTTGCCGCTCGATGTCGATTTCGACGTCGAACGCATCCTGGTGGCGCACGAACTGTCGCCTGCCGACATGGCCCTGTTCAAGAGCGTGCACTTCGCCGCCTTCGTCACCGACCTTGGCGGTGCCACCTCGCATACCGCGATTCTGGCGCGCAGCATGGCGATCCCGTCGGTGATGGCGCTGCACAATGCGCGCGGTCTGGTTCGCGATCACGACCTGTTGATCGTCGACGGCCGCGAAGGCGTGGTGATCGTCAACCCGGACGAATCGGTGCTCGCCGAATACCGGCTGCGGCAAAACCAGTGGCGCATCGACACCGACAAGCTGAAGCGGCTGAAGACCAGCAGGTCGGCAACGCTCGACGGCACCCCGATCGAACTGATGGCGAACATCGAATTGCTCTCCGACGTCGACGCCGTGAAGGCCGCGGGCGCGCATGGCATCGGCCTGTTCCGTAGCGAGTTCCTGTTCCTCAACCGCAGCGACCTGCCCACCGAAGACGAGCAGTACGAATCCTACAAGGCGGTGGCCGAGGCGCTGGACGGCAAGCCGGTCACCATCCGCACACTCGACCTTGGCGCCGACAAGCAGGCGCCGTGGGGCCACACGGTGGCCGACAATCCGGCACTGGGCCTGCGGGCGATCCGCCTGTGCCTGGCCGAGCCGGGACTGTTCCACACCCAGCTGCGTGCGATCCTGCGAGCGTCGAACCATGGCCGCGTGCGCATTCTCATCCCCATGCTGGCGAGTTTCATGGAATTGCGGCAGACCCTGCAGCGCATCGAGGAAGCCAAGGCCTCGCTGTACAAGGATGGCCTGAAATTCGACGAGGGCATCCCGGTCGGCGGCATGATCGAAGTGCCGGCGGCAGCATTGTCCGCCGGGGTGTTTGCCGAGCAGATGGATTTCCTGTCCATCGGCACCAACGACCTGATCCAGTACACGCTGGCCATCGACCGTGCCGACGACAGCGTCGCGCATCTGTACGACCCGCTGAATCCGGCGGTGCTCAACCTCATCCAGCACACCATCCGCGCGGGCGCCAAGGCGGGCAAGCCGGTCTCGGTATGCGGCGAAATGGCGGGCGATCCCTTGCTGACCCGGCTGCTGCTGGGACTGGGACTGAGGACGTTTTCGATGCAGCCGGCCAGCCTGCTGCAGGTCAAGCAGCAGGTGCTGAAGTCGCATCTGGAAGAACTGGCACCGATGGCGCAGCGCCTGCTGAAGAACACCGACCCGGACAGAACGGCGCAGCTGCTGAGCCGGATGAATGGCTAGAAAACGCTAGGAAGCAGCCAGCTGCCCGGCGATGCGCACCAACTCCACCTTTTCGTGGCGCAGGTTGCCAATCTCCTGTTTGATCTGGGCCATGCGCGTCTGCAGCATGCCCATGTTTTCCAGAATACGCTGCAGGCTGGCCAGGCGCGTTTCGAGATACTGCTTGTGTTCCCGGATGCGCGTCATGACCGGGTCAAGCGCAATGCGCAGCCAGCGCTCGGCTTCCAGCCGCGCCAGGTTGAACGCCTTGCGGGTCTCTTCGGCCAGGCCGGCATAAAACCGCCGGATCATGAAGCGTTTTTCCAGCATCAGGTTGGCGGGATCCTTGCAGAAGGCTTCGGTTTCGTGCATCAGCGCTTCCAGCCGGTTGCGATAAGCGCCCAGGTCGAGCCGCGGCACCTGCATTTTCGGCAACTGGTGCTGACGGTGAAACCGCGTATAGGCCTGGTCCAGCGCATCCAGCATGTTGTCGGCGAGCTGGGTCGCATGCTGCAGGCGGGAAACCATCTGCTCGCTCAGCTGGCGGATGCCGCTGGTAAGCCCGCGCGTGGTCAGGCTGGCTTCCATTGCGGCGCGGCCAGCCTTGCAAATGGCGCCCAGGGTTTCATCCGACAACTCCGACAGCAGATGCTCGCCCTGCTTCTGCACCATCTTTCGCGTCGCGCGGAACTGCTCCGCCGTGGCGTCGTAGCTGTCCTTTTCCTGCTGCAGGGCGACGCGCGTCTGCTCGATCAGTTCACGGTTCTTGCCCGACAGCTGGCTGAGCTGAATCAGTTCGTCACTGCTGCGCTTCAGCCGTGCTGCCAGGTCCACCCGGCTTTCGTCGAGCAGGGCACTCACCTCGCGGCTGACCGCGTGATACAGCATGTCGCGCCGTGACGGTATGACCTGGTGGGCCAGCAGGTATTCCAGCGATTCGATGCCGGAGCGCACGCGCAAGGCGGGATCGCCGAGAATGGTGGCTGCCAGCGCTTTCTGCGCCGATACCGTGAACACCCGGCTGCGCGGCAGCTTCAGCACGCGCGCGGTTTCCTCGGCCTGGCGCTCGATGGTGGCATTCACCTCGGCATCGCTCTTCAGCTCGTCCCACAGCATGTCGATCTTGTTCAGCACCGCCACGTGGTAGTTGGCATGGCGATGCACATGCTTCTGCCAGATTTCCAGGTCCGTGCGCGTCACACCCGTATCGGTCGCCAGCAGATACATCACTGCATGCGCGTTGGGAATGACCGACAGGGTCAGTTCGGGCTCCGCCCCCAGTGCATTGAGCCCCGGGGTGTCGAGTATCGTCAGTCCGGCCTGCAGCAGCGGGTGCGGGTAGTTCACCATGGCATAGCGCCAGACTGGCACCTCCACCGTGCCGTCCGGACGCAGCTGGTGGCGCTCGCTCGCATCCTCGCCGCTCCACAGGCCGAGGTCGATGGCCTCCACCGCCGGTATGGCCTTGGTCTCGGTAAGTTTCTTCAGGCTTTCCTGCAATTGGCGCGGATCGGCGGGGTCGAGCAGGATCCGGCACCACTCGATCGGCATGTGCTTGAGGCGTGCCAGGGATTCCTCCCGGCGGCGCGTTTCGATCGGCAGCAGGCACAGGCTGGGGACGTCGTCCGGGTTGGAAAACAGCTCGGTCGGACACATGGTCGTGCGACCGGCGTCGGACGGCAGCAGCCGCTGGCCGTGGTCGGCGAAAAACAGCGCATTGATGAGTTCGGTTTTGCCGCGCGAAAACTCGGCGACAAATGCCACCACCAGCTTGTCCTGGCGCAGGCCGGACGCGGTGTCGGCCAGCCGCAGGGTGCGCTCGGCGTCGATGCCGTGCTGGCGGTCGAGCCAGTCGGCATAGTCGGTAATCGCGGTTGCCAGGCGCAGTCGCCGCTCGCTGAAGTCGGCGACTTCCTGCTCCAGATGGATGCTCATGTTTTGCTGTTCTTCTCGATATCAAGCCAGGGAGTTTCAACCCCCGACACCGCCACGGTTTTTTGCCGCGAGGTTGCGCCGCGAACCAGGCGAACCCCAGACTTCGGCACACCCAGTTGCATAGCCAGCCAGGCCAGCAAATGCACATTCGCTTTATTATCGACGGCTGGCGCAGCAATCTTTAATTTCAGCCGTCCGCCATGCTCGCCGACGACAACGGTCAGTTTCGCACCCGGCTGCACGTGCAGTTCCAGCAGCCAGTCAGGGCCGTTACGGTGCACCCACATTGGTGGTTCAGAGTGCGCCAAGCAGCGCGCGCTCCAGCGCCAGAACCGGCACCATCAGCACCAGCTGGCACACGATGAACAGCACCAGCGGCGTCAGGTCGACATTGGCGACCATCGGGACGATGCGCCGCAACGGCCGCAGGAACGGCTCGGACAGTTCATAGATCACCGGCATCAACGGCGTATTGGAATTGACCCATGACAGAATCGCGCGCACCAGGGTCAGGCCGATGATCAGATAGACAGTCAGGCTCAGCAGCCGCACGACCGCCAGCCCCAGCATCACCGGCCAGACCCGGGCGCCGGCCAGCGCGAAGGGGAAGCCGTCCAGCCAGTACGACGTGATGACCACAAGCAGTTCGACCAGCAACGCCAGCACCAGGCAGGCCCAGTCGAGGCCGAACAGGCCTGGCACCACGCGGCGCACCGGCTTCACCGCGAAATCGGTGATGGCGACGATGAATTGTGCGAACGGATTGCGAAACGGCACCCGGAACAGCTGCATCATGAAGCGCAGCAACAACGCGATCGCGAACAGGTTGCCGAGTGTCTGGATGAGGAATTTCAGGGCGCCTTCGATCATGCGAGCCGTCCCAGTTCGTCACCCAGTTCGGCACTGCGGCGGCTGGCCGCCTCCACAGCCTGGCCGATGGCCAGCTTGACCGCCGCCGTCTCCAGCACGGAAATGCCGCGCTCGGTGGTGCCGCCTTTGGAGGTCACGCGCTGCCGCAGCACGGCGGGTTCCTCACCCGACTCCAGCGCCAGCTTGGCTGCGCCAAAGAAGGTCTGCAAGGCCAGCTGTCGCGCGGTGTCCGGCGCCAGCCCCTGTGCCACTGCCGCGGCCACCAGCGATTCGATGAAATAGAACACATAGGCCGGGCCGCTGCCCGATACCGCGGTGACCGCATCCAGCAACGGTTCGTCCTCCACCCACACCACGCCGCCGACGGCGCGCAGCACCGCCTCGGCCTGCGACCGCGCATCGTGGTCGACCTGATCCGGTGCATACAGACCGGCAATCCCGGCCTGCACCAGCGCCGGAGTATTGGGCATGGCGCGAACGATCCGTGTATGCCCGCCCAGCCAGCGTCCCAGATCGGCCACCCGCACGCCAGCGGCGATCGACACCACCAGCTGGCCGGCGAGATGCGACGCCAGTGCGGCCGCCACGTCAGGCAGGGATTGCGGCTTCACCGCCAGAACGATCAGGGCATGCAGCCGTGCCTGCGACAGATCCGTATGCGTCACCACGCCAAAGCGCGCAGACAGGTTCGTTCGAGCATCGGCGTTGATTTCCACCACCTCGATATCGGTGGGCTGGGTGCCGCTGGCGATCAGCCCACCGATGATGGCTGCGGCCATGTTGCCGCCGCCGATGAAGCTCACTTTATGCATGTTGCACCTCGGATGTTTCATGAATTCGCGCGATGCCCTGAAGGATACCGGGCACGCCCATAATCGCGCAGGATTTTGTTTTATAGGGGAATTTTGTGAGGGAGCGGCATAGTGATTCATATGCCCGACTGAGCAAAGTTTCCATACGAAACAAAAGCACCCGCAAGGGGTACGCCGGATTCGTAAGCGCTAAAGCGCAACGACTCCGCTGACCAGCGAGGGCGTGCGTCAATTCATGAATCATACGAGGTGGCTTCTCTCACCAAACAGTGCCGTGCCGATCCGCACGATGGTCGCGCCTTGCAGAATCGCGGCTTCCAGGTCGGCCGACATGCCCATCGACAGGGTGTCGAGCCTGTGGCCGCGTGCGCACAGCGCGTTGAATTGTTCCTGCACCCGCCGGAATCCCTCACGCTGTGCCGACTGTTCCAGCGTCGGCGCCGGAATCGCCATCAGCCCGCGTAATTTCAAACCTGGCAATTTTTCGACTATTTCAGCCAGAACGGGGAGATCGTCCAGTGCCACCCCGCCCTTGCTCGCCTCGCCGCTGACATTCACCTCAATGCAGACCTGCAGCGGTGGCAGGCCAGACGGACGCTGCGCCGACAGCCGCTCGGCAATTTTCTGCCGGTCGATGCTGTGCACCCAGCTAAAATTCTCGGCAATCGCCCGCGTCTTGTTGCTCTGGATCGGGCCGATGAAGTGCCACACCAGCGACAGATCGCGCAGTTGCGCCTGCTTGTCGAGCGCCTCCTGCAGGTAATTTTCTCCGAATTCACTCTGGCCGCAGGCGGCCAGGTCGCGCACCGCTGCCGCGCCGAAGGTCTTGCTGACCGCCAGCAGCCGTACCGTCGCCGGTTCGCGGCCCGCCTCGGCCGCAGCCTGTGCAATCCGTGCCGTCACCGCGCGCAAACGCCCACAGGCGGAGGCTTCCGGAGCCACCACGCCAGACTCAAGTTTGCTCGTTTCAAGGCCGTTATCCATTGCGATCATTATCTGACAAAACCCCACTCAATACAGAACGAGGCACGCGTGGACATATCCGAACTGCTGGCTTTTGCCGTCAAAAACAAGGCTTCCGACCTACATCTGTCTGCAAGCCTGCCGCCGATGATCCGCGTCAACGGCGACATCCGCCGCATCAACCTGCCGCCGATGGATCACAAGGACGTGCACCGCATGGTGTACGACATCATGAACGACAGCCAGCGCAAGGTGTACGAGGAAACGCTGGAAATCGACTTTTCGTTCGAGATCCCCTCGCTGGCGCGTTTTCGCGTCAACGCGTTCAACCAGCAGTATGGCGCCGGCGCGGTGTTCCGGACGATTCCGTCGAAGGTGCTGACTCTGGAAGAGCTCAACTGTCCC
>JAABQU010000279.1 GCA_011391285.1 Thiobacillus sp.
ATGAGCAGAAGCTGGACCTGGGCGGGCTCGCACAACAGGCCGATACCTTGCGCAGCGAAGGCCAGACTGTGATGTTCATCGCGGTGGACGGCAAGGCCGCCGGTCTGGTGGGGGTGGCCGATCCGGTGAAAGACACCACCCCAGAGGCCCTGCGCCTGCTCCAGCAGGAGGGCATCGAGGTGGTGATGCTCACCGGCGACAACCGGGTGACCGCCGAGGCTGTGGCGAAAAGGCTCGGCATCGAACGGGTGCAGGCCGAAGTGCTGCCGGACCAGAAGTCGGAAGTGGTGAAGCGACTGCAGGCCGAAGGCCGGGTGGTGGCCATGGCCGGCGACGGCATCAACGACGCGCCCGCCCTGGCCCAGGCCCAGGTGGGCGTGGCCATGGGCAGCGGCACTGACGTGGCGATGGAGAGCGTCGGCATCACGCTGGTGAAAGGCGACCTGCGCGGCATCGTCCGCGCACGCCAGTTGAGCCGGGCGACCATGCGCAACATCCGCCAGAACCTGTTCTTCGCCTTCATTTACAACGTTCTGGGGGTGCCTGTCGCGGCGGGCGTGCTGTATCCGTTCTTTGGTCTGCTGCTCTCCCCCATGATCGCTGCAGCAGCCATGAGTTTCAGCTCGGTTTCGGTAGTGGGAAATGCCTTGCGGCTCAACCGGATGCGGCTTGGAGAAAAATAAAGGACCCCGCTCTCCTGGTCCGCAAATGAAAAAACGCATCCCCTTTCAGATGCACGCGCCTATCCGGCGCCGTTTGTATTCGATACAGGCCTGTCTATAGTCAGTTGGCGGTCACCGTTTTATTCACGCTGTGTGTCACGTCCGGTTCGACCAGCTGTTTTCCCCTGATCTCCAATGAGGATGCCATGTTCGGCCCCTACCATGAATGGATGTTTGATGGCTGGTTCGGCATGCTGTTAGGCGGCTTGTGGATGATCCTGTTTTTGAGCATCCCCTTCCTGCTGATTGTTGCCCTGTTGAAATATCTGTTTGCAAAATCCCGCGACCAGGGTGGCCGCGAAGAAGTACTGCCCGCACAGAAAACACCTCTCGATATTCTCAAGGAAGCCTACGCTCGCGGCGAAATCAGCCGCGACGAATATCTCCAGAAACGGGGCGACCTCCTGGAAAAATAGGGGGAATGCTCCAGTCGTTTCAACCGTTTCATCAACGCCACTTGTGAAAGGAAATTGCCATGAACAGCACACGATATTTCAAACAGCTTGCCGCGTGCAGTCTCGCGCTTGCCCTGAGCGGAACCGCTCCGGGTCTTCTCGCCGACACGCCCAAACCCCCATGCGCGGACGACCGCGGCATGATGGGCGGTTACGGGATGGGAATGGGCTCCGGCATGATGGGCGGCTATGGCATGGGGCCCGACATGATGGATGGTTACGGCATGGGCCCGGGCATGATGGGCGGCATGGGTGGCGGCATGATGGGTGGCTACGGAATGGGCCACGGCATGCGGGGCGCGTATTGGGGAAGCGGGCTTGACCTGACCGATGAGCAACAGGCCAAGGTCAACACGATTCAGGATGAAACCCGCAAGGCACACTGGGCCATGATGGGCGAGATGATGAATCAGCGGGCCAGGCTGCGTGACCTGAATCTGGCACCCAAGCGGGACGAGGCGGCCATCGACGCGGCCTACAAGGAATTCGGCAAGCTCCATCAAAAAATGTACGAATCCTCGGTGGAGGCGCATAAACGCATGGAAGCCGTCCTGACCAAGGAACAGCAGGAGAAACTGCGCACCTACTGGCGGAAGGGGCCGGCACCCGACAAGTGAATTCGGACTGAGCGCCCCGCGCGGCCGGATTGACATCCCTACGGAGGCTGGAGCAAATATCTGGTCTGATGGCCGGCTCCAGCCACACTCCCGTGCTTTCCGGAGGTCATTGACGTGCAAGCTTCCCGTGACGACACGCCCGGACGCGTTGAGAAGCCCGGCTCCCGGCGCGCCGCGCAACAACCGGCTGCGGGCAAGCTTGGCGACTACGCCGCCAAGCGGGTCTTTGCCACCACCCCGGAACCCTTGCCCGCCGCACTCGCAACGCGAACCGGGCCGCTGCTCTTTGTGGTGCAGCAGCACGCGGCCCGGCAACTGCATTACGACCTCCGCCTCGAACTGGATGGCGTGCTCAAATCGTGGGCCGTGCCCAGGGGACCTTCGCTCGATCCAGCGGTCAAACGGCTGGCGGTGCAAACCGAGGATCACCCCTTCGAGTACGCCTCGTTCGAGGGCGTGATTCCCCCAAAACAATACGGCGCCGGCGAAGTCATCGTGTGGGATTGCGGCATCTATGCACCGGACCAGGATCACGGCACATGGCTCGATGAGCGCACCGAGGCCGAACAGCAGGTGCGGCGCGGGCTGGAGCAAGGCAAGCTCAGCCTGTTTCTGCGCGGCGAAAAGCTGAAGGGCTCGTTCGCGCTGGTGCGCAGCGCCGACCCGAAAAACTGGCTGCTGATCAAGCACCGCGACGCGTTCGCCACGCAACGGGACGTGGCTGAACAAGACCATTCCGTCGTGTCCGGGTTGACCGTCGCCGACCTGAAACGCCTGCCCGCGCCCCCACAACTGCCGGCCGCGCGGCTCGCCCCGAGCGGCCGCGCCGCAGCGATGCCGCTGCGGATTTCACCCATGCTGGCCGAGCTGGGCGACGCCCCCTTCACCCACCCATATTGGCTGTTCGAACCCAAGCTCGACGGCTACCGGGTGCTGGCGTTCGTGCAAGACGGCGAAGTTAAACTGCGCTCGCGCCGCGGGCTCGACCTGACGCCGGTTTTCCCGCAGATCGCCGCCGAGCTCGCCAAACAAGCGGTCAGCGGCATGATCCTGGACGGCGAGGTGATGGCGCTCGACGCCGCAGGCCGGCCGTCCTTCAATGTGCTGCAGAATCGCGCCCAACTGAAGACGCCGCGCGCAATCGCGACCGCCGACCGCACCACGCCGACGATCCTGTACTGCTTCGACCTGCTGCACTTCGCCGGGCTCGACCTGCGCCAGGCGCCCTACTCCGATCGCCGCCGCTACCTCGCCCAATGCCTGCTGCCGTCACCCCACGTACAACTCGTCCATGCGTCCGCCGACGGCGTCGCCCTCTATGCGGCGGCGCTGGCCCAGGGCTTCGAGGGCATCATGGCCAAGCGCCGCGACAGCCGCTACCAAGCCGGCCGCCGCTCGGCCGCCTGGCTGAAGATCAAGCCCACCCACAGCGCCGAATTCGTGATCGGCGGCATCACCCGCGGCAAGGGCGCACGTGCGCCGCTCGGCGCCCTGCTGCTCGGCTACTGGGAACACGGCCAGCTGCGTTATGCCGGGCTTGTCGGCAGCGGCTTCGACGCGGCGACGCTGGCCCAGTTGCAACAACGCTTCGCACCGCTTGAGACCGAGCGCCAGCCCTTCGCCGAGCCGCCACCGCTACGCCGTGCCATCGTATGGCTGCGTCCCGAGGCTGTGGCTGAAGTGAAGTTTGCAGAATGGACCCCGGATGGCTACCTGCGCGCGCCGGTGTTTCTGCGGCTGCGCGAGGATGTTGATCCGAAGTCGGTGCGGCGCAGCGATCCGCAGCGCACCATGCCCAAACGAGCGGTGCAGCCGGACCTGCCCGACACCTCGGTGGACGAGGTGCTGCGCCAGCTCGACGACCCGCGGCAGGCGTTCACGCTGGCGGTGGGCCCGCACCGCATCCGGCTGACCCATCTCGACCGCGTCTACTGGCCAGCCGACCAAGCTCTCAAGCAACCGGCGCTGACCAAGCGCGACCTACTGCGCTATCTGGCGCAGGTGTCGCCGTATTGTCTGCCGCACCTCGCGGACCGCCCGCTGACGATGATCCGCATGCCGGAAGGCATAAACGGCGAACGCTTCTTCCAGAAGCACTGGACGCCGCCGCTGCCGGAATTTGCCGAGTCGGTCACGGTGTTTTCGGAAAGCCGCGACGAATGCCACGCCTACCTGCTGTGCAACAACCTGCCGACCCTGCTGTGGCTGGGCCAGTCGGGCACGCTCGAATTCCATGTCTGGCATTCGCGGGCGAAAGCCGGTGACGATGCGGCAGGCCACGGCACCGACTACGCCAGTTCGGCCGCAGCGATCGAGCACTCGGTGCTGAACTATCCCGACTACCTCGTGTTCGACCTCGACCCCTATCTCTATTCCGGCAAGGAAAGCCCTGGCGCCGAACCCGAGTACAGCGTCGCCGCCTTCGACAAGGGCAAGGAGACGGCTTTCCGGCTGCGCGAACTGTTGCAGGCGATGGGGCTGGTGCCACTGGTAAAGACGTCCGGCAAGACCGGCCTGCACGTCTTTGTACCGATCGAGCGCACGCTGGATTTCGCCGCAGTGCGCGAGGTCGCCGGCCTGATTGGCCGCCACCTGCTGCGGCAGCACCCCGGTCTCATCACCATGGACTGGCGCATCGCCAGCCGCACCGGAAAAATCTTTTTTGACTACACTATGAATACGCGCACCAAGACCCTCGCCGCCGCCTATTCGCCCCGCGGCGTGCCCGGCGCGCCGGTCTCGATGCCGCTCACTTGGGAAGAACTCGAGACGGCACAACCGACCGATTTCAGTCTCGCCAACGTTGCGCAGCGCCTGGCGCAAAGCGGCGACCCCTGGCGCGACGCCCTCTCCCGCAAGCACAGCCTGGAGCGGACACTGGCGCGGCCCTAGACCCCTCAGGAGGCTCCCATGACAGCACGATCAATTTCCTCATTGACGGTCACCTTCGGTCTGGTGGCGATCCCGGTCAAGCTCTATACCGCCACCTCCAGCAAAAGCATTGCGTTCAACCTGCTGCACAAGGGCTGCGGTTCGCGCCTCAAGCAGCAATACCTGTGCGCAAAGGAAAACGTCGTGGTTCCCAGCGACGACATCGTGAAAGGCTACGAATTCGCCAAGGACCAGTACGTGATGTTCACCCCCGACGAGCTCAAGGCGCTGGAGGAAGCCGGCTCGCACGCGGTGGAAATCACCGAGTTCGTGCCGATCGAATCGGTCGATCCGATCTTCTTCGACAAGGCCTACTACCTCGCGCCCGACAAGGGCGGTGCCAAGCCTTACGCGCTGTTCGCGCAGGCACTGCACGACTCCGGGCGCTGCGCGCTGGGGCGCTGGGCCAGCCACGGCAAGCAGCACATCGTGATGCTGCGCCCGTTCGACGCGGGGTTGGTCATGCAGCAACTGCTGTACGCCGCCGAAGTGCGGGCGATCGGTGAACTCGAGATTCCCAGCGTCGAGGTAAAGGACGCCGAACTCAAGCTTGCGCGCCAGCTGATCGAACAGCAAAGCTCGGAAGCGTTCGATCCAGCCGCTTACACCGACGCGGTGCGCGAGCGGATCGAGGCCGCCGTCGAGAAGAAGGTGGAAGGCCAGGAAATCACCGTGCCCGAAGAAGCAGCGGGTGGGGCGCAGATCATCGACCTCATGGAAGCGCTGCGCCTGAGCCTCGAGAAGAAAGGTGCTGCACCTTCCCCGCTCGAGGGAACCCGCAAGCCGCCCAAGCGGGTCTCCACGGCCCACCCGGCCGGCCGCACCGCCGCGAAGAAATAGCCTGGGTGTGCCAATGCACCAATACGGTGTGCGCATGGTCGAGAAGCTGCTGCACCTGCCGCGCAGCACGATCCGTGGGTTGATCCAGGCCGGTTTCGTCACGCCGGAACGCGGTCCGCGCGGCGCCTTTCTGTTCTCGTTCCAGGATCTGATCGCGCTGCGCACCGCGTGGGCGCTGACCCAGGCGAAGCTGTCGCCGCGTCGCATCATCCGCTCGCTCAAGCAGTTGCGCGCCCAGCTTCCGGAGAGCGTACCGCTGTCAGGCTTGCGGATCGGCGCGGTCGGCGACCGCGTCGTGGTGCAGGAAGGCGATGCGCGCTGGCAGGCCGATTCCGGGCAGTATCTGCTGGCGTTCGAAGTCGGGCTGGCCGAAGGCGGCCTCAGCCTGATCGACCGCAGGGAATCTGAAAAAGCCCTTGCCGAAGGCTGGTTCAGCCGTGGCGCGGTACTCGAACCGCTGGATGTCGAGGCGGCGCAAGACGCATACGAACAGGCCCTCGCGGCGGACCCGGCGCATGCCGGCGCCGCCACCAACCTCGGTCGCCTGCTGCACCAGGGCGGCTCCCCCCATGAAGCCGAACGCGTCTATCGCGCGAGTTTAGACGCTGGCGGCAGCGACGCCCTGCTGCACTACAACCTCGGCGTGCTTCTGGAAGACACAGGGCGCATCGACGACGCCGTGCTGGCCTACGAACGCGCACTCTGCGACGACGCCGGCCTGGCCGACTGCCACTACAACCTCGCCCGTCTGTATCAGGCGCAAGGCCGGCAACAAGACGCGCTGCGACACCTGGCGCGCTATCGCCGGCTGAGCGGGGCTTGAGGCCTAGGCGGCCAATTCAAGAAACCGCTGCGCGAGCTGTGGCCCCCTGCCCGCTTCCTCGTGCTTGAAGAACACGAACACGTCCTGCCAGTCCTGCTGCCGCAGCCACGCCACCCACGCCCGCAGTTCCGCCTCGCCGTAATCGGGCCGCCGCAAACGCAGATAGCCCCAGTCCGCGGTCGCAACGCATGGCACCTCGAGATCGCCCTCGGCCTCGGCGATGCACAGCGCCGCCTGATGCGCGCGCAGCAGCGCGAACACCTCGTCGTCGAACCACGATGGATGGCGGAACTCGAACGCCACGCGCCGCGGCGCCGGCAACAAGGCCAGAAACGCGTCCAGCCGCGCCGCATCCTTCTTCAGGTTCGGCGGCAACTGGAACAGGATTGCACCCAGCTGCTGTTCCAGGATGCCGGCGACGTCGAGCAAATAGCCCACGCCCTCGTCTGCGTCCAGCAGACGGTGCTGGTGGGTGATCCGCTGCGACGCCTTGAGTACGAACCTGAAATCGGCCGGCACTTCGCCCGCCCATGCCTGCAGGAGCGCCGCCGTGGGCATGCGGTAGAAGGTGTTGTTGATTTCGACGCTGCGGAAATGCTCGCCGTAATAGTGCAGCATCCGCTTCGCGGGCAGATCACTGGGATAGAAACTGCCCTTCCATTCCTTGTAGGCGTAGCCGCTGGTGCCGACGTAAAGGTTCATGGTCTGCTCACCTGGCTTCCTTCAAGTCAGACTGCAGGGTGTGCGATTGGCGCGTGATCATCTCGTTCACCTCTGGTCGTTACTCAGGTCATGCCATCCGTTATAGATGGCGCCTGCGGAAATCATCCGGGGTAGCTTTCCTTTGCGCAGGCTTTGTCTTTACTGGAGCTGTACGGCATGAAAGAAAGGTTCCCGCCATGAAAGAAATCCTGCCCGGCGTTTTTCACTGGAAAACCTTCCACGAAGGCATCCAGGCCTATGTCCACTCCTACTACACCAACGCCACCGATCCACCGCTGCTGATCGACCCGCGCGTGCCCGCGCAGGGAATCGAGTGGTTCGCGGCGCACGGCGCGCCGCAGCATATCTACCTGACCAACCGCCACCACTATCGCCACAGCGACCGCTTTGCCACCCGCTATGGCGCGCAGGTCTGGTGCCACAAGGACGGCCTGCACGAATTCACCCATGGCGAAAAAGTCAGGGGATTCAGTCACGGCAAGCTGCTCCCCGGCGGCGTGCTGGCGCTGAAAGTCGCGGCGCTGTGCCCCGAGGAAACCGCGTTATATGTGCCGCTGCACGGCGGCATCCTCAGCCTCGGCGACGCCATTGTGCACGAACGTGGCAAGCTCGGTTTCGTGCCGGACGCCTACATGGGTGACGACCCGGAGGCGGTCAAGCACGGCCTGCGCAAAGCCTTTCTCAAGCACCTGCGCGAACGCGAATTCGACCATCTGCTGTTCGCCCACGGCGCGCCATGGATTGGCGGCGCCAGGGCGGGTCTCGAACAATTTCTGGCGAATCTGGAACGAATGGGGTGCTAGCCGGACAGCTCAAGTCACAGGCCAACCAGCCTCCGCAACGCCAGCCCAGCCAGCCCCAGGGTCCCGCACGGCAGCCACACACAGCGCATCTCCGAGCGCAGCACCCCGAAACCGTGCCGTGAGAACAGCGCGGCAGGGTTCATCGGCGACACCTTGATCACCCGCCACGGCAAAAAATAGCGCCGGTGCGAAAACGGGCTGAATAAAGCGATGCCGAGGCCGCCGTTGGTCATTGCGTCGATCAGCCCATGCGACGCGGCACTGACGAGCAGCACCCAGAACGCAGTCAACGGATCGGCACCCAGCGTCGGCGCAATCACTGTCCCCGCACCGGCTAGCGCCGCAGCAAATGGCTGCGAATGGGTGAAGCCGCGGTGGCCGAACGGATGCGCGTAGGGAATTCCCAGCCACAGCCCCAGCGCATCGATGTCGGGCAGCGCCGCGCAAACCAGCGCCAACGCCATCAGCCCCGGCGGCACGATGTCGCCGCCCAGCGCCAAAGCCAGCGCAAGCGGCACGGCAAGATGCGAAAGCGGCGTCGCCACGGCCGTCAGCGCGGCGGGCAGATCACGGCCTGCGGCCGGGCTCGGCGCAACGAATGATGCCCCGGCTATCCTTGAGTTCCAGGCAATGCCGCATATCGGCACCTTGCCGTCGCGTGTCCTGCCCTGTCTCCTTGCCCGGAACTGCCGGCGCCTGGATCTTTTCCAGCGCCTGCGTTGTCTCCGCCCTGGCCGCGCCTTGCGGCTCGACTTCCTGCGCCAGCGCGCCCGCCGCCGCACATACAAACGGCAATGTCATCAACACAACTTTCATCTAATCCCCCTTCCCTGCAACCGGAACGGCATGCATGTCTGCGCTTGCGTAACCCGCCTATTGACCAGACCCGCTCCAACAATCGTTCGCTTACGATATTTCTATTTGGCACCGGCAGCCGGATAACCCACCGTTTGCGCCAGGATGATGTGCTGATGCTTTCCCAACCCAAGCGCTGCGCCCAGCGCTTCACGCTCAATCAGGCCGCGCACCACCACCGCCAGCCCGGCCGACGCACAGTACAGATACACATTCTGGGCAATGAAGCCGGCATCGGTTGCGCTGTAGAACGCCTTGTCTTCGGCGCTGGCCTCGCTCATCCGGTTGAGGTCGGCCACGTACACCAGGTTCAGCGGCGCGGTTGCCACAAAGTCCTGCACGCCGGTCAGATGGCGAAGATCGCCCGCCGCCACTTTGATTAACGTGTGCGTGGGCGGGTCGTAACGATACGCGCCGTCTGGGGTAGTCACGTACACATCGATCTCGCGCCAGTCATGGGCCGATGGCGCGGTACGCTGACCCGTGTCCGACCGGTTCACCCCGCTTGCCGCCCACAACAGGTTTGACAGCATATGAGGCGGCAGCGCTTTGCTCGCGAATTCCCGCGTCGAATGCCGCGCCTGCAACGCCTGCATCAAGGGCATGCCGCCTGCCATCTCCGGCGGCGGCAGCTTGATCGCTCCGGTTTCTTGCACCACTCCTGTTCCCATCATGCTCATCATCAATACCCCCACGACTCGCCCTATCCTCATGGCCGTTTCTCCCTGCAGAAAACGCGCAATCCATTTCAATTTAGCTCCACGCCGGCACCGGGCAAGGAAAACACGCTCGGCGCAAAACCGCCTATTTTTAGAGTGGATCGTCACCTAAGGAGAATTACGATGGCTGTTGTGAACATTGGTCACTATTACGCAGAGTGGATGCCTTCCGGCTCGCCCAACAAATCCGGTCGTGGCCGCATCATCCTGCGCAGTGCAACCCGCCTGACCGAGCTGTTCCGCCTGACCAACCTGGGATCGGAGGACTACCGCAATCTGCTCCACATGCTGCAGACCGAAAAACCGGTGTTCTGGGACAGTGAGGCCGGCTGGCTGCGCACCGCGCATCCGCAGATGCATGACGCCGAGCCGGTGGGGGGACAAGAAGGGGGTGATTGATCCGGCACAAAGTTTTTTTAGCTGTCACCCCGGCAGAATACCCAGAGGGCACAAGAGCCGGGGTCCAGTCAATCAGGCTGGATTCCGGCCTTCGCCGGAATGACGACTTGCTTCCGCAGACATGACGTGAATAAATCCCTCGCAACAAGCAAACGTACGCAATCGCGTGGCGAAGAAATCGCCAACAGCCTCAGTCACGGACTCGGGCTGGTCGCCGCAGTCGTGGCCACCCCGTTCCTGATCCAGCATGCGCTGCGGCACGGCGATGCGGGATTTATTGTCGGTGCCAGCATTTTCGCCGCGACCATGGTGCTGCTGTACCTGGCCTCCACCCTGTATCACGCGTTGCCGGTTGGCCGCGCCAAGCGGGTGTTTCGGGTGATCGAGCACTCCGCGATCTTTCTGCTCATCGCCGGTACCTACACGCCGTTCACCCTCGGCGTGCTGCACGGCGCCTGGGGCTGGACGCTACTCGGGCTGGTATGGAGTCTTGCCGTGGCCGGGGTGATGCTCAAG
>JAABQU010000280.1 GCA_011391285.1 Thiobacillus sp.
GTTCAATGTCGCGAAACGTGATTTGCAGCGCTGTATTCATCTGTCTTCCTTCCGGTGAAGTTGCGAATGAACCGGTCAGTGCCGATCCTTGATTGTGTCAGCGCGGGGCTAGAGTTCGATGTGCCCAGATCAATGCCGATCATGGCCAGACAATTCCCCCTTCTTGATTTCAATCTAGTCCATGGAACGTGCCGGATTGCCCCTCCCGCTTAGCGGGTGAGCACGATCGGGCACTCGATTTCATCCAGCACCCGCTCGAAGCCTGCCTCTGTCAGGAAGCGTTCCTGGTTCGCCAGCACCAGACAGCCCGCGCCTTCGCGCCGCGCAGCCCTGACCAGGCTGGCGCCATCGAGCGCGCCCAGACGCGCGCAGCGCCCTGCTGTCCCGCGCGTCTGCGACGCACTCAGGGCGTCAGCGCAGGTTGCCCGATAGGACTCCTCGCTGTCGGCATGAATCAGCAGCACCAGCTCGGCGCCATGGCGACGCGCCAGCGTGGCGCCGGTCTCCAGACTGCGGGCGGAAGTCGAGCGTTCTTCGAGCAGTACCAATACCGGTCCGCCCCCCACATTCGGATAAATGCCCGCCATGGACGTCGGGGTCAGCGCCATGACGCTGATCCCGGTCCGCTTGCCCAGCACGATGAGATCGAACGCCTGCGCCTGCGTACTCACCTCGGCCGACACCCGGCCCCGTGTCACGCGGAACGACCAGCGCAGGCGGAGTTGCCCGGCGGTCTCGGCCAATTGGCGCTGCATGTGCTCTGCCTCGCGCCGCCAGGTGCGATCCATCTCACCCTGCGACAGCGGACGGCCCGCCCCCGACAGCAGGCTGAACTCGCGCGCAAAGGGCAGCCCGATCAGGCGCTGCAGGTCGACATCCTCGACGAACAGCCCCGCAAGTTCAGCACCCAGTTCTGCCGCCAGCGACGCGGCGGCCGTCAGCGCCGCGGCACTGCGCGGCGACTCATCCAGTGCCACCAGGATCCGGGTGCGGGCGGGCGGCTCACTCATCGGTTTTCTCATGGCCGGAGCCGGGCTCGGCTTTCCTGGCGTACTTGCGCCGCAATTCGCCCAAGTGCTGGAGTCGCTGCGCCACGCGCTGGTCGAGGCTGCCCTCGGTCGCGGTCGTGCCGACCGGGATGCCGGTCAGCAGTTCAAGCGCCTGATCCACCGTTTCCACCGCATAAATATGAAAGCGCCCTGCCGCCGCAGCCTCCACCACGTCGCCGCGCAACATCAGGTGCGCGACGTTGGAGGCGGGTATCAGCACGCCCTGCTTGCCGGTGAGGCCGCGCTGGTTGCAGATGTCGAAGTAGCCCTCGATCTTGTCGTTCACCGCGCCGATCGCCTGCACCCGGCCGAACTGGTCGACCGAACCGGTGACCGCAAGCGACTGCCGGATCGGCGCATTCGCCAACGAAGACAGGATCGCGCACAGCTCGGCAACCGAGGCGCTGTCGCCTTCCACCTGGCCGTAGGTCTGCTCGAACGTGAGGCTGGCCGCCAGCGACAGCGGCTGTTCGGCGGCATAGCGCGACGCCAGGAAGGACGACAGGATGAGCACGCCCTTGGAGTGGATCGAGCCACCGAGCTTGACCTCGCGCTGGATGTCCACCAGTTCGCCCTCGCCCAGGCGGGTGTTGGCGGTGATGCGCGACGGCTGGGCGAAGCTGAAATCGCCGAGCTGGAACACCGACAGGCCATTGACCTGCCCGACGCGCTCGCCGTCGGTGTCGATGTGCAAAATGCCGCGCAGGATGGCTTCATGCGAGCGTTCGCGCAGGCGGTCGGAGCGCTTGATCTGCGCCTGGATCGCGCGCTCGACGTCGGCGCGCGTCACCACGTCGCGCTTCTCCTGCGCCGCCCAGTAATCCGCCTCGCGCACCAGGTCGGCCAGGCTTTCCATATGGGTGGAGAGTTTTTCCGCATCCTCCGCCCGGCGAGCGCTGTGCTCGATCACCCGCGCCACGGCCCCGCGATCGAAAGGCTGCAGCTTGTCGCGCCGCACCAGGGTGCCGATCAGCCTGGCGTAGAGCAGATCGTTGTCCGCGCTGCGTTCCACTTCGTCCTCGAAATCGGCGGCGACCTTGAACAGCTCGCTGAAATCCGAATCGTATTGCGCCAGCAGGTAATACAGCAGGCGGTTGCCGAGCAGAATCACCTTCGCGTCGAGCGGAATCGGCTCCGGCTCCAGCGACACGGTGCTGACCAGGCTGTACATCTGGCCGAGAGACTCGATGCGGATTTCGTGGGTGGACAAGGCGCGCTTCAGCCCTTCCCAGGCAAACGGCTGGGACAGCAGCTTGAAGGTGTCCAGCAGCAGGTAGCCGCCGTTGGCCTGATGCAGCGCACCCGGCTTGATCAGCAGGAAGTTGGTGACCAGCGCGCCCAGTTGCGAGGCATGCTCGACCCGTCCGATCAGGTTCTGGTAGGTGGGGTGATCCTCGTAGACCACCGGCGCGCCCTCCGTCCCGTCCCGTGCCACAAAAAGGTTGACGCGAAAGCGGCTGAAATCGGGCAGTTCGCTGGTCAGCGCGGCGAGCGCGGACATGGCTTGCTTGGGATGGCGGAATTCGTCCATGCTCTCGATGACGTTCTGCTGCACCTCGTTCAGGTAGCCGCACACCGCCGGAAAATCCGCATAGTCGCGGCGCAGGTCGTCGATCAGGTGGCCGACGGCGAACAGCACCACCTCCTCGTTGAGCTTGCGCACCCGCTCGATCCGTTCGCGCCGCCACTGATGGACCTGGCGAATCACCTTTTCCAGCTGTTCCTGCAGGCCGGCAATCGCCTGCTCGATGCGCGTCTTCTCCTCCGTCGACAGCTTGTCGAAGTCATCCGGGCTCATCACCTCGTTTTTCTTGAGCGGCGCAAATGAAAAACCGTTCGGCGTGCGCAGCAGCGTCACGCCCTGCTTGATGGCCTCGTCGCCCACCTCGCCGAATGCCTGTGTCTGGCGCTCGCTGAATTCCTCGTCGATCTGGCTCAGGCGACGGCGGTATTCCTCGCCTTCGAACACGGCCGGAATTGTGGCCTGCAGTTCGGCCACCAGACGCTGCATGTCGGCATGGAAGCGGACGCCCATGCCGGCAGGCAGTTGAATCGCCCGCGGCTTGTGCGGCTGGTCGAAATTGTGGACGTAACACCAGTCCGGCGGATTGACCTCGGCCCCTACGCGCCGGTCCAGCAACTGGCTGATCAGGTAGCGCTTGCCGATGCCGGGCGGCCCCATGACGTAGAGGTTGTAGCCCGCATGGCGCATGCCGATGCCGAAGTGCGCCGCGTCGATGGCGCGCATCTGACCGATGCCTTCGGCAAGGTCATCGAGTTCGGCGGTGGTGGTGAAGGGGAATTGCGCGGTATCGCAGGCGCGATAGAGGCGATCGGGAGCAAGCGGTGGAATGGAACTCATATTGTCATCGGGTCACTCTGGGTGGGTGGTGCGCGGTGGATGCGCTGCCCGGCAGGCGCGAACTGCGAGGGGGACCTGCACCTCAGGGCAGGCTAATGCAGTTCCTCATCCTGATCGTGATGAAACACCAGTTCCGTCAGATCAACGCTGACAGGCTCACCAAGCGGCTTCTCGGTGACATCGACCGCCTGGAACATCCACTGGCTGTCTTCCAGCCAGCAGTAGCCGAACTGCTCCTTGTAAAAACACTCCCTGGCTGCCATGGTTTCCATCCGTAATGTGAGTCCTCTTAAATCTAAGTCTGGCATATTTTTCAGTCGACGCCAGCGCCATCAAAACTCGGATGCACGATTTGCCAACCCGGCTGCCTGCCGGCGCAGAGCCGGTTTCTGATCTGCTATACAGAAGCAAGGGAACGCATTTCCAAAGGCGGTGTGTCCCGCCGGTCACCCATCAGGAAGAGCCATGACCAGAAATTCCATCGATATATCCACCCGTGTCAGTTCGCGCCTGTCGGCAGTGCTCAAAAGCCGGGTCGACAATCCGGAGTGCGAGCAGCCTGTCACGCTGATGGCGGTGCGCCGTTTCCTCGCCGACCTGATGCCGGCTGACTTCAAGGAAGCCGAGCGAATGCACCACTTTGACGTCGACACATCGCTCCTCGACGAACTCGATGCCCTCGTCGAGGAATTCGGCGCCCAGGCGCTGGCCGTCGATTTTGTCCAGACCAGCGCCAGCGAACCGCTGTCGCGGGCGATCGAGTGGGTGGTCAACGACGAGAACCGTGAAAATCCGCCCACCCTTTCCGTGATCCGGGATGCCCTCCTTGCCGGCTTGGGCGCGCGCCTGGTGGGCGATGGCGTCCTGGAAGACGACGAGGACCACACCCTGCAGTCGGAGATCGAGTCACTGATCGAACAGTTCGGTGCCGACACCCTCGCCGAAGAATTGATACGTTACGAATAGTCATCCCGGTTTCCGGGAGATGTTTACCGACCCGAGAAGGAGCACAACATGAAAGCCCGATTCACCGGCTTCGAACCGGTCCGCCGCGACCGCCTGCAGCAGGAAGACCGTCACGATGCCTACAAGGCCAAGCACAAGCTGCCGGAACCCACGGTTTGCCCGCAGTGCGGCGCCGTATTCCACGACGGGCGCTGGCAATGGCTGGCGAAGCCTGCCCAGGCGCACGAGGAAATGTGCCCGGCGTGTCACCGCATCCATGACGATTTTCCGGCCGGGTATGTGACCGTGAACGGCCCGTTCTTCAAGGATCACCGCGAGGAATTGCTGCACCTGGCCCGCAACGAGGAAACCCGCGCCAAGGCCGAGCACGCCCTGAAACGCATCATGAAAATAGAGGACCAGGAGGATGGCGTCCTCATCACCACCACCGACATCCATCTCGCCCGCGGCATCGGCGATGCGTTGCATCATGCCTACCAGGGCGAACTGGAATATCACTACAACGAACAGGAAAACCTGCTGCGCGTGGTGTGGGCGCGCTAGGTCGCGCCTCACCGCTTGTCTGTCCAAACGTCACAATCCGGCAGCTTTTGACGGCTGCCGATCCCCTTCGCGCGTGTCCCTGGCAACGCCCGGTTTGAAACCGGAGCTTGCTATCCGGATAATGGGCGCAGGGTTTTTAAATTCGACTAACTGCAGGAGGTTTGATGGCCGCACTCACCCAATCCCAGATTGATCAGCTCGCCAAGAAGTTGAACGAGGACTACCAGGCCCTGCTGCGCGAAGTGCGCGGCGAACTGGAAAACTCGGGCAACCAGCATCGCATCGACCTGCTCAACAACGAGCCGGGCGACAGCGGCGACGAATCGCTGGCCAACGCACTGGCGGATTTCAACCTGACCATTCTGGATCGCCACATCGACGATATGCGGGACATCGAAGCCGCACTGCAGCGCATCAAGAACGGCGAATACGGCGTCTGCACCGACTGCGGGGTGGACGTTGCATTCGCCCGCCTGCAAGCCTATCCGACTGCCAAGCGCTGTATCACCTGCCAGGAAAAGCGCGAGCGGGATTACGCGCACGAAGGCCATCCCAAGATGTAATTGGGCAGGCCAGGTCGTTTAAGGACGGGAAACCCGCGATGCCGGAATCAAGCGACGATTTGTCGGAACTGATCCGGCGTCTGGGCGACCCGGCCTGCTACGACCACGCGGCAGGCCCGGTGCGGGTGATCGAGACCCATATTTCCCATGTCCTCCTCACCGGCGAATTCGCCTACAAGATCAAGAAGCCTCTGAACCTGGGCTTTCTGGATTTCAGCAGCCTCGACAAGCGCCTCGCTGCCTGCCGCGAGGAAGTGCGCCTCAACCGGCGACTCGCGCCGGCCATTTATCTCGACGTCGTTCCCATCACCGGCACGCCAGACGCCCCGCGCATCAACGGCACCGGCGAAGCCTTCGAATATGCGGTGAAGATGCGCCAGTTCCCGCCCGACGCCACGCTCGACCGGCTTGACGCACAGGGCGGGATGGGCGCGCGGCAGGTCGGGTCCATCGCGACGACCGCCGCCCACTTTCACCTGCAGGACTGCGCGCGCGCCGGCGCAGACAGCCCGTGGGGCAGCCCGGAGAAAGTCTGGCAGCCGGTGGCGCAAAACTTCCTGCAGATCGCCCCGCGGCTGCAAGACCCGGCCGACCGCCGGCAGCTCGACGCCCTGCATGCCTGGAGCGAAGCCGAGCACGCCCGGCTCGCCCCGCTGCTGGCTGCGCGCAAGCGCGACGGCTTCGTGCGCGAATGCCACGGCGACCTCCATCTCGGCAACCTGGCCTGGGTCGACGACCAACTGCTGGTGTTCGACTGCCTCGAATTCAATCCTGACCTGCGCTGGATCGACGTCATGTCGGAGGTGGCCTTCGCCTGGATGGATCTGCTGCAGCGGGGCCACGCGGAGTGGGCCTGGCTGTTTCTCAATGACTGGCTGGAAATTACCGGCGACCATGCCGGACTGGCGCTGTTGCGCTACTACGCGGTGTACCGCGCGCTGGTGCGCGCCAAGGTGGCAGCCATTCGCAGCGGGCAGACCACGGGCGCCGGGCACGATGCCGCGCTCGCCGAAACCCGCGCGCTGCTGGAACTGGCCAGCACCCTGACCCGACCCCTGCCCGCCCGGCTCGACATCACCCATGGGCTGTCGGGTTCCGGCAAGACCACCGTCACCCGTACCCTGATGCAAACCCCGGGCGCGATCCGCCTGCGCTCCGACGTCGAGCGCAAGCGCCTGGCCGGACTCGACGCGCTCGCGCGCAGCGGCTCGGGCGTCGGCCAGCAGCTCTACGCGACCGACGCCACCCGCCGAACCTACGAACATCTGGCGCGGCGGGCGGGAGAAATACTCGATGCGGGCTGGCCTGTCATCGTCGACGCCACGTTCACTGCCCGCTGGCAGCGCGACCTGCTTCGCGAAGCAGCGCACACCCGCAACGTCGAATTCCGCATCGTCGATTTTCCCGTTCCCGTCGCCACCCTGCGCGAACGCATCGTCCAGCGATCACGCTCCGGCAACGACGCCTCCGAGGCCGACCTCGCCGTGCTGCAGCATCAACTAGATACCGAAGAGCCGCTCGGCGCTGACGAGCAGCGGGAGATCGTCAACGCCAACGGCTAGTTGTGCGGACTTGCGTCGAGCCGTTGTGAACTGTACGCCGCAGCGCGTTGATTTGATTTGCCGGATGGCCTGCCTGCGCGCGGACGGTGCGCTGATGCCATCCGTGAAATTCCGTCTGCAACATGCTGATTCAACGGGAGTTGACGCCCGTCAAACTTTGCTGGCGCAGTTGAACATCCAGCGAACGCCATACTTGTCGACAAGGCTGCCGAAGTAGCCGCCCCAGAACATTTCCTGCAGCGGCATTTCAATTTTTCCGCCATCGGACAAGGCGCTGAACAGCCGGTCTGTTTCAGTGCGCGTGTCCGGTTCCAGGTTGATGTACACGTTGTTGCCGGGCGTGACCGTAAACCCCATGGATTCAGGCGCATCGGTACCCATCAGGACATGTCCGCCCAGGATGGGAAGCTCGACGTGCATGACCAGGCTTTTGTCGGCCTCGGCCAAAGGCGGTTGGCCTTCGCACGCTGGCATGTCGCCAAAGCGGCCGATCGGCATGGAGAATTCGCTGTCAAACACCGATTTGTAGAACAGGAAAGCCTCTTCGGTTGATCGGGGAAAATTGAGATAGGTACTGACTCGGGCCATGATGTTTTCCTCCGTTGACTAGGTGAGAAAGGATGGCAGCCAAGACCGGCAAGAAGGCACAGCCAGCTTGGCCGACCGGGGAGCTTCGGGAACGGTCACCGAACGCTGAAAAGAAGGGGCGGAGGGAGCGGAATCACAAAGCCTTTGAAGAAGCGCTTGAACAAGCGGTTTCATTCAACGTGACCATGGTGCTTGCCCCCACCATGACCCCCGTCAAAGCCAGCTTACGTCCTATACAAACTAACCCATCTGCGTCGAAGCGCAACCCGCTTGTTTGCCTTTCAAGTCCACATCGCCTTCATCTTCGAAAGCAGTTCGACCACCTCGGCGGGCGGCGGGCTTGCAGTCGGCTGCGCCGCGGCCTCTGGCCACACCCGGGTCTCGAACAGATTCGCCATGCCCGGAGGAATGAACCGCGTCCTGCCTGCATAGACATGGCGGTCGCCGTAACCCTGCTGCTGGGTGACATGGAAGCGCTGCGGCACGACGATCTGCAGATGATCCTTGGCGCGCGTCATGGCCACGTAGAGCAGCCGCCGTTCTTCCTCGATCTCGTGCGGGCTGCCGGTCGCGAGATCGGACGGGATGCAGCCGTCGACCGCGTTGAGCAGAGTCACCGCGTTCCATTCCTGCCCCTTGGCGGAGTGGATGGTGGAGAGAATCAGATAATCCTCGTCGCGCAGCGGCACGCCCGCCTCGTCGCTGGTGGCGTCGGGCGGGTCGAGCGTCAGCTCGGTGAGGAAGCGCTGGCGCGAGGGATAGGTACGGGCGATCTGCCCAAGCTGCGTGATGTCGCCCTGGCGCACTTGCGCGTCGTCGTACAGGCGCTCGAGATGCGGCGCGTACCAGGTTCCGATGGTTTCGAATTCGCTGGGCCACGGCAGCTCGCGCTGGTAGAGCGCGTCAATCAGGCCAATGAAATCCTGCCACGCAAGGGTGGCCGCGGACGGCACGCGGGACTCGTGGAGGGCCATGACCACGTCCTGCACGCCGCCAAGTTGGTCAAGCACCTGCGCCGCGGTCTTTGGCCCGATGCCGGGCATCAGCTGCAGCACGCGGAAACCGGCGACGCGGTCGCGCGGGTTTTCGATCCAGCGCAGCACCGCGAGGACGTCCTTGACGTGCGCGGCCTCGAGGAATTTGAGCCCGCCGAACTTCACGAAGGGAATGTTGCGCCGGGTGAGCTCGATCTCCAGCGTGGCGCTGTGGTGCGACGCGCGGAACAGCACCGCCTGCGCCTTCAGCGCGATGCCGGCCTCGCGCCGCGCGAGCACCTCTTCCACCACGAACGCGGCCTGGTCGGTCTCGTCGCGCACACTCACCAACTGCGGCCGCTCGACCGACTCGCGCTCGCTCCACAGCGCCTTGGCGTAGCCCTCTGCGGCGCGGGCGATCACGCCGTTGGCGGCGGCCAGGATGGGCTGGGTCGAGCGGTAGTTGCGCTCAAGGGTGACGATGCGGGCGGGCGGCGAGAACTGTGCGGGAAAGTCGAGGATGTTCCTCACCGTCGCGCCGCGAAATGCGTAGATCGACTGCGCGTCGTCGCCGACCACGGTCACGCCCGCACCTTCGGGCTTCAGCGCACGCACGATGCTCGCCTGCAGCGCGTTGGTGTCCTGGTATTCGTCCACCAGCACATGGTCGAAACGCGCGCCGATCTCGGCAGCCAGCGCGGGCTCCGCCACCATCTGCGCCCAGTACAGCAGCAGGTCGTCGTAGTCGAGCACATGCTGCGCCTGCTTCGCCTCGACGTAGGCGCGGAACAGGCGCTTCAGGTCATCCTCGAAGTCGACGCACCAGGGATAGCGGGCCTGCAAGACATCGGCCAGCGGCGCGAGCGTGTTGACCACTGCGGAGTAGATCGAAAGGCAGGTGTGCTTGCGCGGGAAGCGCTGGCCCGTGTCGGCCAGGCCGAGTTCGTGCCGCACCAGGTTCAGCAGGTCGGCCGAGTCCTCGCGGTCGTGGATGGTGAAGGCCGGATTGAGGCCGATGCGCGGCGCATAGTCGCGCAGCAGGCGCGCGCCGATGCTGTGGAAGGTGCCCGCCCAGGCGAGCTTCGCCCCCGCGAGGTGCGGCCGGCCCACGGCGACCTGGCGCACGATGCGCTCGGCGCGCCGCGCCATTTCCTCCGCCGCACGCCGCGAGAAGGTCAGCAGCAGGATCGCGCCCGGATGGGCGCCCGCGGCAACGAGATGCGCCACGCGGTGCGCCAGCAC
>JAABQU010000281.1 GCA_011391285.1 Thiobacillus sp.
CCTTCTGCTCGTGAAATTCGCGGCCTTCGGCCATGAAACCGGGCGGGAAGGCGGCGAAGGCTTCTGCCAGTCCGGTCAGTTTGCGCTTGACGACTGGGCGCAGCACCAGGGTATCGCCGATTTTTTCAATCTCGACATCCTGGCTGGCCTCGACGATGGCGAGTTCCTTGGGGATGCGGACGGCAAGCGAGTTGCCGCTTTTGAATACGCGTGTGAGCATGGTCGACCTCCTGTGTATATACAGGATATACGCCCGCTATTCCGGGCGCAAGCCATTGTTTACACGCCCTGTTTCAGACTCGCCTCGATGAACACGTCGAGGTCGCCATCGAGCACTTTCTGCGTGGCGGAGACTTCGACGTTGGTGCGCAGGTCCTTGATGCGCGAGTTGTCCAGCACGTAGCTGCGAATCTGGTGGCCCCAGCCCACATCCGATTTTCCAGCCTCGAGCTTGTCCTGTTCGGCCTGGCGCTTGCGCAACTCGGCTTCGTAGAGCTTGGACTTCAGCATCGACATCGCTTCGGCGCGGTTCTTGTGCTGCGAGCGGTCGTTCTGGCACTGCACCACGATGTTGGTGGGCAGGTGAGTGATGCGCACCGCGGAGTCGGTCTTGTTGATGTGCTGGCCGCCGGCGCCGGACGCGCGGTAGGTGTCGACGCGCAGGTCCGCCGGGTTGATGTCGACTTCGATGGAGTCGTCGACTTCGGGGTAGACGAAGATGCTGGCGAAGCTGGTGTGGCGGCCGCCGGACGAGTCGAACGGCGATTTGCGCACCAGGCGGTGGACCCCGGTTTCGGTGCGCAGGGTGCCGTAGGCGTAATCGCCTTCGATCTTGATCGAAGCGGATTTGATGCCGGCGACGTCGCCTTCGGATTCTTCCAGCAGCTCGGCCTTGAAGCCTTTGCGTTCGGCGTATTTCAGGTATTGCCGCAGCAGCATCGAGGCCCAGTCGCAGGCTTCGGTGCCGCCGGCGCCGGCCTGGATGTCGATGAAGCAGTTGTTGGGATCCGCCGGGTTGTTGAACATGCGGCGGAATTCCAGCGTGGACACTTCCTTTTCAATGCTGGCGATGTCGGCCTGCACGGCGGCCAGGGTGTCGTCGTCGTTTTCCTCGCGCGCCATCTCGAACAGTTCACCGGCGTCTTTCAGGCCCGACGCCACACGGTCGAGCACTACCACCACGTCTTCGAGCGATTTGCGTTCACGGCCCAGCTCTTGGGCGCGGGCGGCGTCGTTCCAGAAATCGGGGGCTTCGGACAGGCGGACGACTTCTTCTAGGCGATCCTTTTTGTGATCGTAGTCAAAGAAACCCCCTGAGTTGGGTGGCGCGGTCGCCGAGGTCGGCGAGTTTGGATTCGATCTGATTGAGGCTTTCGGCTTCCATGATTCGTGCTCGGAACTAGGCGGAAAAGCTGCGCATTATAGCCCAGCCGAGCACCAGCCCGAGCCCGATCGCGCCCATGCCCGCTGCCGCGTGGCGCGCCATGCGCCAGCGGCCGATGGCCAGGGCCAGCGCCGACTTGAAGACCAGATTGGCCAGGATGGCGAGCGTGACGACATCGACCACGCCTGTTTCAGACAGCTTGTCGAGACTGTGCAGGCGCAGGCCGGTCAGCGTGATGGCATCCACATCGGTCAAACCCGACACCATCGCCACCGCATACAGCCCCTGCGCGCCGAGCCAGTTGGACAGCCAGGACGCTGCCAGCAGCACCACCGCATACATCAGGCCGAAGCCGAGCGCCGTGCGCAACTCGGTGGGATTGGCCATCGCCAGCGCCGGCAGTTCGCCCTGCGGCCGCAGCCGCCACACCCCATACGCCGCGCCCATCCCGCCCACGACCAAGCCACCGATCAGCACCGGCAGCAGTTGCGGCAGCACCCCGGGCGCCAGCACCGCGGCCAGCACGCCCAGCCGCACCTGCACCACCAGATTGGCCAGTACGATGACGATCACCGCGACCGGCAGCATCGCGTCGTTGGCGCGGGCATGGCGGCTGAAGGCCAGGGTCGTGGCGGTGGACGACACCAGCCCGCCGAGCAGGCCCAGGATCACCGCGCCGCGGCGCTTCCCGACCAGTCGCAGCGCGGCATAGCCCGCCAACCCCACGCCCGCGATCAGCACCACCATCCACCAGATCTGATACGGGTTAAGCGCGCCGTAGGGGCCGTAATCCCGGTTCGGCACCAGCGGCAGGATGATCAGCGACAGCACCGCGAACTGCAGCACCGACAGCAGATCGCGTCGCGTCATATGCTGACTCCAGCCGCGCAATTCAGGCTTGAAATACAGCAGCATGGTCGCCGCGATGCCTAGCATCACGGCCAGCTGGATTTCGTCGTGCCACACCAGCACGCCGAGGCCGTAGCACAGCATCAGCGCCGCCACCGTCGTCGTGCCCGGGTCGCCGTCCTCCAGCGGATCGCGCAGATACGCCGCGATCATCATTGCACCGACCAGCAGCAGCCCCACCGGGATCAGCCAGATCGCATCCAGCGCCGTGCCCAGATGCGCCGCCAGCACGCCGAATAGCGCCGTCAGCGCGAACGTACGCAGCCCCGCCTTCGCCGCCGGATTGCGCTCGCGCTCCAGCCCCATCAGCAGGCCGATCGCCAGCGCCACCACGTAACGCGGCAGCGAAGCGAGTTCGGCGGGAAGCCAGCTGATGAGCTCGTTCATCTCGATTCGGTTTCAGGGAAGGGACATTCTGCTATCAGTGTGGCACGCAAGGCGCGCGCGTGCCGATCAACGGGTCGATCCCTCATGCGTGGACTGGTGCGGCCAACCTCGGTATCAGGTCGGGGGCCGCCACCCGCTCTACCTTTTTAGCGGCCGGCTGCTTTGCTGCGCCACTATGATCACTGCGGCAGCGCCCACCCATTCAAGGCGCGCCGATCAGCAGGTAGAGACTGTAGTTGCCGCCGCTTCCGGCGCCCAGGCCCAGGTAGGCCGGACCCATGAAGGTATCCGCACCGAGGAAGGCTGATCCCGAGTAAAGCGTGTCGGGTGATGGCAGGCCATCGACACGATCCTTGATTCGTCCGAGTTCCGCAGTTGCGCCGACATACAGGCCCGAACCGAGCAGGTCCGGCAACGGCAACACCCGGTTGTAGTACATCGCGCGGCCGAAGTAGTACTCGCGTCCGGCAAACTGGCCAGTCCTGAATCCGGAAAGGCGTAGGGGGCCGCCGAGCGTAAACGATTCGTATGCCGGCATGTCGGTCGAGAAATCGGTACCGCCGGAGGCGGCAAGGTTCAAGGTGTGCGGGCCCCAGGACTTGACCAAGCCGATCTGGCCCTCGAGGCGCTGGTAATTGAGATCCGACCCCAGGGATTCGGTCGCGCCATAGTACGAGGCGATCGCCCGGTAACCTTTCCGTGGAAACCAGGCATGATCAACCTGGTCGATCGCCAAGGTTATCCGTCCCCCTGCCGACAGTTCGTCGACCGAGGGCAGAACGGGGCTGCCGGTATCGACCTCGGCATTGATCAGGTTCCACAGCGGGCCGACCCGCACGATGCCCGTCGTGCCGAGAATTGCCCCGACGTCGAGGCCCCCCCCTGCGCTGCCGACCCGGTAGTCCGCGATCTTGTCGTCGCCGGCAAACACGCCGCGCGTCTGCTGTCCCACCTTGCCATAGACCGACCCGAACCAGATTCCGGCTTCGTGAAGCGGCTGGAAGAACTCGGAGTACAAATGCGTATCCTGTCCGATCTGGAGCTCGGTCACCCACTCGGCACCCAGCCGGTTGAGCCAGTTCTTGCGATACTGGGCCAGCAGGTTGAACGCGTTGTCGCCCTGGAAGTCGGTTGCGAGGCCAAGACCAAACCGCAGGTAATCCGGGCCCCACGATTTTTCATGAGGGGTGATCACCATGGCCCGTGGGCCGCCCTCGTTCTCGATGTGATACTCGATGCTTTCGAAATCGCCGCGACCGTAGATGCGGCGCAGGTCGGCGCTGACCTTCTTCTCGTCGAGCGGCTCGCCTGGTTTGCTCTTCACCAGCGCGCTCAGCACCTCGGGGTTGGTGCGCTGCAGCCCCGCGAAGCGGATTTCGTCGACGCTGCCGAGGCCCTTGCTTTGCGCGACCTGGGTCGCGCGCAGGGCCGCGTACTGTTCGGGGGGCAAACTGTAGCGTGCCAGCGCAGGCGCCAGCGCGCGCGTGGCCGCCTCGCCGATGCGGATGGCTTCCCTGGAATTCTCGAAGCTGGCGGCCGAAATGTCGCCGAGGTCGGGTTCGATCAGCACATCGCCGCTGCCCAGGCTTTTCAATTGCTGATCGACGGTCTGCTTGCCGAGAAAATTGATGAGCTGGGCGGCGACTGATAGCGCGGACGTGATTTCATTGCGCTTGAGCGGTGGCGTGGCGATGTTGACGGCGATCACCACGTCGCCGCACAGCTTGCGTGCCTCGTCGATCGGGAGATTGTTGGCGATGCCGCCGTCGACCAGCAGGCGTCCGTCGATTTCGACCGGCGCGATCGCCCCGGGTACAGCCATGCTGGAGCGCATCGCCTGCGCCAGGCTGCCGTGATCCAGCACCACCGACTCGCCGTTCTCGATATTGGTTGCCAAGGCCCGGTAGGGTATCGGCAACTGGTCGAAATTGCTGACGCCTATCGCCGGTTCGGCGAGCTTGCGGAAGAAGGCCTCGATCGAGACACCTGCGACCACCCCTTTCGGCAGCGCGAGGCCGCCATCCTTGACCCCATACTGCGGGGCGAACAAGGTCTTGTAGTCGTCATTCTTGCGCCGGATGGCGATCTCGTCGCGCGGCGGGTTGTCGCGGAATATCTCGGCCCAGTCGGCGTCCAGCACGATTTTCTCAAGCTCGGAAGGCGTCCGGCCTGCCGCAAACGTGCCGCCGACGATCGCGCCCATGCTGGTCCCGGTGACGCAATGGATCGGGATGCGCATCTCGTCCAGCACCTTGAGCACGCCGATATGGGCGATCCCGCGTGCACCGCCGCCGGACAGGGCAAGGCCGATGCGCGGTGGCGTGTGGGCGGTTCTCGGGGCCGTGGTTTCAGCCGCCAGTGCGCTGCCGTGGCCGCCAAGCAATGTAAACGCCAGCACAGTCATGCAGCCACGACGCACCCGATTCGCCCCTGAAACTGGCATGGAACTGCCCCCCGAAAATTCATGCAAACAGCGGCGATGCTACACCGGGAATGGTAAAGAGCCATGCATTCCGCTTGTACCCAAGGCAGAGCAAACGCTATTCATGACGATGCCGGTCGGCGTCAACGTAAAAGGTCCTGGAAGCCTAGTTGTGGGTTGGTTCGAATAAGCAACCACTCGTGTTGACCAAGCTGGCAACACAAGATCCGGGCGAGGCCTGTGAGTCGTTAACCGGCCAGGAACGGTCGGCCAGGAAGTTCGCGGATGAGTTCCGGTCGTCTACTGACAACTGACAGTCAAAGTTCGAATTAACCGGCTGCGGCGAAGCTGGCCGTGGACCGACAGGTTGAGCTACAGGTTAGCCGTCATCCTGCGGGCGACACGAGTCGCCACGTTTTGGCTTATGAACGGAGCTTCACGCGCTTCGTGGTTGCTCCACGTTCAGATTTTTCGGCCGCCCCCATGATTGCCATCAGCTTGAGCCATTGATCGAGAGTGAGCGTCGAAAACAATTCAGCCAATAGCTTGCCTCTCGCGGCCTCGGTCTTTCGCGAGGCGATCTTCTTGCAGAGGGCGAGTTGTTCTGCATTGAAGAAGCCAAGAATATCTGGCCAATGATCTTGAATAATCTCCCACAACCGTGCCGCGTAGTACATGAGTCGGGCGACGCCGCCCGCCGTGCCGATGACGTCAGATCCTCCACCACTCGGACCAGGCTTGGGACCTTTCGATGCACTTCCGCCATTGTCTTTGGGATGCTTCTTGTTGCAATACCCGTCTCGGCCTTCCACAGCGGTCTTGTTGCACCGGACACCCTTGGAATTGACCCACTTGCACTTGGCCATGCTGCCTCCTGTCGTCTTGAGTTCCTACGATAGGCTAGAACACCGGACATACAAGGCGGCCACCCTGAATGGCCAAAACGGGTTGGAAGCCACTCGTGTAGGGCGGGCTGGATAACCCTCGTCAGGTCATGCAACAACAAGGCTAAGGCGGAAGCTGATTGCTGGCTTCTTCCTGGGCTTGATTCTGTCGGGCCGCCCGTTCCAGATTCAGCGCCAGCAGGCGTTTGAGAATTTCCTCGTCGGGCATCTCCGGCGTGTAGTCGGGCCAGCCGTAGGCGGCGGCCACCGCCGCGTCGAGTTCGCGGTGGGCATGGTCTAACCAAGCCGGGCGAGCGTTGTAGAGGTTGGTCAGGGTGCGCTTTTTCAGCTCGGCTTCGTGGTCAGCCTTGGCGACGGGGCGCGGCGGGAAGCCGGCCTGTTCCTCCTCGGGCGTGCGTACCCAGTCCACCCACTCCGGCGGGTTGAGCCAGGCTTCGCGCACGGTGTTCAGCTGCTTCGCGGCGGCGGCGATGGCGTCAGCGAGTGAGCCAGCGGGGGTGTCGCGAGGCGTCAGCCCCTCGGGGAAGGGGAAGGTCTCGAAGGTGGTTGAGTTAGTGTAGCGGGGGCGGTCTTCCAACGATGTACCCATGCGTAGCGACCACAGTTCGTGAAAGCGCGAATGCAGAATGCCGAAGGTGGTGTCGTCGGCACGTGCGATAGCAATATTTGCGTTTTCCGTCAGAACCGTAGCCGGGATAAAGACGAAAACTCTGTGTTTTGAAATTTGAGGCGTAATGATGTACCGCTGTAATTTCTCAATTGAACGTCGCATCGCAGGCCGTGGGTCTCCAAACAGCCACCAGTAATGGGCATGCCATGCTCGACGTAACCCAACTCTTGTAGGTTTAACAAGGGTTTCAACTTGTTGAAATGGTTTTTCGAAGGCGATGATTTTCTCAAGTGCTTTTTCCATTCCAAAATCGATCAGCCACCTATCTTGCGGTCGTCTCGTTACGTCGAGCGCTGTTACGGATGGTCTCAATACCTCCGAATTACTACGAGCGTTTGGATTGGGTTGGCTCAACCAACTTCTTGCTATTGCTCCTTCAACATCGAAGGGCCCATTGCGTTGCACACCAACAAACGCGGTATTTAGATTTGCTTTAAGCCGTTTCGCCAGAGTTAAATCAAACGGCGTTTCTCCACTTTTGCCGCCATCGGTTATGTCAGCATTGATGGAGTCAACATTTGTCCCGTTAAGTCTTACGCCCTCGTAGTATCCAAAACAAACCAGACTCACCCGCACAGCCGCGCCTTGATTCACCCATGCCTCGTCGCTCCAGGCTTCGAAGATGCGGGCGGAGTCGCAGATTCGTGCCAGTATTTTGCGGTTGGCTCCGCCGCGAATACTGTTGGTGGCCACCAGCCCGGCAGCCCGGGCTTTGCCCGCCTCAATCTGTGCGCGAGCTTTCTCAAACCAGTAAGTCACCAAGTCTGCTCCGCCGGGTACGCGGCCTGCGTATTGTTCGCGTAGTGCGCTGGTGTAATCCTCGCCAAGTTCACGAATCATCTTCCGATCCCCCAAAAACGGCGGGTTCCCCACAATGACCTCTGCTTCGGGCCAGTGCGCTTCCGTTCCGTCGGCATTAAGCACTGCGTCACGCTGCTCAATATGGTCCAGCGGCGCGAGGATCGGATCGCGCCGCAGCGCGTAGCCGTGCGTCAGCATCCACTGGATTTCGCCGATCCACACGGTGACGCGGGCGAGTTCGGCGGCGTAGGGGTTGAGCTCGATGCCGAGCACGTTGGCGGGGCTGGTCTCGATCACCAGTTCGCGGTGCAGGCCGAGCGCTTCGGCTTCGAGGTTGGCGCGGTGCTCCAGGTCTTTCAGGGTTTTCAGCGCCAGGTATAAAAAGTTGCCGCTGCCGCAGGCGGGATCGAGCACGCGGTAGGCCTTGAGGCGCTGGATGAACTGGATGAAGGCGGTCTGCGCGTCGTCGCGGGCGCTCCTGCTGCCCTTGCCGCCCTGGTGGTGTTTGTCCAGCAATGCGGCGATGCGGGTTTTGACTTCCTGCCACTCGGCGAGCAGCGGCGCCTCGATCACCGGGCGGATCAGCTTGAGGATGGTGGCGGGGTCGGTGTAGTGCGCGCCGAGCTGGCTGCGCATGTCGGGGTTGAGGCCGCGCTCGAACAGGGTGCCGAGAATGGCGGGTTCAATCGCGCCCCAGTCCATGCGCGCGGCGTCCAGCAGTTGCACCACGTCGGCGGTGGTGAGCGGCGGCACCCCGATCTGTTTGAACAGTCCGCCGTTGAACCAGGGGATGTCGTTCATCGCGAAGTCGCCGCCGTCACGCATCGCCTCGAACAGCTGGGTCAGGCGCGACTGCGCCTTGGCGCCGTCGGGGTTGGACCTGTCGAGCACGGTCTCGAACAGTTTTTCCGGCAACAGCTTTGCGTCCTCGCTGAACATGCAGAACACGCACTGGATGAGGAAGTGGGCGGTCTGCTGCGGGGTGTTGCCGCGCGCGTTGAGGCGTTCGGCCAGTTCACCCATTTTGCGCGCAGCTTCTTCGGTGACGGCGTAGGTCGTGAGCCTGGGCTTGAAGCGGTCGGGTGCTTCGAACAGCCAGCGCAGCTTTTGCAGAATCAGCGGCTTGCCGATTTCTTCCAGCGGAATGCTGTGAACTTCGCTGGGCGTGCCGGTGAAGTGGGTATGAATTTCGATGCGGCTACGGTCGGAGACGACCAGCAGCGGGGGGTTGTCGAGCGCGAGGGCATAGGTCATCAACTGCTTGAGCGCGGCGCCGAGGTCTTTGCCCGGCGCCTTGCTTTCCCATGCAAAGGCGCCACGCTTCCAGACATCCGCCCAGCCGTGGCCTGCGCCGGTACGGGTGGCACCGCGCTCGAAGCAGTAGGTGTCGGGGTCGTTGGGCTTGTCGACCCCCAGCATGTCGCACAAGTCGAGGAAGTAGGACTGCGCCCCTGCCTTTTCCGTGAGCGGGTTGTCGCGCCACTTGGCGATGAAGGCCTGAGGTGTCATGGCGCGATGCTACCAAACCGGGGTAAATGTTGGTGGGCTTGTATCCCGGGGCAGGCCGGAGAGAAGAATGTGCAGGGGCGGGGAATGTGCCCATGAATTGGCCACGTGGCGGACTGGCCGAGTCCGCAGGATTCGCAGGAACCCCTGCGGACGCGCGGGAACTGGCGCGAGCAGGCAAGAAAAAACCCCAACCGCGAGGTTGGGGTTTGGGTAGATGGTGGAGGCGGCGGGAATCGAACCCGCGTCCGAAAGCCCTCTACAGGCAGTTCTACATACTTAGTCCGGTGTTTTTGTGCTTTAGCCTCGGTCACGCCCGCCGAACAGGCTGAACTTTGGCGAGTGGCCTTGATTTAATGCCTGCCCAAGCCACCCGGACAAGCACGATCATGCTGAGATTACCCTGCTGCCAGTTGCCTGGCCCGACCCGCATGCTGGTCGGTGCAGGGTCTAGCGCAATTAAGCGGCTAGAGCGTAAGTTTCGTCGTTTGCGTTTAAACGATTTTCAGTTGGATTTACGAGGTGCTCTGACCCTCGGTATGCCCTACGCTGCTTCGCGACCCCCGTCGAAGCCAGGTCGCCCCCTTGTGGTGCTGCAACAAGTGTACCGCATAGAGGGAGGGCCGG
>JAABQU010000282.1 GCA_011391285.1 Thiobacillus sp.
GGCTGCGGCGGGCTTTCTGGGACGAGCGGCAGATTTGGTGGCGGCGGATTGCTGGACGGTCGGCGCTGGGCCCGCTGCGGGCTTCGTGGCTTGCGGGTCGGCCGGCTTTGTGTCGTTTTCTGCCATGGTTTGACTCCAACTGACGATACGGAATAAACAGTTTGTATAGTTTAAAGTCGCGCTCAAGTTAAGGATTTGTTACAGCGCCGCAGGATCGAAAAGTCCGTGCACCCGTTGCAGAAGCGCTCATCTCAGATAGGCTTCTGTGGCGTAGCGACGCATCATGCGGTGGCTGTTGAAGTAGGCCGCGTTCCGGCTGATGGCGCCTTTCATCACGGCGGTCCAGCCCGGCCGGTCGTCGTACCAGAGCGGCAGGATCACCTGTTCCAGTTTGTCGTACAGGGCCACGGCATCGTGGCCGTTGGCGGTGGGGGTGTCGTCGCCCACCGCCCAGCCCGTCACGCCCTCCAGGCAGCCTTCCACCCACCATCCGTCCAGCACCGAGAATTGGGGCACGCCGTTGAAGGCGGCCTTCATGCCGCTGGTGCCGGAGGCTTCCAGGGGACGCAGGGGCGTGTTGAGCCACAGGTCCGAGCCGGACACCATGTGCAGCGCCAGCGCCATGTCGTAGTCGGGCAGGAAAGCCATGGGGATTTCCTGGGCCAGCTCGCGAATGTGGGCGTGCAAGTTTTCGATGAGCTGCTTGCCCGCGGTGTCATTCGGGTGAGCCTTGCCGGCCATGACGATCTGGAAGGGGAATTTTCTGGCGATGGCCTTGAGGTGTTCCATGTCAGTGAACATCAGGTCCGCCCGCTTGTAGGCGGTCATGCGCCGCGCGAAGCCCAGGATGGGCTGATCCGGATTCAGTACCACTCCGGTCAGTTCCCGCACTTTCTCCACCAGCGCGTGCTTCGCTGCCTGGTGCGCCGTCCACAGCACGTCGTCCGGGATGCGGTCAGCCCGTGTCAGGAGCTCCGGCTCATGGCACCAGCCCGGTACATACTGGTCGTACATTTCGGCAAAGGAGGGGCTGGTCCAGGTGGAGGCATGCACGCCGTTGGTGACCGCGTGGACCGCGTAGCCGGGGAAGATTTGACGGGAGACCTCGGCATGGCGCTTGGCGACCCCGTTCACGTATTCCGACAGATTGAGGGCCAGGCGGGTCATGTTGAGCTTGTCCTCGCCGGCCAGCAGCTTGACTGTGCCGAGGTCCAGCAGGTCGCCATAGATGCGCCGCACTAGGTTGTAGTCGAATTTGTCGTGGCCCGCTTCCACCGGCGTATGCGTGGTGAAGGTGCACAGCTCGCGCACACGGGGCAGGTCGTAAGGACTCTCGCCGGGCCGCAGGCCTTCGTGGGGATGGGCGAAACGCCGAAGCAGCGCCAGGGTGAGGAAGGCCGAGTGACCTTCGTTCATGTGATAGCCCATGAGCTTGAAGCCCAGAGCCTGCAACATGGCGATGCCGCCGACGCCCAGCACCGCTTCCTGCTTGATTCGATAGGTCTCGTCGCCGCCGTAGAGATAGTGGGTGATGTCGCGGTCGCGCGGGTCGTTCACAGGCAGGTCGGTATCCAGCAGCAGAATCGGCACACCGTCGTCGACCCAGGAGCTCAGCACATAGAGCCAGCCGCCCACCCATACCTGGCGATCCTCCAGTTCCAGCGCCACCGTGGCCTGCAGTCGGGTGGCGTAGCGGGCGGGGTCCCAGTCGTCGGCCAGTTCGACCTGCCGGCCCTGTGGATCGATCGCCTGGCGGAAGTAGCCGGCCCGCGACACCAGGGTGACCGCCACCATCGGCACGCCGATGTCCGCTGCTGCGCGCAGGGTGTCGCCCGCCAGCACGCCGAGGCCGCCGCTATAGGTCGGGATATCGCTTTCCATGGCGATTTCCATGGAGAAATACGCCACCCTGGGCTTGTGGACAAAGGTTTCGGTCTTGCTGGTTGCTTCGGACATGGGGGAATGGCTTGACTGCCGGCACGGCGGCTGCCGGGCAGGTAGGGTTGCCGTCAGTCGATGAGGCCTGATTGTTTTACTTGAGTGTGCGTCACCGATTCGCTCGGCAAACCTCCTATTTGTCCTGGGATTTCTTGCTGATTTCGGCCATGCGCGCGCGCCACTCCTGCAGTTCCTCGTCTTCGATCTCGAGTTGAATGGCCACTGCTTCCTGCACGCTCATTTTCTTGTCTTCCAGTCTGCGCATGAGCTTGGATCGCATCCTGGCCAACAAGCGCTCGGTTTCCTCCTGCTCCAGGTGCTTGGCCTTTTCGAGGTATTCATCCGCGGGTTTTCTCATCGCAACGCTTCCTTGATTTTCTGGAAATTCGCGTCCAAAGTTACACCCATATCCGAGTCATCCGCTACCTCGAGCGATAACAATCGAGCCGGTACGCTACAGGGTCTGGTTCAAACCTGCACCGTCGATCCTCCGCAGCAGGACATGCAGGCGGCGCGGGCCGTGCGCGCCCAACTGGATGGTCTGCTCGACGTCGGCGGTGCGCGAGGGGCCGGTGATGAGGTTGGTTGCCCGCGGCAGGCTGCCGCGCTCGGCACGCAGCAGGGCCCAGGCGTCTTCCATGCGCGGCACGATGCGGCTTTCCGGCAGCAGGCAGAGGAAGTCGTCGGGCAGGAAGTTCAAGGTGGTCGGACTTTCTGGTCCCGACAGCAGAACCAGGCTGCCGGTTTCGGCGATGCCGCAAAAGGCCACGGCGAGGCTGATGCGGTCGTCGCCGTGCGCGCGGCGGCGCGCTACCTGCCAGCCTTCCGGCCAGATGACCCCGGCCAGCAGCGGATGGGGTGCCATAACCAACCGCTGCGGCAGCGTCTGCGCCGCCAGGTAATCCGTCACGGCGCTGACGATCTCCGCATCCGAGGCGACTTCGGCATAGGTACCGGCTACTTTGGTCAGCTTGGCCAGGAAGCGCTCGCGCGGGGTTTCCGGCCATTGCGGCTGCGGGCCGCGTGCAGGGTCGTTTACGCGCTGCGTGACTGCCGGGGCATCGGCAGCGGCCTCATGGCCCAGCGCCTGCGAGATTCGGCCGAGGATGGCTGCGCGGCGGTCAGTCATGATGCTTCCTCCGCTGCCATTGGGACATGAAGGTGTCACCTTGCGGCGCTGGCAGGTCGCGCGCGGACGTCCAGGCCTGCGCCAGCGGCAGGCTGCGGAAGCGGCCGCGGCCGCCGCTCATTTTGTTCAGCAGCACGATCCCGAAGCGCATGACCCAGCGATAGAACAGCGGCCGCCGCGCGCAGAAAGCCCAGACGGCCAGCGCCCAGCGGCTGCGCGGCGCGGCAAGCTTGCGTTCGAATTCCTGCCGGCGATGCTCGCGCAGCAGTTTCGGCAGCGGGATGGACATGGGGCAGACTTCCTCGCAGCGTCCGCACAGGGTCGACGCATTGGGCAGCGGCCGGCCTTCGTCCAGCCCCACCATCAAAGGCGTCAATACCGCGCCCATCGGCCCCGGATAGACCCAGCCGTAGGCATGCCCGCCGACCGTGCTGTATACGGGGCAGTGGTTGAGGCAGGCGCCGCAGCGGATGCAGCGCAGCATCTCGTGATAGGCGCCGCCGAGCATGCGGCTGCGGCCGTTGTCGACCAGCACCACGTGGAATTGCTCGGGGCCGTCGGCATCCTCGCCGCGGCGCGGGCCGGTGAAAAACGTCGTGTAGGAGGTGATCTCCTGACCGGTGGCGCTGCGCGCCAGAAGCCGCAGCAGCACCGAGGTGTCCTCCAGCGTCGGCACCACTTTCTCGATGCTGGCGAGCACGATGTGCACGCGCGGCAGGGTGGCTGACAGGTCGCCGTTGCCCTCGTTGGTGACGATGACGGTGGAGCCGGTTTCGGCGATGAGGAAGTTGGCGCCGGTGATGCCGACGTCCGCCGACAGGAACTTGTCGCGCAGGATCTGCCGCGCTTCATCGACGATCTGCGGCACCGTTTCCAGCGGCCGGGTCAGGCCGGGCTGGTGGTGCAGGTCTTCGAACAGTTTGGCGATCTGGGCGCGGGTCTTGTGCACCGCCGGCGCGATGATGTGGCTGGGCGGCTCGTGCGCGATCTGGATGATGTACTCGCCGAGGTCGGTCTCGACCACTTCGAGGCCGGCAGCTTCGAGCGCATCGTTGATGGCGATCTCCTCGCCGACCATGGACTTGCCCTTGGCGACCATTTTCGCCCCGGCACGCTGGCAGATGTCGAGCACGGCCGTGCAGGCCTCTTCCGGTGTTTCGGCCCAGTGCATCTGGCCGCCGTTCGCGGCGACCTGCTGCTCGAAGCGCAACAGGTAGTGATCGAGGTTGGCCAGCGTGTGGTCCTTGATCGCACGCCCGGCCTCGCGCAGGGCGCCGAACTCGGGCAGGTCGGACAGGGCAGCGCGCCGCTTGTCGACGAAGCCTACACCGGCCTTGGCCAGGGCCTGCTGCAGGGTGACGTCGTGCAGGGCCCGGTGGGCGTTGTCGGTGAAGGTGCCGGAAGTCGGCTTCATGTCTGGGTACCGTCGCCGATGCCGGGCGCATCGGTCATGCTGGCCAGCAACTCGGCCAGGTGATAGACCCGCACCGGGCTGTCCATGCGCTTGAGCCGGCCGGCGATGTTCATCAGGCAGCCGAGGTCGCCGGAGACCAGGACGTCGGCGCCGCTGGCGGTCACCGCCGCAGCCTTGTCCGACACCATGCGTGCCGAAATGTCCGGGTATTTCACGCAGAAGGTGCCGCCGAAGCCGCAGCAGACTTCTGCGTCCTTCAATTCGACCGGCTCGACGCCCGCAAGCTTGCCCAGCAGTGCGCGCGGTGCTGCATGGATGCCCAGTTCGCGTCGGGCCGAGCAGGAGTCGTGCATGGCGACCTTGCCGGTGAAATGCGCGTCGATGACGGGTTCTCCGCCGAACTCGGCGAGGAAGGCGGACAGCTCGCGGGTGCGTGCCGCCAGGCTTTGGGCCCGGGCCAGCGTTTCCGGTTCGTCGCGGAACAGTTCGGGATAGTGCCTGACCAGCATGCCGGCGCAGGAGCCGGAGGGGACGACGACATGATCGACGCCTTCGAAGGCCGCGATGACCTGGCGTGCGATTGCACGCGCCGTCTCGAAGTCACCGTTGTTGTAGGCGGGCTGGCCGCAGCAGGTCTGCTCGGGCGGCACCACCACCTCGGCGCCCAGGCGCTCCAGCAGGCGGACCGAAGCGAATCCGACGCTGGGCCGAAACAGGTCGACGAGACAGGTGACGAACAATGCGACGCGCATGAGGGTTCCGGAAAGTCGCGGTGCGCTTATGTTAGCGGTTAACGGGTCGGGGCTCGATATTGTGTGCGGCCGGCCCGGTCTGACTCAGTATAGGCAAGCGGATTCGAACGCGGCCTGCTTGCATCCGGGCGCCGCCGCAAGGCGCTCGATCCTTACCGGCTTCGACCTTTCCAGGCAACCCGGCACGTTCTCATGAGGTATTCGAGGGCCCGCTCCATGTGGGTGTCGGGCCAATTGGGGTCGATGTCGGCCAGTTGGTCTTCCGCTTCGCGTTTCAGGTCGTCCGTCCAGGATTTCTGCAGATCCTCGCGGATCGCCTCAGGTGCATGCTCGCCGATAAACTTGATCACGGCCTGGGAATCGAAGCCGGATGCCCTGAAAACACGGATGATTTCCTTGGCCTCCCGCAGGAGCAGGGAGGCCTTGGGCGGAAGCCCGGCGGCAACGAACAAAAACACCGTGGCCACGACCGCCGGGTCATCCGCTTCGCCACGCGTCACGCGATCCCATTCCTTGGCAACCAGGCGATCGTATTCCCTGACGTCCTCGTCCAGGCTCTCGCTGACGAAATACATTTCACCTGATGCGCCATACAGCAATTTATCCGCTGTGCTGGAGGCAGCCCGAATCTGCGGCAAGTCCTTTTCGATGAAACGATCCATCGCACGTCGCGCAAGCTGCTGGAATTCGGTGGGGGCCTCCTTGAGGAAAGCCTTCAGCCGGTCCTCATTCCACCTGGCCTTCGCCTGTTTCGCCGCCTTGATCAAGCGGACAAATGCCGTGCGGGTCGGCAGCTTCAGCTCCGCCTGATCGACAAAGAAGACCAGCATGGCGCTTCGGATCAGCGAGTCGGCATCATCGACATCGTCGCGAGAAACGCCCATCTTCCTGGCCAGCCAGAACGCGAAATCGATGGTGTTCTGGTGCTCCTGGCGAAGGGCATATTCAGACCGGTAATCCGCAAGGGAGATCGTGTCTGCGGCGGTCTTTTCATCCAGATAGGCGCGTTGGCTTTCGGGCGAGGCTGCGCGATCGATCATCAGCGGGCTGTCCGGCATCGCGTGGAGTCGCTTGAGCATGTCCGAGCCGGCTTTGGAGTGAGCCAGGAAGCTCTTGTCACGCAGCGACGTTGCGGCGATCCGCAGGTCCCCCCCCGACATATCTTCGAGATAGAGGCTGACCAGATTCACCATGCGCCTCAGCGCAAGTTCGAGTTCAGGGCGCAGATGCGCCGTGCCAAAATAGTTGGCGATCTGCACGATGCCTTTGGAAAAATCCGTCTGCAAACCGTGCAACCGCTCGGGCGTGATGATTCCCTGCTGAACGCCATGGCGCAGCGCCTTGTCGAAAAACGGTCGATTGTCGAACGTCGTGAGTGCAGTGGCCATGCGTCCCGTCCTTAAATGGCGGACTCTTCTTCGTCGCCCGCGGCATTCTCGGAACCCGGGGGCGCCGGGATCGAAGCCGTGTCAGCCAGCTCCAGCATTTTTTGCGCACGGTCACGCAGAATAATCATCACTTCTTCGAACGCGTCCGGCAGTTCGTAGCGCAGAATCCATGCGCTTTCCATCCAGTCGCCATCCGCGACTTCCGAACGGGTGAGCAGCGGCCGCGTGTCTTCGATGAAGTTGCCAAAAGCGAGGCCATGGTCGATTTCCTCGATTTTCTCCATCAGCCAGGTGTTGTGGGTCTTGGCGTCGGAATCAGGATCGAGTTGCGGCACAAAACTTCCGCTGGAGGCAAAGCTAAAGACTTCGTCGTAATGGTCTGCAAAATAGTCGGCCAGCGTGTCACAGCCACCCTCGATGTCGGCCATGGCTTCCAGGTATTCGTGGACGGTATCGGAGTCGCGGTGGATGACCGCATTGATCATGGCGCGCAGCCTTTCACTCGTGCGATCGCCATACATTTTTTCCAGGACGATCGAGCGTGCGAATTGCTCGGGCGTCACCAGCATGTTCACCACGGATTCCTTGGACGAGTCGAATTCGCGCATGACGGCAAGCAGGTCCTTGGGCTGCAATTCGTCGAGGAGGCTTACCAGCGCGTGATCGCCCTGTTCGTCGGCAATGGTTGCGAGCGCGTGCTCGGCGCCGACAATATCGCCGGCAAGAATCAACTGCGAGGATTTCAAAACAACCGGGTGCATGCCATGTCCTTCTTGATGAATAGTTGTGCTTAACGGTCCAGCGGATCAAATCCCTGCTCGACGAGCCAATCCGCACCTGCCTCATTCAAGTCATCGGATCCGTCCTCGTCCTCAGGCGCCTCGTCTTCTTCGTCCTGCTCGGAATCGGGTTCCGATTCACGCATCGGGGTCGCCAGCGAATCCTTGCCGCGCAGGAATTCCAGCGCCGCCGTGGTGACGAGGAACGCATCGCCCCCGTCCACTTTCAGCGATGACTCGATCAGCGGCTGGGCCCAGGGCGATACCGCCATCTCGCTTTCGAGTTCGGACCAGGTGAAGAAAGCGGCATCCCCGGGTTCGGTCAGAACCACCTGCTGCATGATGTCACTCGACTTGAAATCGAAGGCGCCGTAGAACGCAACCGCCACCATTTCCGGGCTGAACTCGATCATCGGCAGGATGGCATCGATTTCCCGGCGCTTCTCGTTCAAGCGCTTTTGCAGCACCGATTTGCCTTCTGAATCCGTCACCAGATCATCGACCTCATCGATGTAGTTTTTGATGAGATCCGAAAAGTAGGGGGATATTTTCACTTAAGGGCGTCCTGGATGTATTGACCCGACATATCCCATGCGACAGGCAAAGGGTCTTCGATCAGATTGCGTTGCCGGTATTCGTCGTAAGCCTTGCGGCGCGCTGCGTCAGACAGCACTTCGTACGCTTCCTGGACTTCCCTGAAGCGCATGGGGGCATCCGGAGACTGGTTCTTGTCAGGGTGATACTGGGCAGCCTTTTTTCGGTAAGCAGCCTTGATCAAATCCGGTGTTGCAGCGGGCGAGACGCCCAGTGCTTCATAGTTGTCCTGCATAAGAATCCTTTGTGTGAGCCCGGGACGGGAATTGATTCATTCAGTTCTTCCCTAGCTCATCACCTGTCCATGTTCGCGCGTGTCGTGGAACGCCACCTTCGGCCAGCGTTCCTGCGCCAGCGATAAGTTCACCCGCGTATCCGCCAGATACACCAGATTGCCGTCGACGTCCTTCGCCAGCTTCAGCGTGTTGGCCTTGGTGAATTCGGCCAGGTGCGGGGCGTCCGCGCAGGTGACCCAGCGCGCGGTGTAGATGCCGGCGTTCTCGAAGCTGGCGTCGACGCCGTACTCGGTTTTCAGCCGATGCGCGACGACTTCGAACTGCAGCTGGCCGACCGCGCCAATCAGCAGGGTGTTGTCGGCGAAGGGCTCGAACACCTGCACCGCGCCTTCCTCGCCCAGTTCCAGCAGTCCCTTGTTCAGCTGCTTGGCGCGCAGCGGATCGCGCAGGCGCGGGCGGCTGAAGAGCTCGGGCGCGAAGTAGGGGATGCCCTTGTATTGAAGGGCCTCGCCTTCGGTGAGCGTGTCGCCGATGTGCAGCTGGCCGTGGTTGTGGATGCCGATGATGTCGCCGGCTACCGCGTCTTCCATGCGGGTGCGCTCGTTGGCCATGAAGACGACCGCGTTGGCGATCTTCATGTCCTTGCCGGTGCGGCGGTGGCGCACTTTCATGTTGGGCGTGTAGCGGCCGGAGCAGACGCGGAAGAAGGCGATGCGGTCGCGGTGCTGCGGGTCCATGTTGGCCTGGATCTTGAACACGAAGCCGCTGAACTTGGGCTCGGTGGGATCGACCGTGCGCTCGACCGCCTCGCGCGGCTGCGGCGGCGGCGCCCAGTCGGCCAGCGCGCGCAGTACTTCGCGCACGCCGAAGTTGTTGATGCCGGAGCCGAAGAACACCGGCGTCTGGCGGCCCTTGAGGAAGTCGTCGAGATGAAAGCTCGCACCGGCGCCGCGCACCAGTTCGATTTCGGACAGCAGGGTGTCGGCTTCCAGCGGGAAGCGCTCCCGCAAGGCCGCTTCCCCCAGACCCTGCAGCGATTCGAACTGCTGGTCGGCGTTTTCCTCGCCAGCCTTGAAGCGCAGGATCTCGTCCTTGATCAGGTGGTACACGCCCTGGAAGCGCTTGCCCATTCCGATCGGCCAGGTCACCGGCGCGCAGTGGATTTTCAGGATTGACTCGATCTCGTCCAG
>JAABQU010000283.1:0-7507 GCA_011391285.1 Thiobacillus sp.
ATCGAGCCCCAGATCTTCTCGTCCGACCCGCGCTCCGCAATCAGCGCCTCCACCGTTTCCACCAGGAAATCGAGCGCACCCTGGCGGCGGTCTTCCTCGGTCCTGGGTGCGGCGCCCTTGGCGGAACTGGCAGCCGGCTTCGCGGCCGGCGTCTTCTTCTCGGTGCGTTTCTTCTTGGCTTCCTGGGCGCGCACCAGGTCGTCGTAGAAAATGAACTCGTCGCAGTTGGCGCTGAGCAGGTCCGAGGTCGAGTCCTTCACCCCGATGCCGATCACGTACTTGTTGTTCTCGCGCAGCTTCGACACCAGCGGGGAAAAGTCCGAATCGCCGCTGATGATGACGAAGGTGTCGACGTGCGACTTGGTGTAGCAGAGGTCGAGCGCGTCGACGACCATGCGGATGTCGGCCGAATTCTTGCCGGACTGGCGCACATGGGGAATCTCGATCAGCTCGAACGCCGCCTCGTGCATGGTCGCCTTGAACTCCTTGTAGCGGTCCCAGTCGCAATAGGCTTTCTTCACCACGATGCTGCCCTTGAGCAGCAGGCGTTCCAGCACCTTCTTGATGTCGAACTGTGCATACTTGGCGTCACGCACGCCGAGCGCGATGTTCTCGAAATCGCAGAACAGCGCCATGTTGGTGATTTCAGGTTGTCCTGCCATGGGTGACCTCTATCAATAAATGCCGGGGGTGATTCAAAAGTGATGGACGCACGATGGGCCCGCCTTGATACAAGCCCGGTCGCTTCACTTTTTCATCGTCCACCACACGATGAACACGAACAGCCCCAGGGCAATCCCGGCTTCCAGCAACAGCCATTCCAGTCCCTGACTTTCCATTGATGCAGCCTCTCCATTGTTATACTCGACGGGTGTTGTCGACTTGAGCCATCTTCTCCCGTGATGCTGTTACGCGCAAGCCCGTGGCTGTTCGCCCTGTTGTTGTCTGCCTGTGCGGTGACGCCGCCCGCGGAACCCCCTCAGGCGCCCCCCGCGCCATCCCCCATACCGACGCCCGCGCCCCAGCCTGCGCCCGAGCCGGTTTCGCCCCCGGCGCTGATCCCGACCCCGGTCCTGCCCTACCCCACGCTGAAGCCGGTGGACTGGGCCGCCGTGTCGTACTGGCGGGACGACACGGTCAGTGAAACCTGGGGCGCCTTTCTGCTCAGCTGCTCCACGCTGGTCAAGCGCACGGCCTGGCAGGGCGTCTGTTCCGAAGCGGCCAGGATGACTTCGCCTGACGAAGCGGCGGTGCGCGCCTTCTTTGAGACGCGTTTCCAGCCCTACCAGGCCACGCAGGAGGACGGAAAGACCGAGGGCATGGTGACGGGCTACTACGAGCCCCTGCTGAAAGGCGACCGCGTGCGTACCGAGCGGGCGCGCTACCCGCTCTACGCCGCGCCGGACGACTTGATCACCGTGGATCTGGCGAGCATCTATCCGGAACTGAAAAGCCTGCGTCTGCGCGGGCGGCTGGTCGGCAACAAGGTCGTGCCCTATTCCACCCGCAAGGAGATCGAGGCGGCCGCCAACGGCAAGGGAAACGGCTTCAAGGGCAAGCCGATCGCCTGGGTCGAAAATCCGGTCGAACTTTTCTTCCTGCAGGTGCAGGGCTCGGGACGCATCGAGCTGCCTGACGGCTCGCATATGCGCGTCGGCTACGCGGACCAGAACGGTTATCCCTATCAGTCGATCGGCAAGCTGCTGGTCGAGCGTGGCGAGTTGAAGCTGGAACAGGCGTCGATGCAGGGCATCAAGAACTGGGGCGCGAAAAACCCAGACAAGCTGCCCGGCCTGCTCGCCAGCAATCCCAGCTTCGTGTTCTTCCGCGAACTGCCCAATGGTTTGTCGGGCCCGCTCGGTTCGCTCGGCGTACCGCTCACCGGCGGCCGATCGATCGCCGTCGACCCCCGCTTCATCCCGCTCGGTGCGCCGGTCTTCCTCGCCACCACCCAGCCCAATTCGCCGAAGCCGCTGAACCGGCTGGTGATGGCGCAGGACACCGGCAGCGCCATCCGCGGCGGCGTGCGCGCCGACTTTTTCTGGGGCTTCGGCGACGCCGCAGGCGAACTCGCCGGCCGCATGAAGCAGCGCGGCCGCATGTGGGTGCTGCTGCCCAAGGACTACCCCCTCAGCACCGTCCGCCGCTGAGGCGGACGGAACGGTTTTTCCTGCAACTTGTCAGCCCCCTTGACTCTCCCATAATGGGAAGGTCTACGGTGCCTCCCTCTGCATCGATAAAGGAGTCCGACATGGCCGCCCCACTTTCTGTAGGCATCCAGGGCATGACCTGCGCGAGCTGCTCGGCGCGGGTCGAGAAAGTGCTGAAGCAGGTGCCGGGCGTGACTGACGCCACGGTGAACCTGGCGACCGAGACCGCAACCGTATCGGGCGAAGTCGACGCGGCCGCGGTCCAGCGCGCCATCGAGAAGGCCGGCTTCAGCGTGCCCACCGAATCCCTTTCCCTGAGCATCACCGGCATGACCTGCGCGAGCTGTTCGTCGCGGGTGGAAAAAGCGCTCGCCAAGGTGCCCGGCGTGCTCGAGGCCAGCGTGAACCTCGCCACCGAGCAGGCCACCGTCAAGCTGACCCAGGGCACCTCGGCCGCCGCACTGATCGCCGCCGTGGAGCGCGCGGGCTACGGCGCGCAGCTGCCCCTGCCGTCAGGCGAAGCGCCTGCCGCGCCGGTGCGCATGCTGCCCGACTGGTGGCCGGTGGCGCTGGCGATGGGGCTGTCGCTGCCGCTGATCGTGCCCATGCTCGGCAGCCTCTTCGGGGCGCACTGGATGCTGCCGGGCTGGCTGCAATGGCTGCTGGCGACACCGGTGCAGTTCTGGCTGGGCGCACGCTTCTATCGCGCCGGCTGGAAGGCCTTGCGCGCAGGCAGCGGCAACATGGACCTGCTGGTGGCGGTGGGCACCAGCGCGGCGTATGGCTTGAGCGTGTACCTGCTGCTGACCCGCGCCGACGCCATGCACCTGTATTTCGAAGCGTCGGCGGTGGTGATCAGCCTGGTGCTGCTCGGCAAGTGGCTGGAAGCGCGCGCCAAGCGCCAGACCACGGAAGCGATCCGCGCCCTGCAGGCGCTGCGCCCGCTCACCGCCCGCGTGCGCCTCGACGGCGTCGACCGCGACCTCCCGATCGATGCGATCCGCGTCGGCGACCGGGTGGTGATCCGCCCCGGCGAGCGCGTGCCGGTGGATGGCGTGATCGAGGAAGGCGCAAGCCAGATCGACGAATCCCTGCTCACTGGCGAGTCGCTGCCGGTCGACAAACAGCCGGGCGACACGGTGACCGGCGGCGCCATCAACGCGCACGGCGTGCTGGTCGCGCGCACCACGGCGGTGGGTGCCGAATCCACGCTGGCGCGCATCATCCGCCTGGTGGAAAACGCACAGGCCGCCAAGGCGCCGATTCAAAGACTGGTGGACAAGGTGAGCGCGGTGTTCGTGCCGGTGGTGATGGTGATTGCGCTGGTGACTTTCGTTGCCTGGTGGATGCTGGGCGGCGACGCCGAGATCGCCATCCTCAACGCGGTGGCGGTGCTGGTGATCGCCTGCCCGTGCGCGCTCGGGCTCGCCACGCCGACCGCGATCATGGCCGGCACCGGCGTCGCCGCGCGCCACGGCATCCTGATCAAGGACGCCGAAGCGCTGGAGCTGGCGCACCGGATCACCACCGTGGTGTTCGACAAGACCGGCACGCTCACCGACGGCACGCCGCACGTGGCCGCCTGCGTGGCGGCGGACGGCACCGACCGCAATGAAGTCCTGGCGATCGCGGCCGGCCTGCAGGCAGGCAGCGAGCACCCGCTGGCGCGCGCGGTGCTGGCCGAAGCGGTGACGGCTTCCGTCACGCCTTTGGTCGCGCAGGGGCAGCAGGCGCTGCCGGGGCGCGGCATTTCCGGCGAGGCGGCAGGCGAAACCTGGTGGCTGGGCAACCGCCGACTGATGGCGGAGAACGGCGTCGACACCGCCGCGCTCGACGCCGTCGCAGCGGAACAGGAAGCCGCGGGCCGCAGCGTGTCGTGGCTGGCGCGGGCGAGTGATCGTCGCGCGCTCGGCGTGCTGGCGTTCGGCGACGCGGTCAAGGACACTGCCGCTGCCGGGGTGGCAAACCTCAAGGCGCGCGGTATCGCCACCGTCATGCTCACCGGCGACAACCGCGGCGCGGCGCAGGCGGCGGCCACGGCGCTCGGCATCGATCAGGTGCTGGCCGAGGTGCTGCCAGCGGACAAGGAAGCCCAGGTGAGCCAACTGAAAACCGCCGGCAGGACGGTGGCGATGGTCGGCGACGGCATCAACGACGCGCCAGCGCTGGCGGCGGCCGACGTCGGCATCGCCATGAGCAGCGGCAGCGACGTCGCCATGCACACCGCCGGCATCACGCTGATGCGCGGCGACCCGGCGCTGGTGGCCGATGCCATCGACATTTCCAAACGCACCTACGCCAAGATCCGGCAGAACCTGTTCTGGGCCTTCATCTACAACGTGGTGGGGATTCCGCTCGCCGCCTTCGGCTTCCTGAGCCCGGTGATCGCCGGCGCGGCGATGGCGTTCTCCAGCGTCAGCGTGGTGACGAACGCGCTCACGCTCAAACGCTGGAAACCGGAAGGAGGCAAACGATGAATATCGGTGAAGTGGCGCAGGCCAGCAGCGTGACGGCCAAGATGATCCGCCATTACGAAAGCATCGGCCTGATTCGCGAAAGCAGCCGCACGCTGGCGGGCTACCGTCAGTACCACGAACGCGACGTCCACCTGCTGCGCTTCATCCGCCGCGCGCGCGATCTCGGGTTTTCGCTCGACCAGATCCGGCAACTGCTGTCGCTGTGGGACGACCCCGAACGCGCCAGCGCCGACGTCAAGCGACTGGCCGCAGCGCACATCGCCGACCTCGATGCCCGCATCGCCGCGTTGACCGAAATGCGCAGCACCCTGGTCACGCTCGCGCACGCCTGCCACGGCGACCACCGCCCCGACTGCCCCATCCTGCAGGGTTTGGCCGCCCCGCCCACGGCCGCACCCCGAAACTGATTTAGCGCCGACCTTCCCAGTCATACACCACCTCGATCAGCACCTGCGCGCGCACCGGGCGGCCGTTCCTTTGCGCCGGGGCAAAGCGCGCATCGCGAAACGCCCGGATCGCCGACTCGTTGAAAACGTCGGGCGGGTCGGCCTGGACGATTTCGAGATCGCTGACGCGGCCATCGGCTTCCAGCTTCAGCTGCAAACGCACCGTGCCCGACAGCCGCTGGCGGTCGGCCTCCACCGGATAGTCCGGCACGATTTCGCGCAGCGCGCGCGGCTGCACATCGAGTTCGCGCGCGCCATAGAAATTGAGGTCGACTGAACTGGTGATCGTCGCCACCGCCGGTTCCGCCACGGCCGGCGGTGCGGCCGCAGGCTGCGGGGCAGGCGCCGGATCCGGTTCGACAGGCGGTGGCATCGTGACAGGGGGCGTCGGCGGAGCAGGCGGAGGTTCTGGCGGCTCGGCCACCGGCAGCGCTTGCGCCGTCTCGCTCGGCGCAAGCAGCGGCGCCACTTTCGGGGCTTCTTCCGGTGTTTCCACTTCGGGCGCAGGCGGCGGCGTTACTTCGGCGGTTGGCCCGGCGTGCGTCGACACCAGCCGTGCCTCGATCACGGATTCAATCGTGTTCGTTGTCGCCGGGGGCACCACCTGAACCAGCGCGATCACGGCCACATGCAGACCGAGCGAAATCCACGCCGCCGCCAGGGTTCGTTGCAGTCGCGGCTGAATCGCCGGCTCGTCGAGGGAAACGCTCACGGGAACGGGCGCCCCTCGGGGGATTCATGCAGTGTGGGATAGTCAAACCCGGTGGGGCATGGGTGCCCTTCAGAATGGGAAAGCCACGACGGGTACTTTTTGACTGCGCAGGAAACCGGGCGCGCGGGCCTAGAATACGCGCCAGAAAAAACACCGGAGAATTCCATGAAAAGACTCGTCATTGCGGGCGCCATCTTAGCATCGGCGCTGGGCACCTCAGCCTTCGCCAATACGGTCGAACTGAGCAAAACCACCATCAAGGCTGCCGACGGGTCCGAGGTTCCGATCGAAGTCGCCAAGCCCGCGGGCAAGGGCCCCTTCCCGCCGGTGTTGTTCATCCACGCCAAGCGCGGCTACGAAGGCGACGAGCGCGCCCATGTACGTGAACTTGCTGCGCAGGGCTTTCTCGTCGTCGCCCCGGACTGGCAGAGCGGCCGTTTCATCGAGCGATGGCCCGCCGCGCACAATCCCGAAACCGAACTGGACGTGGAAGCCGGGCTGGATTACCTGAAGTCGCTGCCGAACGTCTGCAAGGGCAAGGTCGGCATCGTCGGCCTGTCGCGCGGCCCCTACTACGCCATCCGCCTGGCGGCCAAGCGCGGCGGCGACATCGCCGCCATCGTCAGCTACTACGGCCACATGCAGAACCCCAACGCACCCGAGCCCGAGCAGCTGTTCAGCGTTGCGCCCGAAATCGCCCAGCTCGACACGCCCATCCTGTTCCTGATCGGCGAGGAGGATTTCGAACTGCGCCGCATGAACGGCGGCCGCGCCTTCTATGCACTGTGGGATCGGGGTGTGCCGGTGGAATACCAGGAATACCCGATGGCGCGTCGCGCGTTCGATTTCCGCCCTGACCAGACGCCGGAAGAGAAAATCGCCACGCGGCATGCACGCGAGCGAGCGAAGGCCTGGCTGATGAAGTGGCTGAAGTTGACGCCGGACATGCGCTGCAAGTAAAAAAGCCTAGACTGAATGGATGTAAAGCGCGCCTCGGGTCAGGCAGCCATGAGCCGATCAACCCGCGGACCGATCAGATTGGAGGCACGATGATTTCACCCCATACCTTCCCCCTTCTGCTTGCCGTCTTGATCTGTCAACCCGCCGCTGCCGACCCGATCTACAAATGGGTGGACAGCAAGGGGCGCGTCACTTATTCATCCACTCCGCCGCCCGGGGGGGTCAAAGCCGACCAGGTGACGACGCCGCCACCGCCCACGGCGGAGCAGGTCAGGCAGGCCGAGGAGCAGCTCAAAAGAACCAAAGAACAAGCCAGCGAATTGGAAAGTCAGCGCCTCAAGCAGGAGGAGAAGGAAGCCGAGGAAGCCCGGCTCCGCGCGGAGCAGCAACCCCAGCCGCCAGCAGCAGCCGAAAAGCCGACTTATTTGCGCCAACCAAGCTATTACAATTCGCCGCTACGCCCCCCCCTCAAACCGACCCCACGCCCGCTGCCAAAGTAAGGTGCGGTTCCAGTAATTTCGTCGCCGAATCGGAGCGTCATACATCCGAAGTGCGTCGATGTCTTCAATCCACGACATGCCTGCTTGATTGCTTCGGCACTTCGCATCACGCACTGCCGAAATCGATCGCGGCCAACATTTGCGCCATCCCCCTGACAAGATGATTCGCCGTCGTACCGCAACCCCAAGCGGCATCGTCAGCTCGTGATAAACGGGGCGGAAGGAATTCCCATATCTGAGCTCGGGTTCTGTCCGCGTACTG
>JAABQU010000283.1:7517-9360 GCA_011391285.1 Thiobacillus sp.
GACACGCTGTACTTCGCACGTGATCACCTGCCGACGCCCGCAAGCAAAGGCTGTCGCTGAAAGGAGACAAACAAGGTCTAAATAATACATAGACTTATAAACATCTACTTGAATCCGTCTCCAACAAGCGACAACTTATCCCCCGCGAAGCCAGCCTGCCCGGATTTCCAGCGCATCTGAATCACCTATCTATTTGATTTTTTTGATGAAAGCATCCCTGGCACGGTCGTCGCTCTACCCTGCCCGAGTACCTTTGCATTCATATTGATTCATTAGATAGGAGACAGACATCAAATCCTTTAAACATTCCACTCTGAAACTGCCATCCAGCACCGCAATGACGGGAAATCGTCATAGGCGGCAACATTTCTCCATGGCGCTATAAAGGTTTTTTTCCGCTTGCCGTTGTGAACCATGCCTGAAAGGCATGCATGGCAGGTTCCCTGCTGTCGTCGTCAATTCCCAAGGAATCATCACATGGATATTTCCATTTTTACACGCGCCGTGCTGGCTGGCGCCGCGCTTCTGGTCGCCGCTGTGCCGACCAGTGCCGCCGAGCCGGGCCGCCTGCTGGCGTCCCAGTGCGCCCAGTGCCACGGCACCAACGGGGCCGGGCCGGGATTCGAAGAAATCGCTGGCAAGGACATCTTCAATGACCTGATCGAGATGAAGTACCGCCCCATCGAAGGCATCATGGAACGTCAGGCCCGCGGCTATACGGACGAGCAGTTGCGACTGATCTCCGATTACTTATCCACCCTGCCCGGCAACGGCGACGATTAATTCCGGGAGGAAAACACAATGAATACTCTGAACAGAAGGCAATTCCTCAAGCTGGCCGGCGCGATATCCGCCCTCGCTGCCGTCCCCCGTGCGGTTGGCGCAGCCGCCACGGCCCCGCGCGTGGTCGTGGTGGGCGGCGGCTTCGGCGGCGCCACCCTGGCCAAGTATGTGCGCATGTGGGGCGGCAACGTCCAGGTCACCCTGGTGGACGCCAACCCCAACCACGTATCCTGCATTCTCTCCAACCTGGTCGTTACGGGTGAGCTATCGATGACCCGGATCACCCTGGGCTTCGATTCCCTGAAGGCCAACCACGGCGTGACCGTGATGCAAGGCCGCGCGGTCGCCATCGATGCCCCAGGCAACAAGCTGACGGTCAGCACGACCAGCGGTAACAAGGTGCTGCCCTACGACCATCTGGTGTTGTCGCCGGGCATCGATTTCGTACCGGCTGCAGGCAACTGGAACCCGAACCTGACGCCCCACGCCTGGCAGGCCGGTCCCCAAACCACCCTGCTCAAGAACCAGCTGGCGGCGATGCGCAGTACCGAAACCTTCGTCATGACCGTGCCTAAAGCGCCCTATCGCTGCCCGCCCGGACCTTACGAGCGGGCCTGCGTCGTGGCCGATTACCTGAAGCGCAAGGGTCGCACCGGCGCCAAGGTCATCGTGCTGGACGCCAACGCCGGCATTACTGCCGAACCGGAAGCCTTCGGCCATGCCTTCAACGTGACCCATGCCGGCGTCATCGAGTACTACCCCAATGCGACGGTGCTATCGGTGGATTCCAGCACGCGTTCGATCGTGACCAGCACCAAGACCGTCAACAAAGCCAAAGTGCTGAACTACATTCCCAACCAGCGCGCCGGCGCTATCGCAGCGGGTTTGCCCCTCGACAGCACGGGCTTCGTACCGGTGAATCCGTTGACCTATGGCATCGCAAGCTACCCCAACATCCATGTCATCGGGGATGCCTGCGCCGTGCCGTCCTCCGATAAAAAGCCCGTGCCCAAGTCCGGTCACATGGCCAACTCGGAAGCCAAGATCTGTGCCGATGCGA
>JAABQU010000284.1 GCA_011391285.1 Thiobacillus sp.
GCTGCCCGTCGAGGACGCCGACACGATTGCCATCTGCGGATTCCTCGGCTGCGATCTGCGGCCGTTCAACCCCTTGATCGCGGCGCTGCCGCGCATCCTGCATCTGCCGGCAGAGCGCGCCAGCGGCTGGGCCAATCGCGTGATCGAGCAGGCCGTCGTCGAATCCAACAGCCCGCGTCCCGGCGGCGACGCCGTGCTCGAACGGCTCGCCGAGATGATGTTCGTCGACGCCGCCCGCCGCTATCTCGACAGCCTGCCCGAGGACGCAACGGGCTGGCTCGCCGGCTTGCGCGACCGCTTCGTCGGCAAGGCGCTCGAGCTCATGCACGAGCATCCGGATCATGACTGGACGGTCGACGAGCTTGCCCGCGAGGTCGGCCTGTCGCGCTCCGCGCTGCATGAACGCTTCGTGCAATACCTGGGCGATCCGCCGATGCACTACCTGGCCAACTGGCGTATCCAACTGGGCAGCAGGCTGTTGCGGGAATCGAATCGCACCGTGGCGACCGTTGCGCTCGACGTCGGCTACGACTCAGAAGCCGCGTTCTCGCGCGCCTTCAAGCGCATGGTCGGCATGCCGCCAGCGGCGTGGAAAAGGGCACAGGCCAGCCGGTAATGGGGGGGGCTGAGCGCGGGGACGCTGGAAATTTGGGACGCGGAATAGTCGAGCCCGGCTCCTCCGATTACACCGGCGAGCCTGGCCTGGTCGGCGCTTTTTGGCAGGTCATCGGCTCACGCCGCGAGGTAGCGTTCGACGTTTGCCTCATCCCAGCGGACGCCGCTTCCCGGTTCGTCCGGGACGATTGCATATCCGTTCTCGATCCTGAGCGGCTCCTGCAGCACCGGGTGGGCCCAGTCGACGTATTCCAGCCAGTGGCACGTCGGGGAAACCGCCAGCAGGTGAGCGCTGATCTCCGGGAACAGATGGCTCGAAAGCGGCAGGCCCGCCGACTCGGCAATGGCTGCCGCCCGCATCCAGCCGGTGACCCCGCCGATCTTCATGGCATCAGGCATCCCGAGGTCGGACGCACCGGCCGCGATGCCCTGCGCCATCTCGTGCGGCCCCCACCAGTTCTCGCCCATCTGGATGGGGAGCCTGGACTTGATGCGAATCTGGGCGTGGCCAGTGAAGTCGTCCGCGAGCGTTGGTTCTTCCACCCAGTACAGGCCCTCGCCGGTCAGGGCATCGATGCGACGCACGGCTTCGGGCACGGAGAGCGCCTGGTTGTAGTCGGACATCAATTGCACCTCGTCCCCGATCGAGCGCCTGACGGCGCGCACCACGTCGATGTCGGCCTTAAGGTCGGGGTAGCCCAGCCTGACCTTGATTGCGGCAAAGCCCGGGGCCGCCAGCTGTTCGGCTTCGGCCGCGGCGCGTTCGCTCCCGATCATCCCCAGGCCGCAGCTGTTGTAGGCCGGGATCGGCCGCGGCACGCCGCCCAGCAGCCTGGCCAACGGCATGGCATGAGCCCGGGCGAGCGCGTCCCAGGCCGCCATGTCGATACCGGCCATCGCCATGCCTGCCAGCCCCTTTGATCCCAGCAGACGAAACTGACGCTGGAGCTTCTGAACGAGTTCGAGGGGCGCGACCGGGTCGCCCTCGATGAGCGCAGCCAGGTTGGCGAGGAGCACGGTGACGGGCCTGAGGACCAGCGGCGTATAGCAGAAAAGATAGGCCGACCCGGTCACGCCCTCTTCGGTGAGGAGGTCGATCAACGCAAGTGGAGCAAGCGTGATCGTGCCCCCGCTGGTTTGCAGCGGAAGCCGCATCGGAACATTGACGGCGCGAACGCGCAGCTCGCGAAGGGTGAGTCGGGGAAGAGGTGTCATGACGAACTCCCTTCAACGGACGCGGGACTTCAAACGATCAAAAGGCCAGGCTCGATTATTTGTGACGCTTCCCAGTAAGATAGACTGCCGCCAATCGAAAACCAATCCGACAATTGATGAGCACGTCACAACCCCAGCCCCCTGCGGGGTGATCGAGCTCTCGTTGACGACGTGGTCGTCTGTCGTCTGCAGGATCGGCAGCGCCGTCGTGCCGCACGTGACTGCGTTGTGCTGTGCCTCTGCGGCTCCTTCGTGCGCGGATCAGTCGATGGCGAGGACCACCTTTCCGGTCAACTCGCCGGCTTCAATCAGTCGATGCGCCTCGGCGGCTTCAGCAAGCGGCAGGATCTTGTCCACGTGAACGCGCAGCGTGTTGGCTTCGAACAGCACTGCGCATTGCTCGAGAATCCACGCCTGGTGTTGCTGTGCTTCGGTCCAGCCGAAGAACATGGGGGAGAGCATCAGTTCCTGGCTGACGCGCAGGTTGCGAAGGCGGGCGATCTTCCAGTCGGTTTCCGGCCCGGGCTGGAGCAGGGTGACGAGATCGCCGTAGGGGCGGACGGCGGCAAAGCTGTCGCTGAAGGTGCCGCCGCCTACGGTGTCGAACACGATGTCGGCGCCTTGGCCTTGGGTCAGGTCCAGCACGGCCTGGACGAAAGGGGTTTCGCGGTAAGGGATGATTTCATCGGCGCCCAGTTGCCTGGCGAAAGCGGCCTTGCTTGCGGAACCGACGGTGGTGAGCACGCGGCACCCCGCCGCCTTGGCCAGTTGAATGGCGACGTGGCCCACGCCGCCCGCGCCGGCATGGATCAGCACAGTTTCGCCGGCCGTCATCCGGGCGCGGTCGTACAGGGCCTCCCAGGCGGTGATGAGCACCAGCGGCGCGGCGGAGGCCTGGTTGAAGTCCAGGTTTGTCGGCTTGCGTGACGCGAAGCGCTCGTCCACCACGGCGTACTCGGCATAGTTGCCGGGATGGCCGCCGATGCCGCCGTTGCAGAAGTAGACGGCGTCGCCCGGCTTGAAGCGACTCGTACCGGCGCCGACTGCCTCTACCTCGCCCGCGCCGTCGCAGCCCAGGATGGCGGGCATGCGCTCGGGGAAGTAGGTGCCTTTGGCGCGCAGCTTGGTGTCGATGGGATTGACCCCGGCTGCCTTCAGGCGCACCAGCAGGTCGGTGTCATGGGCGATCTTAGGGGGCGGCACGTCGGCGAGGCTGAGAACCTGCGGCGCGCCAGGGGCGTGCATCACGATCGCTTTCATGCTTCGTTTCTCCCGGTTTTCGGACGGCTCGCTAAAGAATAGCGGCGTATCGCTGCGTGTCCAGTGGAGCGGGGCGTCAACGAACGCCTGATCAAGTGGAGGGGGCGGGGCATTGATGGAGGGATTGTGGTCGATGCGATTGATGAGGGCGCTCGTATATTCGAGCCTGAACTGACCCTTTAATTTTCATCGAAAGTTCATTTTTTTAGGTGACCTTACAGGTGAGTGTCTTGATTTACTCTTGATATGTTAACCATGAAAACGTTATGGGTTATATTGTGTCTCGTCGAACTAGCGGATGTTGCAGTCAACGAATGTTGGATTGGATTTAGCTCTGAACATCAGCTTGCACCCAGTGGTATTCATCGTGGACGCCGACGCCGATCAGCGCCACCGCCTGGCCGTCATGCTGGAATCGCATCGCCATGCGGTATGTGCTTCTGCGAGTGGCCGGCAGTTCCTTGATCGACTGCACCCAATGCAAGCCGGCTGCATCCTGCTCGGCCTGGAGCTGGGTGATATGCATGGGCTAGGCGTCCTGCAGACCCTACGTGAAGAGGGTTACACGTTGCCCGTGATCGTGCTGGACGGTGGGGCCGACAAGGCAACGATCATACAGCTCATGAAACTTGGGGTGGACGAGGTCCTTCAGGTTTCAACCGTGGCGGATGACCAGGTGCTGAGCGCGGTTCACCATGCCCTGGAAACGGATGCAAAAAACCGCATGCAGCATTCCGAGGCCTGTGCGCAGAATCAGCGTTTCACCTCGCTCTGCCCGCGCGAGCAGGAATTCCGCAACCTGACGGAAAGCTCGCCGGACTCTATCATGCGCTACGACCGCGAAGGTCGCATCCTCTACCTGAACCAGAAGCTGTCTCGCGACTTAGGAGTTACGGAGGCGGAGTTGATCGGCAAAACCGCCGGCGAGGTCTGGCCGGACAACCGCTTTGCCGACATCGAACAGGCCGTAGTGCGTGCGATTGGGTCAGGCGAGGCGACGACCGTCGAACTTAGCCATTCCCTGGCCACTGGCGAATCGATCTTCTCCCAGATTCGAGTCGCCGCTGAACGAGATGCCGCCGGGCGGATCATCGGCGCGCTCGCCTTCGGCCGCGACATCACCGCTATCCGCGAGGCCGAGCGCAAACTGAGGCACTTCGTCGACAACTTGCCCGGCCTGGCCTTCATCTTCCGCCTCTCGCCCGACGGCCATGCCAGCTTCCCCTTCGTCAGTTCGGCCATCGAGGAAATCTACGGCCTCAGGCCCGAGGACGTGAAGGATGACATGGCGCCGCTCCATAACCTCGCGCACCCTGACGACCGGCCGCGCATCGAGGCCACCATCGCCGAAACGGCGCGGACGATGGCGCTGTTCCGCGTCGAATTTCGCGTCTGCCGTCCGGGCCAGCCCGAACGCTGGATCGACTGCCGTTCCGTACCCACCCGCGAAGCGGATGGCGCCATCCTTTGGTACGGCCTCATGCTCGACATCACCGAGCGCAACGTGCTCGATATGCAGCTGGCCGAGCGCAAGCGTGTCGAAGCGGAGCTGCGGACGCTGCAGGCGCAGCTCCGCGAGCAGGCGATCCGCGACCCGCTTACCGGCCTCTACAACCGCCGTTACCTGGAGGAAACCCTGTGGCGCGAGTTGGACCGCGCCGGGCGTGAGGGGCATCCGCTCAGCATCCTTATGGTCGACGTCGACCACTTCAAGCGGCTGAACGACACCTATGGCCACCCGGCTGGCGACGAGGTGCTGCGAACGCTAGGCCGCCTGCTACAGCATCACGCCCGCAGCAGCGACATTCCCTGCCGCTATGGCGGCGAGGAGTTTGTCGTGGTGCTGCCGGATATGCCGCTGGAAGCGGCGCGAAAGCGGGCGGAGCTGGTGCGGCAGGATTTTGCGGACTTGCGCATTGCCTTCGGCGGCGCCGAACTCGTTGCCACCTTGTCCATCGGCGTATCGGGCTACCCCGGCCACGGCAATACGGCTGACGAAATGATTCGCGCCGCAGATCTAGCGCTTTATGAAGCGAAGCAATGCGGCCGCAACCAAGTCTGCTGCGCAAAGTCCTCCGACCATGAGGTTGCGCCATGTCTGCACTGAGAACGGAGCCGGTGATGTATCCGCGAACCGGCGGGGACATGAGATTCAACAAATGGTCTGAACCCATTTTCGAGTGAGAAATATCTTCTAGGCCTGGCCCCGCTCAAAACACGTCAGCCGAACCTCCACGCTGAGCGACAGCGCGGTCAACGCCGCAGCCGCCGCGCGGCCTTCGGCACTGGCGCGGAAGAGGTGTGGCGTCATCGCCAGCAGGTCGGCAATCTGCTCGGCGCTGGTCAACTCGATCGGGAAGCGGAGCGTTTCCGCCGGCAGGCGGCGAAAGCCTGCCGGCGTTTGCAGGTCGGCCGGGCGTTCCGGTTTCAGGCTGGGGTAGATGATCTCGCGCAGTTCGCGCAGATGATCGGGCCCGGCATCGACCTGCACCAGCAGGCCGCCCGGCTTCAGCACTCGCGCAAACTCCGCATACACCGGGAAGCCGAACATGCACAGCACGCGGTCCAGCGTGCCCGGCAACACCGGCAGGTTGGCGTTGCTGCCCACCACCCAGCTGGGGCGCCTGTCCTGTTTCGCCGCCGACAACACGGCCCACTTGGAAATGTCCAGCCCCAGCAGCGCCAGCGTCTGTTCATCCCCCACCGCTGCGGCCAGTTGGCGCATGTAGTAACCCTCGCCACATCCGGCATCGAGGCAACTGATGCTCGCGTCCGCAGGCAGATCGGCCAGCACGGCCCGGCTCACCGCAGCGGCGATCGGCTGGTAAAAGCCGGCCGTGAGAAAACGCCGCCGCGCCGCGACCATCTCCTTGCTGTCGCCCGGATCGCGCGAGCGCTTGTGCTGCACCGGCAACAGGTTCGTGTAGCCCTGACTGGCGATGTCGAAACTGTGGCCGGACGCGCAGCGCCAGGCGGAACCGATGCAATGCAAGGGCGTGCCGTCCAGCGGGCAGGCCAGCGCCTGGAAGGGGGTGATGCTCATTGGCTAATTGTCCTGACAGCCCAGGTGCGAGCTCACGTAATCGCCCGAAAGCATGGCGCAAAAACCCGGGTCTGTTTTTTATTGTCGTGCATTGAAAGAGTTGGCGTTTTGAACGTCCTCAATGGTGTGCATGCGAGACGGCATGGCCCTTGCCCCTGGCTATCAGCCAACGATTCACCGGATACGCCGCGATACCTGCGACAGCGAGCGACACCAGCATACTGCCCCAGAAGAACAGGGAATCGATGGGGGCAGCCATCGCTCCGGGGATCGCGAGCATGAGCGAATTGTCGACGATTTCCATGATCGTGGTGGACGCAGCGTCAGCGGCAAAGGCGATACGCAGCGCTGCCTTGAGTGCATAGCCCCGTCGCAGGAACGGCAACGCAGTGAAGGCGAAGCCTGTGACGAACGCCAGGGCGACGGCCAGCGCGATCGTCGCTGCGTTGCTCCAGCCAAGGGCGGTGCCAATGAGCAGGCCCGCCACTTCGCCAATGGCACAGCCAAGCAGACAGTGGAGCGTAGCGACCAACGCCGTGTAGTTCAGCGACTCCTCGCCGGCCGGACGATCCGAATGCACGGGAGGGTGAGTGGGGTGGGTGTGATCCATGCTGATGCGTCCCAAGTGGCGAGGGTGTCTTCAGCGTAGACGTTTTCATCATGTGCGGGGCAAGCAAGACAGAACTGAAAGGGTGGCGCTGATGGATGGCGCCGAGTGCATTCGAAGCTGATTCTCAGGCTACTCGAAACTCCGTTCAGCCTGGCCCCTTTGATTTCTGCACTTAAGGTTCACGTCTGGATTTGTAATGCTGCCTGCATCTGTTGCTCTGACACCGGGTAGGCCAACACCGCATGGATGGGAAACAGTTCCAGCAGCTTACCGATATGGTCTTCTTCGCGGGGATGCATGAACACGATCACCTTCGCCTGCGGTGCAAAGCGTTGCAGGGTCCGGATCGTGACGTCCAGATTCGAGACGTTCGCCCCCGCGTAGTTGTTGCCCCAGCCGTAGATGAATTCCCCAACGAAAAAATCCGGCGACTGTTTCTGCAACGCCCGGTGAAGATTGCGGGCCGAGTTGAAACGCTCCGCTGCAATGCCGAGCGTCTGGTACAAGGCACTGAAATCAGGGTGGAAGGGGGATTCGATCAGGGAAAAAAGTGTTTTCATGCTGCTGCCGTAACCCGTTGTCTGCTAATGGCACCACTGTTGTTCGCATGGGACGCCATCACCGCGACCGCGTCCATTCCTGTCTCCATCCATCTTAACGTTCGGGCAATTTCGTAGGAAAAATTTAGCCTCGGCGCAAGATGTCATTTGCGAGCAATGGGTTCGACCGTCGCAATGAAAGGACACGGATACCGGGGAGTCGCTTGGTTGTGCTGCAGTTGCCATGGAGTCGCTAAATTCAAAGGCGGTCACCGTATCGCTGGTTTGGGATTCGGTTACGGTTTGCGGATTCACGCGGCCGGTATATTCGCTGTATCCGTAGGCGCCCAGGGCAACCACGAATCCAAGCGGAATCAGCCGCCCCAGCAGACCGGGCTTGTGGGGGCGTTTAGCGGGTTCGCTCAGGCGATAAGGTTTTTCGGCCGGGCGGGTGGGACACACAAGGCTCTTTGCCTGCTGCTTTCCGTCCTTGCCGATTCCGATCTCGAAGGAAAGACGCTCGCCGAGCCGGGGCCGCTGGCCGCCCCTCGGGAAGGCGGAGATGTGGGCGAATACCTCCGGTCCGCCCTGAGTGGGCGTGATGAATCCAAAGCCGCGATCATCGTTCCATTTTGTCAGAGTGCCTTCGATGCGCATAAGCGGGGTTACCGTTGGGTTGGAGTGTGCTGGATGACCTGGCCGATCGAATGCGCACCAGGCGCATACGCCGCCATTGCCATGCCGGTGATAGAAACGAAGACGCCGGTCAGCACGAAGGGCAGGGCGGTGCGGCGCACGGCGGATTCGAGCCAGTGTGGCGAATCGGCGGCCTTGATCCTGCGGTAGAGCGCGTAGGACAGCGCGCCGTCGACGAGCAGTTCGGCGAACAGCATCGGCGCGAGATAGACCACGTACAGCGAAGCCAGCGCGAGGCCGAGCGCGAAGAGGATGGCGATGAGGGGAATGGCGAGCTCGTCGGCATCGCCCACCGCGCTTGTCGCTTCGGCGAGCGGTGAGGAATCGGATTCGACCGGCGCGAACGACGCCGGCCCGTCGAACGACCCGCTGGCGCCGCCCCCGCCGAAGTTGCCGCCGCCGCCCTCGAATGCAGGGGAGCAGTCACCCGACCCGCTCGGCATCAGCCCGGACAGGTCGGGAATGTCCACGTAATCCTCCGCCCTGGTGCGCAGCCACAGCCACAGCAGCACGAGGAACACGCCATACGCCATCAGCAGCGCCAGCGGATAGCGCAGCGCCATGCTGGTGACGCCCAGCTGCAGCATGACGAAGGAGAACAGCAGGCCCGCCACGCCGGTGAGGCCGACGATCAGGCTCATCTGCATGCGCGGGAAGCTGTCCTGTTCGAGGCGCCGCTTGATGCGCAGGATGGCGTGGGAGCGGGTGAGGTGGAGGCGGCGGGGCATCGTGTGCAAGGTGTCACGCCCCATCGTTGACATCCTTGTAGGCGAGCATCCGAATCAGCTGCTGTTCCTTTGCATCGTCAAAGCCGCAGGTGTGAACCCACTCCCTGGGGTTCTCGTAGGTCCCGAACAGCATGTCCCACCAGGTGATGTCCCCGTAATTGTTCTTGTGGCGGTTGTACTGGCGATGGATACGGTGCATCTCGGGGCGCTGAAAGAAGAACCCGACTTAGCGCGGCGTCTTGATATTGGTGTGATAGAAGAACTCGCCCAGCGCCGTGCACAGCGTGTAGATCGCGCCTGCTTCAAGCGCCAGGCCGAGGAAGGTGTACACGAGCAGACTGCCGATAATCGAGTTGACGATCATCTCGCCCG
>JAABQU010000285.1 GCA_011391285.1 Thiobacillus sp.
GTTACTCCAACCTCACGCCGTTCGACAACGTCAACGATTACGATGGCTTTTCCATGATGGCCAGCATCGTCGACCTCAGCGGCACTGCCGTGACCGGGCTGGCCGGCTATTCCGCTGCGGTCCAGGTGCAGCCGGCCGCCCTCATCGGCATCCCGGCCGGCGAAACCCTGCTTGTGACCGTCACCGTCACCGCCCCCGGCAACCTGGGCATCAGCCTCTCCGGCTATCGCACGCGTCATGCGCCCAACCTCTGATCAAGCCGGCTTCACCCTGATCGAGATGATCATCGTCATCGTGATCACCGCCATCGTCGGCTCGATGGTGGCAGTGTTCCTGCGTGCGCCGCTGGAAAGCTACGTGGCCCAGGACCGCCGCGCGCGGCTGGCCGACGCGGCCGACACCGCGTTGCGTCGCATGGCACGCGACATCCGGCTGGCGCTGCCCAACAGCGTGCGCGTCACCTCGGTGGGAAACGTCGTGCATCTGGAGTTTCTCGCGACCCGCAGCGGCGGGCGCTACCGGGCGCAGGGTGGCGGCGACATCCTCGATTTCACCACTGCCGACACCAGCTTCGATGTGCTGGGGCCGCCTATCGCCATGCAGGCCGGCGACCGCATCGCGGTGTACAACCTCGGCATTCCGGGCGCCGACGCCTGGGCGGTGGCGGGCAATACGCTCTCCTCCTATGCCGGTGCGGCCGGCAGCGTGGCCAACATCGCCATTGCCGCCAAGCAGTTTCCCCTGGCCTCACCCGGAAACCGCTTCCAGGTCGTCGAAGGCCCGGTGAGCTATGTTTGCGATCCAGGGGCCGGCACCCTCACGCGCTACTGGGGCTATGCCATCGCCGCTGCTCAGCCCACACCACCGCCTGTGCCCGTGTCGAGCGCCCTGCTGGCCACGAATGTCAGCACCTGCAGCTTCGACTACCGGCCCGGCGTCACCGAGCGCGGCGGCCTGGTCGGCATGACGCTGGAGCTGAGGCAGGCCGGCGAGACCGTGCAACTCTATGCCACCACCCATGTGAGCAATCAGCCATGACCCGCAAGCCGCGCACCGAATCCGGTTTCGTCCTGCCCACGGCGATCTTCCTTCTGGTTATCCTGGCCGCGCTGGCGACCTACATGGTGACGCTGTCGCGCACCAGCCACCTCAGCAGCGCGCTGGACCTTCAGGGCGGACGCGCCTACCAGGCGGCGCGCGCCGGCATCGAATGGGCGGCGTGGCAGTTGCTGCAGAACCCCGCACCCTCGTGCGCAGCCGTCTCCCCCCCTCTGGTGCTCACCGGTGCACTTGCCACGTTTTCCGTTAACGTAAACTGCGTCCACTCCGGCACGTATGCCGATGGCGCCGATACGGTCGAGGTCTACCAGATCACATCGACTGCGACTTCGGGCCTGACTGGCGAGGTGGATTATGTCGAACGGCAGATTCGGGCGAGTTTCTCGAAATGATCATGAACCGTATTGATTGGGATGCCATCATGTCCGTCGCTTTCATCCGGGCCGTATTTGAAAACTGGAGGCAGACTATTCTCCGCACCATTTCAATGTCCATCCTCGCGGGGGTGACGGGTATGTTTGCGCCGGCTGCATGGGCAGGTCTTTCATCCGTAGTTAAAAGCTTCAGCCCGAGTTCCATTGCCATCGGGGTTTCCACCACGCTCACTATCACCATCAAGCACAGCCCACCTGGAAATTCCGACAACATCGCTTTTACCGACACCTATCCAGCCAATCTCAGGAATGCAGCCACGCCCAATGTGGACAACACGTGTGGGGGGACGGTGACGGCTGTTGCTGGCGGTTCCTCCCTGAGCCTCAGTGGGGCGAAGCTCGCAGGCAACAATTCCTGCATGGTCAGCGTGTCTGTGACTTCGGCGGTGGCGGGCAGTTATCTCAACAGTACCGGGCTGGTGACATCTCCTGATTCCGGCCCCATTGGGCCTGCGACGGCAACATTAGCGGTCGTTGCGCCACCCGTGACATCTGCACCCAGCGGCTTCAATGCTTTTGAAACAAGTGCGGCCGCCGGCAGCGTGAGCGGCGTGATCAGGACCAAGATTGCCGCAGGCGCCTTCGGCCTCGATGTCGTCGCGATCAATGGCGGCGCAACGGCCGTGGATACCACCTTTGCCGGCGATGTAAGGCTGGAACTCGTCGATGCTTCGGCTGGTGCCAACTGCGCCACATATGGCCTGATCCAGAATCTGGGGACGCTCACTTTCATGGCGGCTGACTTGGGGCGCAAGACGCTGGCAGGCATCAGCGAACCGGATGTCTGGCGCAATGCGCGGATCCGCATGCGCTATCCGGCAACGGGGGCACCGACGATTACCGCCTGCTCGACCGACAATTTCGCCATCCGCCCAGCGAGTTTCGGCGGCGTGACGGCAAGCGATGCCAGCAGCGCCACCGCTGGCACCACGCGCGCGCTGGCCAACATCGCAGTCGCCGGCGGCAACGTGCACAAGGCCGGCCAGCCGTTCAGCATCGCGGCGACGGCACGCAATGCCGCCGGTGTTACCACCTCGAATTACGCCGGCAGTCCGGCGGCCAGCCTGACCGCCTGCGTGCTGCCGGCGGCCGGCTGTACCCTCGGCGGGGTGTCGACCGGCACGTGGACGGCCGTTTCCGGAACGGTGACGACCAGCAACGCCAGCTATTCCGAGGTCGGCGCCTTCGCCATGAAACTGGCCGACGCCAGCTTTGCGGCGGTGGATGCGGCCGACGGCTCCACCGTGGCTGAAAGAACGATCGAATCGGCAGCCGTCAACGTCGGCCGTTTCGTTCCCGATCATTTCGACCTGGCGCCCGCCAGCGTGCCTGTATTCAAGACGTTCAACGACACCACCTGCGCCACGCGCTCGTTCACCTACGCCGGCCAGCCTTTCGGCTACCTTACGCTGCCGCAGGCCACGATCACGGCGAAGAATGCAGCAGGCGCCACCACGCTCAACTATGCGGGCGCACTGTGGAAGCTCACGCCCGCCGGAGCCGTGCAAAGCCATACCCCCGTCACCGGCAATCTGGATATCGGCTTGCTGGGCGCGCCGACTGTCACGGCGAGCGGTGGCGGGATGGGCACCCTGATTGCCAATGCGGCCGATGAAATTGCGTTTGTGCGCACTGTTCCGGTCGCGCCCTTCATTGCGGACATCAGCCTGACGATGAACATCCAGGATATCGCCGAGGCGGCCGTGTCCGGCAACGGCACTGTCGACACCCTCACGCCTGCGCTGTTTGCGAACATCGCCTTCGACGCCGGTAATCGAATCCGCTTTGGTCAACTGATCCTGTCGAATGCCCATGGCTCGGAACTGCTCGGCTTGCCGGTTCCGATCGAGACCCGCTACTGGAACGGCAGCGGCTTTGTTCTCAATGCGGACGATCACTGCACGCAGCTTGCGGATGCCAATGTGGCGCTCTCCAACTGGCAGCGCGATCTCAACGCGTGCAACACGTCGGTCACGCTGTTCGGGCGTTTCAATGCGGGCCGTGGCAATCTGCGGTTATCAGCGCCGGGGACGGGCAATACCGGCAGCGTAGACCTCGCGCTGCAGCTGGGCGCCGTGGCCGGCGGCAGCACCTGCGTCGGTGGCGCCGCGGCCGCCAGCGCAGCGGCTTCGAAAAGCTGGTTGCAGGGGCGCTGGAGCGGCCCCGACTACGACGACAATCCGTCGGCGCGGGCGAGCTTCGGCCTGCATCGCGGCAGCAAACCCCTGATTTACCTGCGCGAGATGTATTGATCCAGGTTAAATCCTTTGACAACAACGACTTATTTATTTAAGTTCAAAAAAATTTTCAGGTCCGGCACATGCGGTTTTTCCGTCGAGCGAGCGAGCAGGGGTTAACAGCGTATTTACGTCTTCCGGGACGTGTTGCATTTGCGCGCGTTGACCGCAGGGTGGCCGTCCCCAGGTTGCTTGCCGCCGGTGTGGTGTCGGTCAAGGGCGACAACTGGAACGAGGCGCTGGCCCAGTTGCATGGCAAGGGCCCGGTCAGCCTCGTGTTGAATCCAGCTGATTACAAGCTGCGCTTGCTTGATGCGCCGAACGTTCCCGTAGAGGAACTCAAATCGGCGGTGCGCTGGCAGATCCAGGACATGCTCGATTTTCATGCGGACGACGGCACGGTGGATGTGCTGCAAGTGCCACATCCCGAGCATGTGAGCCATGTTCGGCAGATTTTTGCGGTGGCGGCAAAAAACACCCTGCTTGCAGAGGAGGCTGTGCTCGCAACCAACGCTGGGTTGAACCTCACCATCATCGACATCATGGAAACTGCCCAGCGCAACGTGGCCACCCGACTGGAAACGCCCGGGCGGGCGCTGGCGGTTTTTTCGTTCATCGAAACGGGAGGGCTGCTGACGCTGACGCTGGACGGCGAGTTGTGCATGACGCGCACGATGGGCGTGAATCAGACACTGCTGGAAAGCGAAGGCCTGGACAGCGTGCTTGAACGCCTGACACTGGAAATTCAGCGCAGCCTGGATCATTTCGATCGCCAGTTCGGGGGCATTCCAGTGGGCCGCCTGTTGCTGGCACCGATGAACAAGGTCACCAGCTTGCGCGATGGGCTGGCGGGAAATCTTGCCTTGCCGGTCGAAGTGCTGAATCTTGCGGATGTGCTGGATACGGCGGCCTTCCCGGATCTGAACGGATTGCCTCCCGTCTGTTTCCATGTCATCGGTGCAGCCTTGCGCATGGAGGACACCAAGCCATGAGCCAGCAGATCAATCTCGTCAATCCGCTGCTGCTCAAGAAGCGCTATGCGTTCGGCCTGCGTGAAATGGCGCTGGGCCTGGTTCTGGTTCTGGCGGTGGCGCTTGGCTGGACGGGAATTCTGCACTACCAGGCCGGCATCCTCGAAGCGCGCGCCGCGCAGAAGGAGGCGCAGCAGGCAGAGGCACAGCAGGCGCTGGACCGGTTGTCCGCCGCCGCCACACGGCCAGCAAGCGCACTGCTGGCCGAACGCGTCAAGGCTGTGCAGGCCCGTGTGGCGCAACGCGAAGTGTTGCTGAGTTTGGTCGGAGGGACCATCGCTCAGGCCTCGGCTGGGTTTTCTCCGCGCTTGCGCGCACTCGCGCACAGCAGCACGGACGGTGTCTGGCTGAATGGATTCACCCTCACGCAGGGTCATGTAGCCCTCAGGGGCTCGGCCCTGAATGCAGGCTTGCTGACGACGTACCTGGATCGGCTCGGCAAGCAGGCCGTTTTTTCCGGTATACCGTTTTCCGGCGTGGACGCGGCGCTTGCCCAGCCTGCGGGCAAGGGCAGCGCCGACACGGCAGAATTGCCTGAACACATTGATTTCGTCTTGCACTCGGGTAGCGGGGAAGAACCGGCGGCAGATCAGGGAGGGACCCATGCTCAGTGAAAAACTGCGCGAGATCAGCGCGCGCATCGGCCTGATCAGCCTGCGTGAACGGGTATTCGTATTCGCAGCGGCGGTGGTGGTGGTCCTCGCCCTGGTGCAAACCCTGCTGATCGATGCGGGAAATCTGCGCAAGCAGACTGCACAGGCCCGCCTGCAAGCCGCCGATGAGATGCTCGAACAAATCGGGCAGCAGCAGCAATTGCTTGCCGGCAAGGCAGGGCATGACCCGGACCAGGCCGCGCGCAGTGCGCTGGCAAAACAGGAGGCCCGGCTGGCTGAACTGAATGGCGAACTTGAAAGATTCGAACGGTCGCTGATCCCGCCCGAGCAGATGAATCAGGTGCTGAGAAATGTCATGCAGGGGACCGGCGGCATCCGGGTGGTCGGCTTCAAAACGCTCGGCCCGCAAGCGGTCGCGCTTCCGGATGCTGCCGAAGGTGCGCCCCCCGGCTTTTACCGCCACGGTTTTGAAGTCAGCGTGAGCGGCCGGTATTCCGACCTGGTCGCGTATCTCGAGCGGCTGGAAGGCTTGCCCTGGAACCTGAGCTGGTCCGAGGCGACGCTCGACGCTGCAGCCCGCCCGCTGCTGACGCTTACCCTGACCGTCCACACCCTGAGCCTGGAGGAAGCATGGCTGCGCGTATGATGCCGGTGGTCCTGGTGCTGTCGCTGGCAACGCCACTGGCTGCCGCTTCCCTGCCGGACCCGACGGCGTTGCCGAAAAGCCTGTCGGCTCCTTCTGCCAGCGCCAAACCTGAAGAATCCGGCCTGGCCTGGGTGAGGATCGATGGACCGCAGCCGATCGCCTGGTACGGCGGAACCACGGTCAAGCTGGGTGATTCGGTGGAAGGCGGGCGGGTGACCGCCATCCGCGAAGATCACATTGTCATTTCGGGCAAGGGCGGACGCCGTACCGTCCATCTGCTCGATCATTCGATTCGCACGCAGCCGCGGGTGAAACGCTCTCCGGCTCGATGAAATCAGGAATTGAACATGCATAAACACATCGTCTTGGCTGTACTGGTGCTGTCTGGCTGTGCCACCCCGCTTGGCAAGGGCGGCAAGGATGCACTGAATGCCGCGCTTGAATCCTCCAGCAGCCAGCCGGCACCGATGGTGGCGCCCCCGGCTGCCGTGCAGCAGGCGGTCATGGATGCGGTGCGCGAAGCGCCGCCCCTCCCCGCCAGACCGGCCGTCGTCGAGCCCCGCTTCAGCCTGACCGTGAACAACGCCAAGGCGTCCGAGGTATTCATGGGTATGGTGACCGGCACGCCCTACAGCATGCTGGTGCATCCGGATGTCACCGGCACGCTGACGCTGAATCTGAAGAACGTGACCGTGCCCGAGGCGATGGAGGCGGTGCGCGCGCTGTACGGCTACGAATACGAAGTCCAGGACAAGCGCATCCTCGTGCCGTCGCCGGCCATGCAGTCGCGCGTCTACCACATGAATTCCCTGGCAATGAAGCGCAAGGGCACCTCGGATACGCGGGTGGTGTCCGGCTCGGTCAGCCTCAGCAATGGCAGCGGCGGGGGCGGCGGCGCTGACTCGGCAACCGCCAGTGCGTCCAAATCGCTGGAAACCACCAGCGTACAGACGTCGACCGATTCGAAATTCTGGGAGGAAGTCACAGTCGCCCTGAAAACCCTGGTTGGCGAGGACGGCAGCGTGGTGGTGAGTCCGCAATCCGGCATTGTCATCGTGAAGGCAGCACCAGCCAGCCTGCACATGGTGGAGACCTATCTGCGCGCGACGGAACTGGTGAGCGCCCGCCAGGTGATGCTTGAAGCCAAAATCATGGAAGTGGAGCTGAATGATGGCTACCAGACCGGCATCAACTGGGCGACCCTGCAGAATGGCGGCAAGACCGCAATCGGCCAGGACGGTCTCAATACGGGGGCGGTGAATGCCGTCGACCTGGGCGGGACAGTGGCAACAATGCTGCGCGGTGCCATTCCCGGACCCGCCGGGAGCCTGTTCGGTCTCGCCTTCAACGATGGGGATTTTGGAGTCGTCATCAATCTGATGAAGAGCCAGGGTGCCGTACATGTGTTGTCGAGCCCGCGTATTGCGACCCTCAACAACCAGAAGGCCGTGCTCAAGGTGGGGACGGACGACTTTTTCGTCACCGAAATCACCGGCGGCACGCCGGGGACGGCGACCACCGCCTCCACTGCACCCAGTGTCGTGGTGCAGCCTTTCTTTTCCGGCATTGCGCTCGATGTCACGCCGCAAATCGACGACAAGGACAACATTACCCTGCATGTCCGTCCCTCGGTCAGCAGCGTCAAGGAAAACCGGAAGGTCATCGACCTGGGAGAGCAGTTTGGCGAACTCATTCTGCCCCTGGCGTCCAGCAGCATTTCCGAAACCGACAGCGTGGTGCGCCTGAAGGATGGTCAGATCGTGGCCATTGGCGGATTGATGAATCAATATCACGATGACAGCAACAACCGCATCCCGTTGCTTGGCGACATTCCCTATCTGGGTCAGCTTTTCGGCAATACGAGCCGAACCAGCAAAAAGCGTGAACTGGTGGTGCTCATCAAGACCACGCTGATCCGTGATGGCCAGGACTGGAATCGCGATGTGGAAGCCACCCAGCGTCGTTTCCAGGCGTACGAATACCCAGATATCCAGCCATGACCACCTGGTGGGGGCATTTCGGCCTGCGCGAGCCGCCGTTTGGCCTGACCCCGGACACCAGCTTCTTTTTCCCTGCGCTGCCGCATCAGGACGCGCATGAAACCCTGCACTATGCCCTGAGCGCAGGCGAGGGGTTTCTGGTGGTGGAGGGCGAGGTCGGCACCGGCAAGACCCTGCTGCTGCGGCACCTGCTGAACACGCTGCCCGATCGCTGGCAGGCCGCCTTTGTGCCGAATCCGGGGCTTGATCCGCGTGGCCTGTATGCGGCGATCGCAAATGAGTTCAGTGTGCAGTCCGATGGCAGCAGCGAAGATCTGCTGCATCGCCTGGAGCGGCATTTCATTGCGCTGGCCCGGCAGGACCGGCAGCCGGTCGTGCTGATCGACGAAGCGCAGGCACTGCCTGTCGATACCCTCGAGGCCGTGCGTCTGCTCACCAACCTGGAAACCGAGAAACGCAAATTGCTGCAGGTCGTGCTGTTCGGGCAACCCGAACTGATGGCCCGGCTGCGCGAAAAAGGCACCCGGCAGATTCTCACCCGCATCAGCTTTCATGCCGTTTTGCGTCCGCTCGACCGTCTCGAGGTGGGGGCCTATGTGCGGCATCGCCTGGCAGTGGCGGGGCGTGAGGACGCGCTGTTCAGCAGATGGGCGGAACGTGCCCTGTGGCGCGTGTCCCGCGGCTTGCCGCGGCTGGTGAACATCATCGCGGCCAAGGCCATGATGCTGGCCTACGGACAGGGTGCACCCACGGTCAGGTATCGCCACGTCATGGCGGCAGCACGCGATACGCTTGCTGTGCCGAAGCGCATGGCACGGGTCTGGGGGCTGGCGTTGCTGGGGCTGAGCGCCGCGGTGGCAGCGGGTTGGCGATTACTGGGATAACCCTGGGGAAAACGGGATGAGCGTCATCAACCAAATGCT
>JAABQU010000286.1 GCA_011391285.1 Thiobacillus sp.
GTGGATCTCATGGACAAGGATGAGCACATCGAGCAGGCCTCGCGCGCGATGAAGGCCATGTCGCATCCGCTGCGCCTCAAAATTCTCTGCGTGCTCGGTGACAAGGAAATCAGCGTGCAGGACATCGTCGATCAAGTCGGCACGTCGCAAAGCAACATTTCTCAGCATCTCGCCATCCTGCGCGACAAGGGGGTGCTGCGCACCCGCAAGGATGCCAACCGCGTGTTCTACCGCGTCGGCGACACCCGCACACTGAAGCTGCTGGGCATGATGCGCGACGTGTTCTGCGGTTTCAGCAAGTAAACCCCTCTCCCGGCAGGTCTGGCCCGGCTACGTGCAGACGTACCGGGCCTTTGGTTCTTTGGTTATGGTGCATACTTGAAACAGCCAAGCTGCCGCAATTCGCGCCAGAATCACCACCCAAGCGATTGAATCAAATGATTAATTAGAATATCCTGATGGACGCTTTCCCGGAGGTGCCCCTGTGCTGAACCCCGCTCTTTTTCTGGCCTGCGTCATCCTTGCCTCCCCCTCTGCCTGGGCAGCCTTGCCTTTCGCCACGGCGCCGGTGAAGTACCAGATGGCCGACACCGGCTACTCCGCCGAAGCGATGGTCGAGGCGGTCAAGCAGTCCACCCTCGCGGCACAGGTTGCGGGGCGGGTGGCGGCAGTCAACTTCGACGCCGGCGATTACGTCAAGGCCGGGACGGTCATCATCCGGCTTTCCGCGCAGGAACTGTCGTCCGCCGTGGCGGGCAGCCAGGCGCAGGTGGCACAGGCCGCAGCCACGCTGGCCAATGCGCGCGCGAATTACGAACGCCAGCAGCAACTCTTTCAGCAGAAATTCATCAGCCAGGCCGCGCTCGACCGCGCAACGGCCGAGTTCCGCGCTGCCGAGGCGGCTGCGCGCGCGGCGCGTGCGGGCGTCGGCCAGACTGCTGCCGTCAGCGGCTACACCGTGATCAGCGCGCCGTATTCCGGGGTGGTTGCCGCCCGCCACGTCGAAGTCGGCGAAACCGTTGCGCCCGGCACGCCCCTGATGACCGGTTTCGACCCGCGGGACATGAGGGTGATCGCCAACATTCCACAGTACAAGCTCACCGAAGTGAGAGCGGCGCCGCGTGTTGCGGTCGAAATTCCCTCCCTCGGCAAGTGGATCGACGCCACCGGCATCACCGTGCTGCCATCGGCGGATGCTGCCACCCACACCGTGAAAGTGCGCATCGACCTGCCGGCCAACCTGGAAGGCGTCATTCCCGGCATGTATGCACGGGCGCACTTCTCGGTGGGCAGTGCACGCAAGCTCACCATTCCGGCCAGCGCCGTGGTGCGTCGCTCCGAAATTACCGCGGTGTATGTAGTGCACAAGGAACGGGTCAGCCTGCGGCAGATCCGTCTCGGCACGCCCAACGGGCGCGGCCAGGTGGAAGTGCTGGCCGGCCTCGATCCGGGCGAGGTCATCGCACTCGATCCGGTCAAGGCAGGGATTCACGCCAAAAGCGCCGCCAACATGCCTGCCAGGTAAACAGGAACGCGCATGGGACTCTCCGGACGCATCGCCCGTTTCTTCCTCACCTCCCAGCTCACCCCGCTGATTGCGCTGACCGCGGCGCTGCTGGGCCTGTTCGCCATCCTGATCACGCCGCGCGAGGAAGAGCCGCAGATCAACGTGACCATGGCCAACGTGTTCATTCCCTTCCCCGGCGCCTCGGCGAAGGATGTGGAAGCGCTGGTGGCGACGCCGGCCGAGCAGGTGCTGTCGCAGATCGCCGGCATCGAGCACATCTATTCCGTCTCCAGGCCCGGCATGGCGGTGCTGACGGTGCAGTACCTGGTGGGCCAGGACCGCACCCAGGCGCTGGTGCGGCTGTACGACGCCATCCAGGCCAACCGCGACTGGGTCTCGCCCGAACTCGGCGTCGGCGAACCCATCATCAAGCCGCTCGGCATCGACGACGTCCCCATCGTCACCGTCACCCTGTGGACGCGCGACGAGACGCGCGGCGCCTACGAACTGGAGCAGGTGGCGCACGCTGCCGAAATCGAGCTGAAGCGTATCGCCGGCACCCGCGAGGTCACCACCGTCGGCGGCCCCGGCCGCGCGGTACGGGTGATGATGGACCCGGACCGGATGGCGGCCTTCGGCGTATCGGCGCAGGACATCCGCGACGCCCTGCAGGTGTCCAACGCGGCGCAGCCGTCCGGCACCCTGGTGTCGAACAACCAGGAAATCCTGGTGCAGACCGGCACTTTCCTGACTGGCGCCGAGGATGTCAGGCAACTGGTGGTCGGCGTCGCGAACAGCCGCCCGGTTTACATGAGCGACATCGCCAGCGTCGTCGCCGGACCGGATCAGCCGGCACGTTACGTCTGGCACGGCCCGGGCGCAGGCAGTCCGTACCAGGCGGATGCCGGGCAGACATTCCCGGCGGTGACGCTGGCAATTTCCAAGAAACCGGGCGAGAACGCGGTCAAGGTCGCCGAAAAGGTGATCGAACGCGTGAATTCGCTGCAGAACAGCGTGTTGCCGGAAGGCGTCGAGGTCAGCGTCACACGCAATTACGGCGCCACGGCGGACGACAAGGCGAAGAAGCTGATCCAGAAACTGATTTTCGCCACTGCCTCGGTGGTGCTGCTGGTGCTGTTTGCCATCGGCAAGCGCGAAGCACTGATCGTTGGCGCGGCGGTGATGCTGACGCTGGCCGCCACGCTGTTCGCTTCGTGGGCGTGGGGCTTCACGCTCAACCGGGTGTCGCTGTTCGCGCTGATCTTCTCGATCGGCATCCTGGTCGACGATGCCATCGTCGTGGTTGAAAACATCCACCGCCGCATGGGTCTCGACCATGATGGCCTCGAAGCGATCATTCCGCGCGCGGTCGACGAGGTCGGCGGCCCGACCATCCTCGCCACCTTCACCGTGATCGCCGCGCTCTTGCCGATGTCCTTCGTCACCGGGCTGATGGGACCGTACATGAGCCCGATCCCGATCAACGCCTCGATCGGCATGGTGATTTCGCTGGCGATCGCCTTCATCGTCACGCCCTGGCTGGCCCTGAAGCTCATCAGCCCAGCCGGGCATGGCGGCCACGAAGCGGGCGACAACACGCTCACCGCTTTCTTCCGCACCCGCCTGACGCCGTTCCTGCGCGGAATCGGAGGCCGCGGCGCGCGGCGCAAGCTGTGGCTGGGCATCGGACTGGCCATTCTGCTGTCGGTGGCGCTGCCGGTCATGCAGCTGGTCATCCTGAAAATGCTGCCGTTCGACAACAAATCGGAATTCCAGATCATCGTCGACCTGCCGGTCGACACGCCGCTGGAAAAAACCGCGCAGGTGCTCGCCGAAATGGGCGAAGCCATTGCACAGGTGCCGGAAGTCAACGACTACCAGGCCTACGCCGGCACCGCCGCGCCGATCAACTTCAACGGCCTGGTGCGCCAGTATTACCTGCGCTCCGGCCCCGAGGTCGGCGACCTGCAGGTCAACCTGGTCGACAAGCACGACCGCGAGCGCAAGAGCCACGATATCGCGCAGTCGGTTCGCCCGCTGGTCGAGGCCGTAGCCAAAAAGCACGGCGCCGACGTCAAGGTGGTCGAAGTTCCGCCCGGCCCGCCGGTGATGTCGCCGATCGTCGCCGAGATCTACGGCCCCGACTACGATGCCCAGATCCAGGTCGCCAAGCAGGTGCGCCGCGTATTCGAGAAAACCGAAGGCATCGTGTCGATCGACGACACGGTGGAGGACGACGCCCAGCGTTTCGTGCTGCGCGTGCTGCAGAACAAGGCCGCGGTTGCGGGCGTCGCGCAGAAGGACATCGTCGCGGCGATGAAGATGGGGCTGGCCGGCGAAAACGTCACCCCGATCCACGGCAGCGGCGCCAAGTACGAAATTCCGGTGCGCATCACGCTGCCGCCGGAACGTCAGTCGCAGATCGAAGAACTGCTGAAGCTCAGCGTGCGCGGCGCCAAGGGCAACCTGGTGCCGCTGTCCGAACTGGTGGAGGTGATGCCGAGCGCGCGCGAAAAAACCATTTACCACAAGAATCTGCTGCCGGTCGTTTTCGTGCTCGGCGACACCGGCGGCACGCTCGATTCGCCGCTATACGGGCTGTTCTCCATGCGTGGTGAATTGAAGGGCAAAGCACTGGAACAGGGCGGCACGCTCTCCGAATCCTTCATCCGCCAGCCGGCCGACCCTTACGCCGGGTTCAGCCTGAAGTGGGATGGCGAATGGCAGGTCACCTACGAGACCTTCCGCGACATGGGCATCGCCTATGCCGTCGGGCTGATGCTGATCTACATCCTGGTGGTGGCGCAGTTCAGGAGCTACCTCACCCCGCTCGTCATCATGGCGCCGATCCCGCTCACGATCATCGGTGTCATGCCCGGCCACGCCCTGCTCGGCGCACAGTTCACCGCCACCTCGATGATCGGCATGATCGCGCTGGCCGGCATCATCGTGCGCAACTCGATCCTGCTGGTCGATTTCGTCAACGAGCAGGTGGCCGCCGGCATGGATTTCCAGGAAGCCGTGATTCAGGCCGGCGCCACCCGCGCCAAGCCCATCGTGCTGACCGGCGCCGCCGCGATGATGGGCGCCTTCTTCATCCTCGACGACCCGATTTTCAGTGGCCTCGCGGTATCCTTGATTTTCGGCATTTTTGTCTCCACCTTGCTCACATTGGTGGTGATTCCGGTGCTGTACTACGCCGCGAATTACCGCAAACACCCTTTATCCAATCAGGAGTTTCACCATGACCGTTGAACGCCTCGTTCGCATCGTTGCGGGCTTTTTCATCATGCTGTCGCTGGCACTGGCGCATATTTCCGGCAGCGCCGACATGACCCAGGTCTCATGGCTGTGGTTCACGGCATTTGTCGGCTTCAACCTGTTCCAGTCCGGCTTCACGCGCTTCTGCCCGATGGACATCATGCTGAAGAAAGCCGGCTTCAAATCGGGCTGCGGCCTGTAAGCGGGGACATCCATGGACCTACAATTCCTGCAGGACAACTGGATGCTGGTGGCGCTGGCGGTGGTATCGGGCGCCATGCTGGCCTGGAACTTCATCGGCGGTTCCCTCTCCGGCGTGGAGCAGGCCGACACGCTGAAGGCCACCCGGCTCTACAACGACGACGCGCTGGTGCTCGATGTGCGCGAGGACAAGGAATACGCCGCCGGTCATATCCCCAAGGCCAGGCACATTCCGCTCGGCCAGCTGGCCGGACGCCTCCAGGAACTCGACAAGTTCAAGGGCAAGCCGATCCTGGTCACCTGCCGCAGCGGCCAGCGCTCGGCGCGTGCCTGCAGCATGCTGAAAAAAGCCGGTTTCGAAACCGTGTACAACCAGGCTGGCGGCATCATCGCGTGGGAACGCGCCAATCTGCCTGTCACCCAGAAATAAGGATCTTACCCATGGCCAAAGTCGTGATGTACTGCACCGCTGTCTGCCCCTATTGCGTCGCCGCCGAGCGCCTGCTCAAAAGCCGGGGTGTGACCGAGATCGAAAAAATCCGCATCGATCTCGATCCGGCCAGGCAGGAAGAAATGATTGCCCGCACCGGCCGCCGCACCGTGCCGCAAGTATTCATCGGTGACACCCACGTCGGTGGCTTCGACGACACCTCGGCGCTGGATGCCGCCGGTGAACTGGTACCGCTGCTGAACCGCGCCTGATCCGGCCGCTTGAATTTCAAGCGCTCCACCCCACCTTTGAAAGAAGATCATTCGCTTCAAGGATTTCCGATGGAACTCGCCTGCCCCCACTGCCTCGCCGTCAACCGCGTGCCGGACGACCGGCTGGCTGAAGCGCCCAAATGCGGCAAATGCGGCGCGGCGCTACTGCCCGGCAAGCCGGTTGACCTCGGTGCCGACACGTTCGACCGCTTCATCGCCCGTGCCGGCCTGCCGGTTCTGGTCGATTTCTGGGCCGGCTGGTGCGGCCCCTGCAAGATGATGGCGCCGGTATTCCAGCAGGTGGCAGCCGAAATGGGCACCCGCGTGCGCTTCGCCAAGGTCGACACCGAGGCGCATCCGCAGGTGTCAATGCGCCATCACATCAAGGGCATCCCCAGCCTGATCCTGTTCAAAAACGGCGCCGAAGCGGCGCGCACCTCGGGCGCGATGGAAGCACACGCGCTGAAGCGCTGGCTGGCTTCACAAGGGATTCAATAAGCACGTGTAAAATGCGCACCAACCCCGGAGCCTGAGGCTCCGGTTTTCTTATCCAGGGAGACATCATGACCGACGCACAACAACCCGTATTCAACATCGAAAAGCTCTACGTCAAGGACCTGTCGGTGGAAGTGCCCAACGCCCCCGCCATCTATCTGGAGCGCGAAGCGCCGAAGATCGACATCAACATGTCGACGGACAGCGAGGCGCTGGGCGATGACGTCTACAACACCAGCATCACCGTCACAATCACCGCCAAGGTCGGCGACAAGAGCATGTTCCTGGTCGAATGCACCCAGGGCGGCGTCTTCCGCATCCAGAATGTGCCGCAGGACCAGATTCCGATGGTGCTCGGTATCGGCTGCCCCAACATCGTCTTCCCGTATCTGCGCGAGACCGTGTCCGACGTGGTGATTCGCGCCGGCTTCCCGCCCCTGATGCTCAACCCGGTCAACTTCGAAGCCCTGTTCGTGCAGAAACAGCAGGCGCAGCAGCAACAGGCTGCCCCCGCGCAAACGCATTGAGGCAGGTGCATTGAAACCAGGGCTGCGCCACTTTGGCTGGCTGCTTGCGGCCGGCCTGCTGCTCGCGCTGGCGCCTCCCGCCTCGGCACTGGAGTACCGTAGCACCGCGCGCATCACCCTGCTCTATGACGCGCCTTCGACCTCGGCCGGAAAAATCGCCATTGCCGGCAGCGGCCTGCCGCTCGAAGTCGTCGTCGATACCGACGCCTGGGTCAAGGTACGCGACCATAGCGGGCGCCTGGCGTGGATCGAAAAATCCGCGCTCGGCAGTACCAGAAGCATCATGGTCAAGAACGAAACCAGCGTAGTCAGGCAACAGCCGCGTACCGATGCCGAAGTCGTGTTCAAGGCCGCACGCGGCGTCCTGCTCGAGGTCTACGGCGAAGCGGACAGTTTTGGCTGGCTGCCGGTGAAACACGCCAACGGCCTGGCCGGCTGGCTTCCCGCGAACGAGGTTTGGGGGCGATGAAGCTGTCGGTTCTCGGTGCCGGCGCCTGGGGCACCGCGCTGGCGTCCAGCTGGGCGCCGCACCATGACGTCACCCTGTGGGGACGCAACGCGGGCGAACTCGACGTCATGCGCGAAACGCAGGTCAACACCCGCTACCTGCCCGGCTGCCCGCTGCCGGAGGCACTGCATTTCAATCCGGATTTCAACAGCGCCGTCGCGGTGGCGGATCTCCTCGTCATCGCCGTTCCCAGCGGCGGCCTGCGTTCCACGCTGGCCGCGCTCGCACAGCATCCCGAACTACCGCCCCTGATCTGGGTATGCAAAGGCTTCGAACCCGGTAGCCGCAAGCTGCCGCATCAGCTCATTGCCGAGCTGCTGCCCACGCATGGCCAGACCGCTGTGCTTTCCGGCCCGAGCTTTGCCCAGGAAGTCGCGCATGGCTATCCGACCGCGCTTACCCTGGCATCACACGACAGCGCACTGGCGCAGCGTCTGGCTGAAACACTCTCCAGCCACCGTCTGCGCATCTACGCGCACAACGATGTCATCGGCGTCGAGCTCGGTGGCGCGCTGAAAAACGTCATGGCGATTGCCGCCGGCATCTGCGACGGCCTGCAGCTCGGCCACAACGCCCGCGCCGCTCTCATCACCCGCGGGCTGGCCGAAATGACCCGGCTCGGCTTGCGGCTTGGCGGCCACTTCGAAACCTTCATGGGCCTGTCCGGCCTTGGTGACCTCATCCTCACCACCACCGGCGACCTTTCGCGCAACCGCCAGGTCGGGCTTCGTCTTGCGCGTGGCCAGGCGCTCGACGCCATTCTCGCCGAACTCGGCCATGTCGCCGAAGGCGTAACCACCGCACCCGAAGTCGCCGCGCTCGCGAGCGAAATGGGGGTGGACATGCCGATTACCCGTACCGTCTGCCAGATGCTGTTTGAGGGCCTGCCTGCCGCGCAGGCGGTCGATGTCCTGTTGAACCGGGAAATCAAGGCCGAGTTCTGAGGCGCGAAGCGCGAATCAACCGGCTTTAGAAGAGCTCGACCGAACCGCTGAGGGGCGCGTCCCGCGAGAGTTCGCCGCTCGCCACCAGTTGACTGTAGTCGCAGACCCGGTTGCGCCCCTGTTCCTTGGCGTAGTAGAGCGCCTTGTCTGCCTCCTGAAATACATAGGGTGGCAAGGTCTGTTCTGCAATGGCGGTGAAGCCGATACTCACCGTTACCTGGCCGACCTGGGGAAAGGCATGATCCTGCACCGCAACCCGCACCCGTTCGAGGATGAGCGAGATGGTACCGGGCGGGACGCCCTTGATCAGTGCAACGAACTCCTCCCCGCCGTAACGGAACACCCAATCGACGTCGCGCAAGGCATTACGTACCAGGCCGGCGAAAATGAGCAGCACCTCGTCGCCCATCAAGTGGCCGTGGTTGTCATTGATGCGCTTGAAATGGTCAATATCGAACACCGCCAAATAGTCGGCCGTATTGTCGTCGCGCTGCCGATTGTGGCCGCGCATGCGGCCGGCGAGCAGTTCACCCAGCTTCTGTTCCAGTTTTTTCCGGTTGTAGAGACCGGTCAGGGTGTCACGCTCGCTGTCGAACAAAACCCGGGCAAAATTGGCGTAGATGTTGAGCATGCCATGTGCGATGCGCAGATCGGCATCACTCCATTCGGCCTGACGGATCATGATCGCCTTGCGCCGTTCGTCCTGGGCGCCCAGACTGCCCATGAGATA
>JAABQU010000287.1 GCA_011391285.1 Thiobacillus sp.
GTCGAAATGGGAGGCAATTTCGAAACGGTTGCGAAAGCGTTGCTGGGCGGCATTCTGCTGTTCTTCTTGCTGGAAAAGCTGGTGTTGTGGCGACACTGCCATGACGAGGTTTGCGTGGCACACGGCAGTCATGGCCATAACCATGATCACGGACGCTCCGGTCTGATGATCACGGTAGGGGACACCTTCCATAACTTTGTCGACGGCATCATCATCGCAGGCGCTTTTCTAGTCGATTTCCGCCTAGGGGTGGTCACAGCGCTGGCAATCATCGCGCACGAAATCCCGCAGGAAATTGGTGATTTTCTGATCCTGTTGCATTCCGGCTATAGCCGAACGCAGGCCTTGCTGCTCAACTTGCTGACTGGGGTCGCGACCATGGCGGGAGCGCTACTTGGCTATTACGCGCTGTCGATGCTGGAGGGCTGGACACCGGCGCTGCTGGGGCTGGCCGCGGCGAGCATGTTGTACGTGGCCTTGTCGGACCTGATCCCCGGATTGCACAAACGCGCGGAAATCGCCTCCACGCTGCAGCAGCTAGTGTTGATCGGACTCGGGATCGGTAGTGTCGCGCTGGCGGGTTATTTCATCGGACACGGCCATTGAGCGGCGGCGCCGCCGCGGACCGTCGGCCACGTAAACAAACAGTGCCAGCGGCAACACGCCGAGAAAAACCAGAATGGCCAGTGCCTTGCCGATGCTGCTGGCAGTGATTGCCATCATCAGGATCACATAGGCCCAGCCGATCGCTACGATATACATCTCATCGCTCCATCAGGATTGAACGCAATGGTAACCAAAGCAAAGTCCGCCCGCACGCCGACCGTCGGATTTGTCTCCCTCGGATGCCCGAAGGCAACAGTCGACTCCGAGCGCATCCTGACCCAACTGCGTGCTGAAGGGTATGGCATCGTCGGCAGCTATGACGATGCCGACGTGGTCGTGGTCAATACCTGCGGTTTCATCGATGCTGCGGTACAGGAATCACTCGAGGCCATCGGTGAAGCGTTGGCGGAAAATGGCAAGGTCATCGTGACGGGCTGTCTGGGGGCCCGCGGTGACGTGGTGCGCGAGGCACATCCCAAGGTTCTGGCCGTGTCCGGGCCGCATGCGCTGGAAGAAGTGATGCAGGCGGTGCACACCGCGTTGCCCAATCCGCATGACCCATTTGAAGACCTGATCCCGCCGGGCGGCATCAAGCTCACGCCGCGCCATTATGCTTACCTGAAAATCTCCGAGGGCTGCAATCACCGCTGTTCCTTCTGCATCATTCCGTCGCTGCGAGGTGATCTGGTGAGCCGCCCCATCGGCGAAGTGATGCGCGAGGCGGAAGCTCTGGTTGCTGCGGGCGTACAGGAGTTGCTGGTGGTGTCGCAGGACACCAGCGCCTACGGCGTGGATGTGAAGTATCGTCCTGGCTTCTGGAGCGGCCGCCCGCTGAAGACCCGCATGACCGAACTGGCCGGCGCCCTGGGAAGCCTGGGGGCATGGGTGCGGCTGCATTATGTCTATCCCTATCCCAGTGTGGATGACGTGATTCCGTTGATGGCCGACGGCATCATCCTGCCGTATCTCGACATCCCGTTTCAGCATGCCAGCCCGCGTATCCTGAAACTGATGAAGCGTCCTGGTGCCGTCGAAAAGACCCTGGACCGCATCCAGTCCTGGCGCGACGCGGTGCCCGATCTCACCCTGCGTTCGACCTTCATCGTCGGGTTTCCGGGTGAGACGGATGCCGAGTTCGAGGAGTTGCTGGGCTTTCTGAAAGAAGCGCAGCTCGATCGTGTCGGCTGTTTCAAATACTCACCGGTTGAAGGTGCGGCTGCCAACGAATTGCCCGACGCGGTGCCGGAAGAACTGAAGGAGGAGCGGCTGGAACGCTTCATGGAAGTGCAGGCCGAAATCTCTGCAGCCAGGCTTGACGCCAAGATCGGACGAGAAATCGAGGTCATCGTCGATGAAGAGGACGACGTGGGCACGCTGGCGCGCAGCCATGCCGATGCACCGGAAATCGACGGTGTGGTCTACCTTGAAGGCGTGTTCGATCTGCAGCCAGGAACACGCCTCAAGGTCCGGGTCGAGGAAGCAGACGAACACGACCTGTGGGCGTCGCCGGTCTGAGTCTGTTCCATCGACGGATTCAAGTCAGCATCGAGATCAGGCGGTGCGGGCGTCGCCAGAATCTCCAGGCGTCGCGTGCATGCAGGTGGAGTGCCTTGCCGTTGACCGGGTCGAGCAGACGCAGGCCGTCTGGCCCAATCTTGTTAAGCCTTTCCCGCAGTGGCTCGAACCAGTCCTGTTCTAGTTGACGCATCGTTTCGCGCCAGCCGCAGGCGTCCCCATACTGCCCGGTGCGGGTCAGGGCATCCAGCAGAATGATTCCCTCCGTTTCAAGCAGCTGCACATCCAGACGAGCGGGTAATGGATGCACGTGCGCGTTGCAGAATGCGCCCAGCGCCTGCGCCTGGGGATTGCTGGTGTAAATCGGCCCGGAAACGGCGCAGGTGGAAGGCTGATGGCCGCCCCCCCACAACCAGAGCGAATTCACTGGCAGGTCGCCGCGTGCTTCGCGCGCCTGGTTCACCGGATGATCGTGCAGCAGCATTTGCAGTTCGTTCAGTTGGGCCCGGAACCGCATGGCGTCGTCGCCCCGCGGGAGAAGTGGTTCGATATCGCGCCCCACCGCAACCGACAGGGGCGTGGTAGCGAGCTGGGGTGACCGGGCAAACCGCAGATACCAGCGTTGCGGATGCAGGGGAAGTGGGCTGAAGTCGGTTCCAAAATGCCCGCTGATGCTTCCGGCAAGCGCGTCGGCTTCCTCGCGTGACAGGGTAATGGCGTCGTTGTCTGCCAGCACGATCCGATCGCGCATCACCTGCAAATGCACCGGGTCGGCGCGCAGCCAGTAGGCGTCCCCTGCCACCCCACCATCCGCCACCAGGGTGATCGGGGCGAGCGGCCAGTCCAGTTGGCGGGCGATTTCCAGTTCCTCGCACAGCGCGGCTTCCACGCCCTTGTCCGGACATGGCTGGAGGGTGCCACGTGCCAGCAGGCTTTGCAGGGCGGGAAGGCTCAGGTCAGGAGCCGCCGCTTTCAGGAGTTGTTTTGTCGGGAACAGATGGGGAATGAGAAGCAGCATCGATGAAGTGTAGCAAAGCGGATTCGCTAGAATAGCGATCATGCACCAGGTGTTTCATCAGATCACGATCTCCACCCAAGGCAAGGGACTGTACCCTTTCACCCCGCAGGTGCTCGACTGGGTGCGGGCCAGCGGCATCCGGCAGGGTCTGCTCACCTTGTATATCCGCCACACGTCGGCGAGTCTGCTGATTCAGGAGAATTTCGATGCAACGGTGCAGACCGACCTCGAGCGATTCCTGTCGCGGCTGGTTCCGGAAGGCGACCCGATTTACCAGCACACGCTTGAAGGCGCGGATGACATGCCGGCGCATGTACGCGCAGCCCTGACGCAGACCCATCTGTCGATTCCGGTTGCCGAAGGCGGGCCGCTGCTCGGCACCTGGCAGGGCATCTACGTTTTCGAACACCGTCGCGCTGCCCAGACCCGCGGCGTGGTGCTGCACCTGCTGGGCGAGTAGGACAGCTGTGGCATACTCCGGGCATTCCTTGTGCGAGTCCTGTCTTGCTTCCCTTTGAGCTTCTGATCGGCCTGCGTTACACCCACGCCAAGCGCCGCAACCATTTCATATCGTTCATTTCCATCGTTGCCATGGCCGGGATTGCGCTGGGGGTGATGGCGCTGATCGTGGTGCTGAGTGTCATGAACGGCTTCCAGGAAGAGTTGCGCACGCGCATTCTCGGCGTGGCTGCGCATCTTGAAATCAGTGGGCCGGCAGATCGCTTGGTCGACTGGCGCGGCGTTCTGGCGCTGGCGAAACAGAACAAGGAAGTGCTGTCCGGTGCACCCTATGTCAACGCGCAGGGCATGCTGGCCAACGGCGATCTGGTGCGTGGCGCGATCATCCGTGGCGTGCTGCCGGAACTGGAAAGCCAGGTCGCCGATTTTTCGAGCCACATGAAAGCCGGCAAGCTGAGCGATCTGCAAGCGGGCGAATTCGGCATCATTCTTGGTGGCGAGCTTGCGCGCATGCTCAACGTATACCCTGGCGACAAGCTGGTGCTGCTCACGCCGCAGGGCAACATCACACCGGCCGGCGTGATGCCGCGCGTCAAGCAGTTCACCGTCACCGGTATTTTCGAGGCCGGCATGTTCGAATACGACTCGGGGCTGGCGCTGATTCATCTGCAGGACGCACAGAAACTGCTGCGGCTGGGCGAGGATGTGTCGGGCGTGCGGCTGAAGCTCGCTGAACTGTTCCGTGCGCCTTTCGTGACCCGCGATCTGTCACTGCATCTCAGCGGCAACTATTACCTCACCGACTGGACACAAAGCCACGCCAATTTCTTCCGCGCGGTGGCGATCGAAAAGCGCATGATGTTTCTGATCCTGCTGCTGATCGTTGCCGTTGCCGCGTTCAACATCGTCTCCACCCTGGTGATGGCGGTGACCGACAAGCAGTCCGATATCGCGATCCTGCGCACCCTCGGCGCCAAGCCCGGCTCCATCATGAAAATCTTCATGGTGCAGGGCAGCTTCATCGGCGTGTTCGGCACCATGCTCGGCGCGGCGAGTGGCGTGCTGCTGGCGCTCAATCTCGAAACTGTCGTTCCCGTGATCGAGCGTATGGCCGGCATGGACCTGTTCCCGGCCGATGTGTATTACATCAATGAACTGCCGTCGAAGCTAGACTGGAGCGAGGTCGGCCTGATCAGCGTGATTTCGCTGCTGATCAGCCTGCTCTCCACGCTGTATCCGAGCTGGCGTGCATCGCGCATCAATCCTGCGGAGGCGCTGCGCTATGAGTGAAGTCGTGCTGGCCTGTGCCGGGCTGGGTAAGGTTTTCAGGCAGGGGCGGACCGATGTGCCGGTGCTCGGTAGCGTTGACCTGGACGTCCATGCCGGTGAGTCGCTCGCCATCGTCGGTGTATCGGGCTCGGGCAAGAGCACGCTGCTGCATCTGCTGGGCGGACTCGACACGCCGACTTCCGGAAACATCACCCTGATGGGATGCGATCCCTTCGCGATTTCGGAAGCCGAGCGCTGCGAACTGCGCAATCGTGCGCTTGGCTTCGTCTACCAGTTCCACCATCTGCTGCCCGAGTTTACCGCGCAGGAAAATGCCGCCATGCCGTTTCTCATCCGCCGCATGGCCCGCGCCGAGGCATTGACGCGCGCCGCTGCGATCCTCGAAGAGGTCGGCCTTGGCCACCGTCTCACGCATCGTCCGGGTGAGCTTTCCGGCGGTGAGCGTCAGCGGGTCGCCATCGCCCGCGCGCTGGTCACCCAGCCCGCGTGCATCCTCGCCGACGAGCCCACGGGCAATCTCGACCGTCACACCGCCGATGCGGTGTTCGACCTGATGCGCACGCTCAACCGCAAACACCAGACGAGCCTCGTCGTCGTCACCCACGACATTGCGCTGGCGGCGCGCATGGACCGGCAGATGCGGCTGGTCGACGGAAGCCTGCAGCCGGCCTGAGCCTTCACGCGATGCGGCTTACCCTCATCGCGTTCTGTGTCGGGGTCTGGTGGCTGCAACAACAGTCTGCCCTGCCGTCTGCACGCTGGCTATGGCTGCTGCCCCTGTTGCTTTCAGTGCTGTGGCTGCCGGCCTTCTCCCGTCCCGCTGCCGAATGGTTTCGCCGTCTCGGCGTAGTGCTGCTGTGTGCGGCGCTTGGTTTTGCCTGGGCCGCCTGGCGGGCGGATGCGCGGTTGGCGGAACGCCTGCCGGCGCACTGGCAGGGGGTGGATATCGAACTGGTCGGCGTGATCGCCGAGTTGCCGCACCAGAACGTGCGTGGCGAGCGCTTCGTGTTCGACGTCGAGCGAGTCGTCACCCCGAATGCGCCGGCGTTGCAGCGGCTCCAGTTGACCCGCTACTGGCCGCGCGGGGCGGTTGACTTCGAAACGCGAATGCGGGCCGGGGAACGCTGGCACCTGACCGTGCGGATGAACATGCCTCACGGCACCAGCAATCCGCACGGCTTCGATCTCGAAGCCTGGATGCTGGAGCGCCGCATCAACGCCAGCGGCTATGTGCGCGAAATGCCCGCGCCGCAGCGCCTCGCGGCACAGGCGCACACCGCTGCCGCCTGGATCGCTGCGACGCGTGCGGCGGTGCGCCAACGCATCTTTGCGGCACTCGGCGATGCACCCCATGCCGGCGTCATCGTCGCGCTGGTGGTGGGCGACCAGGGCAGCATTCCGCACGATCAGTGGCGTGCATTCACCCGTACGGGCGTAAACCATCTGCTCAGCATCTCAGGGCTGCACGTCACCATGATTGCCGCCCTCGCCGGCTGGCTGGTGGCAAGCGTCTGGCGGCGCCTGCCGCGCCGGGCAGAACGTCTGCCTGCACGCCAGGCGGGGCTGGTCGCTGCGGTGCTGGCGGCATTCGGCTATGCGCTTCTGGCCGGATTTCAGGTGCCGGCGCAGCGCACGCAGTTCATGCTGCTCGTAGTGGCGCTGGCCTTCTGGGGGCGACGCGAACCGCGGCCTTTCACCGCCCTGATCGTGGCGCTTTTCGTCGTGCTGCTGATCGATCCGTGGGCCGTATTGTCCGCCGGGTTCTGGCTGTCGTTCGGCGCCATGGCGGCCATCCTGTGGGTGAGCTTCGGTCGTGTGGCGCTGCCGGACAAACTCCGCACCTGGGTCACGGTGCAGGGGGCAGTCACCCTGGCGCTGGCGCCGGTGCTGTTTCTGCTGTTCCAGCAGGTCTCGCTGATCTCGCCGCTGGCCAATGCGATCGCGATTCCATGGGTGAGTTGGCTGATCACGCCGCTGGCATTGCTGGGCGTGCTGGTCCCGCCCCTGTGGCACGCGGCGGCGTGGCTGATGGACTGGCTGGGGGCCGGGCTGGCTTGGGCGGGCAATTTGCCGCTGGCGGTGGCGGTGCTTCCCGCCCCGGCCTGGTGGGTGACTGCCCTGGCGCTGGCCGGAACGGTGTGGATGCTCTTGCCGCGCGGCTTTCCGCTGCGCGTGCTGGGACTGGTGCTGTGGCTGCCGCTGCTGTTTCCGCTGCGCGATGGCGTTGCCCCCAACCACTTTCGGGTCGAGGTGATCGACGTCGGCCAGGGCACCGCCGTGCTGGTCCGTACCGCGAATCGTACGTTGCTCTACGACACCGGTGCGGCGTTCGCCGACAGCGACTCAGGCGAGCGAATCATCGTGCCCTTCCTGCGCGCATCGGGTGTCGGGGCGTTGTCCGGGCTGATCGTATCGCATGACGACACCGATCACACCGGCGGCATGCGCTCGGTGCTGCGCGATATTCCTACCGACTGGCTGCTGCACGGACTGCCCGCCACCAGCCCATTGCTTGACGGCACGCTTCCTGCGCGCCCCTGTGTCCGCGGCCAGCGCTGGACTTGGGATGGCGTGCTGTTCGAGGTTCTCAATCCGCAGCCAGCGGACTACGCCGACACCCGCCGCCGCGACAACGACTACAGTTGTGTACTGCGGGTCAGCAGCGCGCGTCACAGCCTGTTGCTGACGGGCGATGGCGAAAGACGGGCCGAACTTGAATTGCTCGAGTCTGGTCAACTGAGTCCGGTGAGCGTGCTGTTCGCCGGGCATCACGGCAGCCGCACTTCGTCCATTCCGGAATTCGTCACGGCAACCCGTCCCGAATGGGTCATCTTCACGCTGGGTTACCGCAACCGCTACGGCCACCCGCATCCCCGAGTGATGGCGCGCTTTCGCGAGATCGGTGCTCACACGCTGCGTAGCGATTTCGCCGGCCTGATCCGTCTTGATTTTGGCAAAGCCGGGGTCAAGGCCTCACAATATCGCCCAACGCATCGCCATTACTGGCAGGCCCATCTATCGCAACCATGACCGAATCCGCAAGGCCCCGCTGCTTTGATGCAACCGACCTCGAATCCGCACGTCAGGCGCTGGCGCGCGTTCTGCCAGTTGCGGAAAACGATCTGCCCTGGCGCGCGCTGGATCATGCACATCGGCAACTGGGGACAAGCGATGCATTCGCACACAGCGTCGGCACGGCGTTGATCGTGGCCGAGTTGCGGGTGGGGGCGGATGCGGTGGCTGCGGCGCTGCTGCAAGGCTGCATCGGTGACGAACCCGAGTTTGAATCCACGTTCGGCACCGCCGCCCGGCTTGCCCGCGGCGTAGCCACGATGGCGCGCATCGAGGCATTGGCCGTAAGCGCCACCGACAAGCGCATCGACCCGCATGCCCAGCTCGAGGCGCTGCGCCAGATGGTGCTGGCCATGGTGGAGGACATCCGCGTGGTACTGGTGAAACTGGCCGAGCGCACCCATGCCCTGCGCTGCGCGGCCGGCCAGGATGCCGCCACCCGCGAAGCACTCGGCCTGCAGGCGCGCGAACTGTTCGCGCCCCTGGCCAACCGGCTCGGCGTGTGGCAGATCAAGTGGGAGATGGAGGACTGGGCATTCCGCTATCTGGAGGCCGACACCTACAAGACCATCGCGGCGCAACTCGACGAAAAACGCGCGGACCGCGAAGCCTACATCAAGGGCATCACCGAGCGTCTGCAGGCCGAACTGGCGCTGCACGGCATCGAGGCCGAGGTCAGCGGCCGTCCCAAACACATTGCCAGCATCGTCAACAAGATGCGTCGCAAGCGGGTGAGCTTCGAACAGCTGTACGACATCCGCGCGGTACGCGTGCTGGTCAGGCACGAAATCGACTGCTATACCGTGCTGGGGCTGGTGCATAACCTGTGGCAGCCGATCCCGGGTGAGTTCGACGATTACATCTCGCAGCCCAAG
>JAABQU010000288.1 GCA_011391285.1 Thiobacillus sp.
GCGACGCCACTCCACCCTCAACAACGTGGCTCCGCTGGCCTTCGAGGAATCAACAACCGCCTGATCTGACTGTCCACCCTCTGTGGGTACGATCAGTTTCAGTCCATCGCACCCTCATTTTCAGCACGGTATTCCGGAGCGCAGAAATAGCCGCTTGGCCTTTCCTGGCGGCGACTTCCGGACAAACAAAAACCCCCGCCCGGCCGACTGGCCGCGCGGGGGTTTTTCTTGAACGAACGATCAGGGCTGGATGTACTGGTAGCCCCGTGCCTGGAAGTCTGCGATCGAGGTCAGGCCGGCGGTGGTGTATTCCATGCCTTCGATCATCTGGTCGGTGGCCGAGATGCCCGTCACAAGATACTTCGGCAGCGACGTGATGGCCGCGCCGGGCTGGCTGAGGTAGGCGCGGGTCGTGTTTTGACAGAAATAGAACTTGGCGCCGCGGTCCATCAGTCCCCGGATCGTGCCTTCGAAGGGGTTGCGGCCCGAGACCGCGGTGCCGTCGCCACGCACCCCGGTATCCTTAAGCGCCATGCGGCCACCCGGGCTGTGCAGCACGACCACCATTTCGTAGTCCCTGCCCGCGGTCATGCCGTGCGTTACTTCATAGTCGTCGAGGATGTTGCGGATATTGTTGAGGCCGTAAGGCGAGGCGGCGCAGGATTCCGGCGTGGCGGCGCTGGTGCAGAACTGGTTGATCTGCACCACCATTTTCACGTTGTGGCGCTTTTTCAGGCACCGGGTCAGCGCCTGGGTACCGGGGCCGAACTCGTCGTCCATGCTCATGCCGGTGACCAAGCCGACCGGACATTCGTTGTTGCCGCCCTTGTCAGCGATAGCGGGCATCGAAACCAGCCCGATCATCAGGGCGCCAAGCGTAGCGTTCAGTAATTTCATGTTGCTCCTCCTTGAGTATTTGTGTTCCAACTGAAATGGCCCCGAAGCGGGGGGCTGTTGAATAATTGACACGAACTGTCGAAAGATCAACAAAACATTCGTACCAAGAGGGATTTTGGGGCCACCGGGTGCCTGGCGGATCACGCCAGGGCATGAGGCAAAGTCTGCCTTGCCGGTTAGGTGGCGGGGAACTGGGCGGATAAAATCCGCTCACTGTCAGGTCATCCCTTTACGAGAATCCCGCCATGCCCAGTCTGCTCATCATTGCCCACGGCAGCCGCCGTGCGGCGTCCAACGACGAAGTCCGCCAGCTCGCCGACCAGGTTCGGGCACAGGCTGGCAATGCCTACGCTGACGTTGAAACGGCTTTTCTGGAACTGGCCGAGCCGAGCATTCCCAAGGGGCTGGCGGCGCTGGCGGCGCGCGGCGCGACGGAAATCGTGGCGTTCCCCTATTTCCTGGCGGCGGGAACCCATGTGGCGCAGGACATCCCCGAGGCCATCGCCGAATTTACGGCCGCCCATCCGGCAATCAAGGTACGGATGACGCCGCATCTGGGCGCCTCCGCCACGCTGCCGGCCGCGATTCTGGGCGTGGCCGCGTAAGACGCCGGATCAGCCGCTTTCGGTGCTGTTGAGTTCGATGTAGAACATCGGCATCACTTCGTCCTGCTTGTGCACGTGAGGCTGGCTGCGTATCAGCGCCGCCTCCACCCGCGCCGCCTGCAGGGCGGCACGGTCGATCACCGCGGGATAGAGGCGGCAATGCTTCTCGATCAGTTCGGCCTGCTGGCAGGCGCTCGCCTCGAGCGCACTGCGGGTGGCGGCGTCGAGATGCGGCAGCAGCAGCATCCACGGCGCCTGCCACGCGTGATAGTCGTGCACCAGCCGGGTGTGCGCCGCATCCATGCCGGCGGTGGCGATGAATAGCGGCGGGAAGGCCTCCGCTTCAAGAACGCGCCCATGCAGGCCTTCGCCGCCTTTCAGGGTGTGCAGCCCCAACCCGGCGCCGTCGTCTGACCGGCAAAACCACTGCACCACGCCGCTTGAACGGGTGTTCACATAGTGGGTCAGGTACGTTCCCGGCGACTCTGTCAGGCCCGAAATCGCGGCACTTTGGAAGCGTTCCTGGGCCGCCATGCCGGCACGCCAGTCGAGCGGCGGTTTGGTGTCGGTTTCGCTGTGGGTGCGCACGCTGTGCAGCAGTGCCAGCGGCTGCTCGCCGCGGTCGAGCAGCCACAGTTCGAACGCGTCGCGAAACGCGAACGGCACCTCGCGATGCACCTTGAGCAGGTGCTCGTACACCACGGCCCCCATTTCTTCCAGCCGCTTGAAATCGTCCGACGGAAACAGCGGGCCACGCTTGAGGCCTTTTTCCGCCGACCAGTGGCCGTAGCGGATGTCGGAAATCTGCGCACGTTTGCCGGCGCGGCCGAGGCCGTCGAGCAGCGCATCGTTGGCCACATAGATATCCCACTCGATGCCGTCCGTCGTCACTGCCTCGGCCGACTGGAAGCGAATGGTGTGCACCACCCCGCGAAACGGGTTGAGCAGGCGTTGGGCGTAGCACTCGATCTGCATGAGACGGAACTCTACATCAGGTTTTGGTGCGATCGCGTCCTGGTTGCGGTTGATCGGACGAACGATCCTTGCCGGCTGAACTCATCCAGGCAAACATCGACGCTCGCATGGCTTCTTCCACCGAAATGTCGATTGGCTGCACCCAGTCACGCGGCACGAAAACCGTGTAACCGCCGATCATGTAGCCCATCGGCAGGTAAACCGCCACGCGGTCGCCCTGCAGGAAGCCGGCAGGCAGGTCATCGACCTGCTGGCGGGTGACCAGGCCCACCACCTCGATATCACTCCCCGGCATTCTGAGAATGACCACCGTTTGCTGGGCGGACTGGCTGCGCTGGGGCGAAAAATAGTCGGCAAACTCCTTGAGCGAAGAATAAATGCTCTTCACCACCGGCAGATTGGTGAAAGGGAGTTCCACCCATGACAGCAGCTTGCGCGCAGTGGGCTGCGATACCAGGAAGCCGAGCAGGAAAATGCCGATGATCCCCAGCAACAGCCCCATGCCGGGTACGTAGAATCCGCCGATGAACGGCCGGATCAACAGCATCGCCAGCCTCTCGCTCCAGTTCAGGAAGACATAAAAGAAATAGACCGTCAGTCCAAGCGGCAGGGCGGTAATCAGGCCACGAATGAAATATTGATAGAGTTGCTTGGTCAATTAGGTCCCCAGGATCGCGGATAAAAACGTTTTATTGCTGACTAGAATAACAGCCGGATAGTATTGATATACCAATCTCGAGGAGCCCCCATGAAAGCGCCAATTTTGATCTCTTTAGCCCTTCCCGCCCTGCTTGCCGGCTGCGCCAGTGGCCCCAGCGCCGAAGAACAGGCTGCCATGGTGGCCGATGCGCGCAAGGCCAGCGGCGCGTTGATCCAGACGCTCGGCGGCGAACTCAAGGGCGCTATCGCAGAAAAAGGCCCGGATGGGGCGATCAGCGTTTGCAAGGAGCGTGCGCCGCAGATCGCCGCCGACGTATCTAAGCAGTTCAATTTCGAAACCAAGCGCGTCAGCCCGAAAAACCGCAATCCCAAGGGCGTGCCCGATGCGTGGGAAGCGGAGGCCCAGGCTGGGCTGGAGAAGCGCATGGCGGCCGGCGAAAAGCCGGAAACCCTCGACACCTGGCAGGTCGTCAGCACGTCCACAGGCAAGCAGTTTCGCTACGCCAAGGCATTGCCGGTGCAGCAGGTATGCCTGACCTGTCATGGCGACGCGACCACGATTCCGGACGGGGTGAAGGCGCGGCTCGCCACCGAATACCCGCTGGACAAGGCCACCGGCTACGCGCCCGGAATGGTGCGCGGCATCATCTCGATCAAGCGCACGCTGTAATGCCTGAAGCCGGTTGGGCGTCGCCTTTCAGATGACCCGGCAATGACGCTCGGATGCGAGTCGTCCGCGGCGTGGTGGGTCTACATGCTGCGCTGCGCGGACGGCACGCTTTACACCGGCATCACCACCGACGTCACCCGTCGCATCGCCGAACACAATGGCGAAGGCGGACCGGGTGCGCGCTACACGCGCAGCCGTCGCCCGGTGGAACTCATCTATAGCGAAGCCGCGGCCGACCGCGCGGAAGCTTCCCGGCGCGAGGCGGCGATCAAGCAACTGGACCGCGCCCGCAAGCTGGCGCTGTGCCTTGCCACGCCTTAACCCATCGCGGCTTCAGCCGCCGCCCGCGTCATTCAGCCGCTCCCGCAATTGCGTCAGGGCAGATTCGACCGCGTGTCGTCCGGCCTCGATGGCGATGCTGGCGCGGTGAAACTCCATCAACTCGAGGTCGGCAAGCCGCGGCGTCAATAGCACGTCGGCCGGTTCGCCCGCCAGCCGGCTGCGGGTGATCAGCACCTGCATGATGTTGATGCTGGAAGCCAGCACGTCCAGCATGGCGGGCGGGGCGTTTTCGTCGTGGTGATTGAGGCCGAGTTGCGACATGCCGCTCTGGATGCGGGCCATCACCGTGTCGGTCAGGGATTCGGGCTCCAGTGGGGCATGCTTGCGCGTCGCCTTGGCGGACCTGGACTTGGGCTTGAGGTGGCGGCCCAGCAGGTCGGAATTCAGGTCGACGGCGATCACGACATCGGCGCCCATCGCGCGGCATAGCGACACCGGCACCGGATTGACCAGCCCGCCGTCGACCAGCCATCTGCCTTCGCGCAGCACCGGAGTGAAGAGGCCGGGCAGGGCGATCGAGGCGTGCACCGCGTCGGTCACCGGGCCTTCGCGCAGCCACACTTCGCGGCCGCGCCGCAGCTCGGTGGCGACGACGCCGAATGGGCGCGCCAGCTCGCGCATATCGCAGTCGACAAAATGGGTGCGAAAGAACTCGATCAGCTTGTCGCCCTTGATCAGCCCGCCACTGAGCGAAAAATCCAGGAAGCTCACCACCGTCTGCAGCTTGAGGCTGCGCACCCAGGTTTCCAGACGGTCGAGATCGCCGTCCACGTAGGCGGCGCCCACCAGCGCGCCGATCGAGGTGCCGCAGACGATATCCGGCTCGATGCCGGCGTCGTGCAGGGCGCGGATGACGCCGATATGCGCCCAGCCGCGCGCGGAGCCGCCGCCGAGGGCAAGCCCGATGCGTGGCGCGTTGCTTGTGCTCATGGATTAATCCGCCTCGCGTTCGATACCGCAACACTGTACCCGCTCCGCCGCAGGCTCGCTCAGGATGGCGCCGGTGACGGGGTTGGGGCGGAACACGGTGCAGCCCTTGAGGCCGAGCGCATGCGCCTGCCGGTAGAGATCCGCGAAGCGCTCGAATGGCATGTCGGCGGCGACGTTGATGGTCTTGGAAATGGCGTTGTCGACCGAGGGCTGCAGCGCGGCCTGCATGTTCAGATGGGCAAACGGGTCGAGCTGGCGCGCCTCGACAAAGGCGGGCGGCGCGCCCGTGCCGCCATGCTGTTGCCATCGATGCCACGCATAGTCGAGCACGCGGTGGGTGCGGTAGCTGCCGTCGGCCTGCAGCACCCGGCGCTCGGCCTCGGCCGCAAAAATGGGTTCGATGCCGCTGGAGCAGTTGTTGGCGAGCAGGCTGATGGTGCCGGCCGGGGCGATCGCCAGCAAATGACTGTTGCGGATACCGCCTGCGGCGATGGCCTCGCGAATATCCGTCGGCAGGCGGCGCGCAAAGCCGCTCGCCAGAAACGCACCGCGCTCGAATGCGGGAAAGGCGCCCTTCTCTCGAGCCAGGTCGATCGAGGCGCGGTAGGCCGCATCGCGCACCTCCTGCATGGCTTGTCCCGCCAGCTGCCGCGCGGCATCGCTGTCGTAGGGGAGCCCAAGCAGCACCAGCGCGTCAGCCAGCCCGGTGATGCCGAGGCCGACACGCCGCTTGAGATGCGCCTGTTCGGCCTGCGCCGGCAGTGGATAGCGCGAAACGTCGATGACGTTGTCGAGGAAGCGCACCGCGAGCTTCGCCGCGTCGGCCAGTGCCTCGAGGTCGAGGCTGGCCTCGGGAGAAAACGGCGCGGCCACAAAGGCCGTGAGATTAAGCGAGCCGAGATCGCAGGCACCGTAGGACGGCAACGGTATCTCGCCGCAGGGGTTGGTGGCGGTCAGCGTCTCGCGGTCGGCCAGGGTGTTGTCGCGGTTGATGGTATCGACGAACAGCACCCCGGGTTCGGCGGTGTCGTAGGCCGCGCGCAGGATGCGCTGCCACAGCGTGCGCGCCTTCATGGTTCGCAGCACGCGGCAGGGTACCGGCGCGTCCGTGCCGGTCCAGCGGCGCTGGATGACCTCGCCGTCAGCGGTCTCGCCATCGTGCAGGGGGAACACCAGCGGCCAGTCGCCGTCGCTCGCCACCGCCGCCATGAAGGCATCGCTGACCAGCACCGACACGTTGAAATGACGCAGCACCGCGGGATCGCGCTTGGCGTCGACGAAAGTCTCGATATCGGGATGGTCGCAGCGCAGCGTCGCCATCATCGCGCCGCGCCGCGCGCCGGTCGACAGCATGGTCGCGCACATCGCATCCCAGATGTGCATGAAGGACACCGGTCCGGAGGCGATGGTGCCGGTGGCGGCCGCCACCGTGCCGGCCGGGCGCAGGGTGGAGAAATCGTAGCCCACGCCGCCGCCCTGCTGCATGGTGAGGGCGCCTTCCTTCAGCGCCTCGAAAATGTGTTCGAGGGCGTCGGCGATCTCGCCCATGACGAAGCAGTTGAACAGCGTGACCCGATGGCCGGTTCCTGCACCGGCCAGAATGCGGCCGCCGGGCAGGAAGCGGAAATCGTCCAGCAGGCCGTAGAAGCGGTCCGCCCACTCTGCCTGCGCGTCGCCATCGGCCTGCGCGATGGCCTGCGCCACCCGCCGCCAACTGGCGTGGATATCGGCCTCGCCCGCCGCGCGGTAGCGGGTTTCCCAGATATGGCGGGAGATGTCCATGCTGAAGGGATCGTTCGTCATCATGCGAGTGCGATGTGAAGCGGCGTTTGAGGCATTATCTATCCCTTGTGTTTTTTTGAGCACGTGTGCCCTTTGGGTATAGACGCTTTGCCCCTGCCCATGATGGATTCGTCCCACCCCTACACCGCGCTGACGCCCGACTGCGCGCTCGACGCGCTCGACAGCACCGGCCTCAAGGCCGACGGCCGCCTGCTGGCGCTGAACAGCTACGAAAACCGCGTCTACCAGATGGGGGTGGAGGATGCGGCGCCGGTGGTGGCCAAGTTCTACCGCCCCGAACGCTGGAGCGACGCCGCCATCCTGGAAGAGCACGCGTACACGATCGAGCTCGCTGAACTCGAGATCCCCGTGGTCGCGCCGCTGGTGTTGAACGGCGCCACGCTCCACCTCCACGCGGGTTTCCGCTTCGCCGTGTATCCCAAGCAGGGCGGGCGCATGCCCGAATTCGACCGCGCCGACACCCTGCAGCGGATGGGCCGTTTTCTCGGCCGCATCCACGCGGTCGGTGCGCAGGCCGACTTTGCGCACCGGCCGGCCCTCAACCTCGAGACCTTCGGCTTCGCCTCGCGCGATTTCCTGCGCGCGGGCAACTGGCTGCCGCCCGACCTGGTTGCCGCCTGGGACAGCGTGGTCGACTATGCCCTTGCCGGTGTGGCGTTTTGTTACGAGCGTGCCGGCGACGTGCGTGCCATCCGCCTGCACGGCGACTGCCACGCCGGCAACGTGTTGTGGACCGAAGCCGGTCCGCATTTCGTCGATTTCGATGACAGCCGCATGGGCCCCGCGGTGCAGGATCTGTGGATGCTGCTTTCCGGCGAGCGCGACGAGCAGCAGCTGCAGTTCAACGAAATCCTGAAAGGCTACGAGGACTTCATGGAGTTCGACCCGCGCGAACTGCATCTGGTCGAAGCGCTCAGAACCTTGAGGCTGATCCATTACGCGGCCTGGCTCGCCCGCCGCTGGAACGACCCGGCTTTTCCGGCCGCGTTTCCATGGTTCAATACGCAGCAGTACTGGCAGGCGCGCATCCTCGAACTGCGCGAGCAGGTTGCGCTGATGGACGAGCCGCCGCTGGTCGCGTGAACCGTGTCCACGAAGGACACGAAAATTCAGGAAGAAAACCTACACTGAGTGAAGTGTGCGCGGGCGTTCACGCGCTGAAGACTTTTTCGTATTCCTTCGTGGAAACAAACAGGACCCGACCAAAATGTGCGGCATTGCAGGTGAATTCCGGTTCGACTACAAGGCGCCCGATGCGGCGCTGATGGATCGCATGCTGGCGAAGCTGGCGCGGCGCGGGCCGGATGCCGAGGGGCGGCATGCCGAAGGTCCGGTGCAGCTGGGCCATCGGCGGCTGGCGATCATCGACCTCTCGCCGCGCTCGGCGCAGCCCATGCTCGATGCCGCCAGTGGCACCGCGCTGGTATTCAACGGCACCATCTACAACTATCCGGAACTGCGTGCCGAGCTGATTACTCGCGGCCATGTCTTTCATTCCGACGGCGACACCGAAGCCATCCTGCGCGCCTATCTGGAATGGGGCGAGGCCTGCGTCGAGCGCCTGCACGGCATGTTCGCGTTCGCGCTGTGGAACCGCGAGACGCTGTTCCTGGCGCGCGACCGCCTCGGCATCAAACCGCTGTATTACAGCGAGGATGCGGATCATTTCCGTTTCGCGTCGACGCCGCAGGCGCTGATTGCCGCGGGCGGCGTCGACACCGGCATCGATGCGGTGGCGCTGCATCACCTGTTCACCCTGCACGCGGTGGTGCCGGCGCCGCGCACGATCTTCAACGGGGTCCGCAAGCTCGCGCCCGGCACCACGCTGACGGTGAATGCGCGCGGTGAACTCAGCCACAAGAAATATTGGTCGTTGCAGGCACAGCGCCCGCCCGCACCGAAGACCGAAGCCGAGTGGACCGAGGCCATCCACGAAAGCCTGCGGCAGGCAGTCAAGAAGCGCATCGAGATCGCCGACGTCAAGGTCGGCGTGTTGCTTTCCGGCGGACTCGATTCGAGCCTCTTGGTGGCGCTTCTGGCCGAGCAGGGCGTGCCTGACCTGATGACGTTTTCGGTCGGCTTCGAGGACCAGCCGGAAGAACGCGGCAACGAGTTCGAGTACTCCGACCCGGTGGCCGCGTTGTACGGCACGCGCCATCACAAATTCCTGATTCCGAACAGCGAGGTGCTGCGTCGGCTGCCCGAGGCGGTGGACCAGATGTCCGAGCCGATGTTCGCGCAGGACGCGGTGGCCTTCTATCTGCTGGCCGAGCAGGTCAGCAAGACCGTGAAAGTGGTGCAGAGCGGGCAGGGCGCCGACGAGGTGTTCGGCGGCTATTTCTGGTATCCGCGCATGGCAGCGGAAACGGACGGCTCGGCACTCGACCGTTTCCGTCGCCATTATTTCGACCGCGATCACGACGAGTTTCTCGACATGATCATGCCGGCGTACCACGGTCCCGACTACACGGCCGAGCTGATTGCCGCGCATCTGGCGGAACCTTTTGCCGACGAATTCATCGATCAGGTGTTGCGCATGGACACGACCATGCTGATCACCGACGATCCGGTGAAGCGGGTCGACAACATGACCATGGCGTGGGGACTCGAGGCGCGCGTGCCCTTCCTCGATCATCAGCTGGTGGAACTGGCGGCGGCGATGCCGCCCCAGTACAAGCTGGCCTCGGAAGGCAAGCATGTGCTGAAGCAGATCGCGCGCGGGCTGGTGCCCGATGCGGTGATCGACCGCAAGAAAGGCTATTTCCCCATGCCCGCCCTTAAATTCGTACGCGGAGATTTTTTGAATTTCATGCAGGACATTTTGAATTCGCAGGCTTGCCGTGAGCGCGGCCTGTATCACCGGGCCTACGTGAACAAGCTGCTGGATGCACCGGAGCAGCATCACACCCGCATCCAGGGCAGCAAGCTGTGGCATATGGCGCTGCTCGAGTACTGGCTGCAAAAAAATGCGTAAATTGCTGCTGCTGGCCACGCTGCCGGCCCTGTTGCTGGGCGGCTGCGTGCCGCCCAAGGCGATTGACACAGCGCCCGACCAGGTCAGTCAGCCCGCTCAGCCCATCGAGCCCATCAAGCCCGCCGAGCCCACCGTGCCAACCGTGCCAACCGTGCCCAGCCAGACTGCTTTCGACGACTGGCTCGCGGCGTTCCGTGAGGAAGCCGCGGCGCAAGGCATATCCGCCGCCACCCTCGACGCTGCCCTGACCGGCGTCACGCCGGTCGAGCGGGTGATCGAGCTCGACCGCCGCCAGCCCGAATTCCTGCAGACCTTTTCCGACTATCTGGCGCGACGCGTCAACGCGCGCCAGGTTGAGCGCGGCCAGGCGATGCTGGCCGAACATGCCGATCTGCTCGATGCGGTCGAGCAGCAGCACGGCGTTCCGAAAGCGGTGCTGGTGGCGTTCTGGGGGCTGGAAACCAACTACGGCTCCACTCTCGGCAGCCTCAACATCCCGGCCAGCTTGGCCACCCTCGCCTTCGACGGCCGGCGCAGCGCGTTCTTCCGCAGCCAGCTGCTCGATGCACTGCGCATCATCGATGCCGGGCATGTGGCTGCCATCGACATGAACGGCTCGTGGGCGGGTGCGATGGGGCATATGCAGTTCATGCCGTCGACCTTCCGTGCCTACGCAGTCGATGCCGATGGCGATGGCCGCATCGATCTGTGGCAGTCGCTGCCGGACGCCATGCATTCGGCTGCGAACTATCTCCGGCGTGCAGGCTGGCGGCCGGGCGAGCCGGTGGCGCTGGAGGTGAAGCTGCCGCAAGGATTCGACCTGCGTCGGGTCCGCATCAGTCACCGCTTGCCGGTGGCGGAATGGACGGCGCTCGGCGTGCAGACGGCCGATGGCGGTGCGCTGCCGGACGCCGCCGGGCGCGCCGCCATCGTGTTGCCGCAGGGCTGGCAGGGTCCGGCCTTCATGGTGTTCGAAAACTTCGACGTGGTGATGCGCTGGAACCGCTCGGTGAATTACGCGCTGGCCGTGGCCCAGATGGCGCAGCAGCTGGCGGGCGGTGCCGCGGTGGTGTCGCCGGCCGGTGAAGCGGGTGCGCTCAGCACTGCGCAAGTGAAAGCGCTGCAGGAGGCGCTGAACGAACTGGGGTTCGAGGCCGGGGAGGCGGATGGCCTGCTCGGCCCGATGACGCAAACCGCCATCCGCCGGTATCAGGCGGCCCACCAGTTGCCGATCGATGGCTATCCCGCTCCCAGCGTGCTGGCGCATGTCGAGCAAACGCGCGCCGCCGCGGCGGGGGCCGCCCTGATCCGTCCCCTGACGGAACCGATGCCCGGCGGCGCCGCGGATGCGCCCTGAGACCGCTGTGCCATGTCTTTGCACATTCCAACAAGCGGGAGAACCCGATGAGTGATGCGCGCAATGTGTTGGGCGGCCTGCTGCAGGTGTGCAGCGTGTCGCCGATGACGGGCTTCGGGCGCGATGGCATTTGCCATACCGGGCCGCAGGATATCGGCAGCCATACGGTGTGCGCCCAGATGACCAAGGCCTTTCTCGACTATTCCCTGCAGCGCGGCAACGACCTCGTCACCCCCGTGCCGGAATACGATTTCCCCGGCCTGAAGCCGGGCGACCGCTGGTGCGTGTGCGCCGCGCGCTGGCTGGAAGCGGCCGAAGACGGCGTCGCGCCGCCGGTGGTGCTGGATGCCACTCATGAGCGTGCCCTGCGCAAGGTCGCGCTGGCCGATCTGCAATACCACGCGCTGCAGACAACATGAGCCTGGTCTGCTGGAAATGCGGCGCCAGCCTGGCCGGCATGCTGCTGCCGCTGTCGCGCCGCGATATTTGCCCCAGTTGCCACGCCGACCTGCACGTTTGCAAGCTGTGCCGTCACTATGATGCTCAGCGCGCCGGCCAGTGCCGCGAACTGGCGGCCGACCGTGTTGCCGACAAGATCCGCGGCAACGATTGCGGCTGGTTCGTGCCGCGGCCCGATGCTTACCAGGGTGGTGGCGCGGCGATGGCACAGGCCAGCCGCGGCGCACTCGATGCCCTGTTCGGCAATCAACCCGTCGACCGCGAATCGCCCCAGCCCGCCAAGCCTTCCTTGCTCGACGACCTGTTCAGGAAATAGGGCCTCAGGGCTGCAGGGTGCTCAGATGGGACGCCAGGTTCTGGATGTCCGCGTCCTTGAGGTTGCGGGTATATGCGGCCATCTGCGGGTCGATGCGGTCGCCGCTGCCGCTGCGATAGCGCTTCAGTGAATCCTCCAGGTATTTGACCTGCTGCCCGGCCAGCCGTGGAATCGTATGGCTGCCGGAGCCGCTCGCACCATGGCAGCTGACGCACAGCTTGCCATACAGACCCTTGCCCGCCACGCTCTGCGCGTGCCTGCCGTCAGGCTTGGACGCCACCGGCTGCTGCGACAGGAACAGCGCGATATTGATCCGTTCCTCGGGTTTGAGCGCCTTGATCATGCCCTGCATGAAGGCCGACGACTTGCGTTGCCCCTGCGCGAACTTGTTCATCTGCTCCAGCAGATAGCCGGCATTCTGGCTCGCCAGATTGGGCACGTCGGGCAGCACGCTGTTGCCGCCGACCCCATGGCAATGCCGGCACACCGAAGCCTCGCTCTGGCCGCGCTGGACCGCAGCGGACAGTGCGGCCGGATCCTGACTGATCTGGGTCATTTTCACATGCAGCGATTCTGCGGGAGGCGGTACAGGCTTGTCTGTACTGCGGCCTGGGGCCGCGGTGGTCAATGCGGTGACGAACAGCAGGCCGGTCATGCAGGAAAATTTGATCAAGGACATTGGGCGCATTCAATTGTTGATTTCGGATAATGATATCAACAATTAATGTGCCGAGGAATGGATGCCGGATCGTTCCGGGCGTGCAAAGCCGTCATCGGGCCATCATTCAACCGGCCGGGTCCGCTTTCCGTGCAACATGCGTAGCGCCTGCCACTCATACAGCAACAGGCCTGCGCCGATCAGCGCGATGCCGGTCCAGCCGCGGCCGGGAATGAATTCGGCATTCAGTGTTTGCCCCAGCAGCAGCGCGGTGACCGGGGTGACCAGCGTGATCAGTGCGACCCGACCTGCGTCGAGATGCTTGATCACGTAGTAATACAGCGTGAAGCCCACCACCGACCCGAACACCCCGAGATAGACAATCGCTGCCGCCGCGCGCGGCGTGATGTCGGGCGGCAGCCGCGCGGCATCGGCGATCAGCCATGCCAACACGAAAAGCGGCGTGGCCACGCCGAGGGATCCCGTGGTGATGGCGAGCGACGAGGCGCGCACATTGAGCCGCTTGATCCACACCAGACCGAGCGCCTGCACCGTCATGCCGGCCAGCACCGCAAGCGTGCCGAGTGTGGCGTGACTGTCGCCCGGCCACGGCTGGCCGAAAACAAACCACAGCCCCGCCAGCGCCAGACCCACGCCAGCAATGCGCATCGGAGTGAGCGTGCGCTCACTCAGCCACAGCGCGGCGAACACGCCCGTCACCAGCGGCGACAGGCCGAAGATGACCGAAATCAACCCCGACGGAATGTGCAGCGCCCCCCAGTAGGTGAGCAGCATGGCGAGAAAAATCGACAGCCCGCTGATTGCATAGAGTCGCTTCGCAGCCGGGGTGAGCGGGAAAGCCTTGCCGGTGAAGCGCAGCAGCAGCAGGCAGATCGCCAGCCCGATCAGCATCCGCGCCATCACCGCGAAGCTGAAGCTGGCGCCCTGCGCGCTCCACTGGATGCCGAGCGGCGTGGTCGACCAGATGAGAATGACGCCGAGATAGGCGGCGGGGACGGACATGGGTGCGACCGATCAGAGCATGTAATCGCCGGTGCGCTCAGGCTGATAGGGAATATCGATGATGCGTGCGCGCACGGTCTGTCCGTTCGGCGCAAGCCATTCAATTTGCTGCCCGACTGTGAGACCCAGCACGGCGATCCCGGCCGGTACCGCGACCGACAACTGGCCCGGGCGCCCGCTGAAATCACGCGGATACACCAGTGTTACTTCCATTTCCCTGCCGGCCGGTTCAATCACGAAGCGAATGCGCGAATTCATGGTCACGACGTTGGGCGGCATCGCTTCGGACTCCGTGATCTGCGCGCGATCGAGCTCCTCGCGCAGCGCGTCCACGCCGGGCTGGTCGTCCGGCAGGCGGGCGAGCATGGCTTCGAGGCGTTCCAGATCCCGTTCGGATACGGTTATGGTGGGGCGGGTCATGATTTCCATGGTGGTCTCCTGCAGCAAGCACAAAAATGAAAACCGCCCGGGCCGAAGCCCGGGCGGTGTGTGCTGAAAACTATAGCATCGAAGCGTGCGTCGGGCCAGCCAGCGACTAGCGGGCTGGCGGCAGGTTTTCCAGGCTTTCCGCCGCGATCTCGCGCACATCGGCATCCTCGTCCCCCGCCCTGGCCGCCAGCCACGGCCGCGCAGCGGCATCTTCGGTCAGTCCAAGATAGTGGCAGGCATCCGCCCGCACCCGCGCGTCGGCGTGCTGCGAAAGCCCCCCCAGGCGCGGCAGCAGCGCGCGCAGGCTATCACTGCCGGCGAAACTTTCCAGCAGCACGCCGGCGCCTAGCCGCACGTTGAGGCTGGCCTCGACGTTGCCGACGATGGGCAGCACGGCGGCCAGCAGCGTGGGGTCGGCTTCGATCAAGGCCTGGGCTCTGGGCAACTGGCCTTCCTTCAGCAGCATGTGAAACCAGTCGGCCAGGCCTGCCTCGCTGTCGGCCTTGGCGGCCCAGCCGGCGATCTCGGCCTTGCCGTGCACGCCGGCCAGTTCGATACGGCCAATCCGCAGCCAGGGCACCGAACGCACGCCGAGCGCTTGCCCCACCTCGGGGTGCTGTTCCAGGTTGGTCGCCTCCAGCCGGCCGATCGTGCCCTGCTTCACGAGGTCGGCCAGCGCGGTCAGCATGGCCGGGCAGTGCGGACAATGGGTGGAAATCAGGAGCAGGGCATCGGGCGCGGACATGGGATTGGTCGAATCAATGGGCGAGCAGGATAATGGCGTGCATGGAATTTACCATTCTCCCCGTCACCCCGTATCAGCAAAACTGCTCGCTGGTGTGGGACGCCGCCGGCCGCGCTGCGCTGATCGATCCCGGCGGCGAAGCCGGGCACCTGCTGGAGGAAGTGGCTGCGCGCGGGCTCAGGCTGGAAAAGATCCTGCTCACCCACGGCCACCTCGACCACGTCGGCGCGGCGGTCGAACTGCGCGACGCGCTCGGCATTCCCATCATCGGCCCGCAGCGCGAGGAGCAGTTCTGGCTCGATCTGCTGCCGCAGCAGGCCGAGTTGTTCGGCTTTCCGCCTGCGGTGGCGTTCACCCCTGACCAATGGCTGGAAGACGGCGACCGGGTCGAGGTGGGTTCTCTGCGGATGGACGTGCTGCATTGCCCCGGCCACACCCCCGGCCATGTGGTGTTTTTCGAGCCGCAGGCGCGGCTCGCCTTCGTCGGCGACGTGTTGTTCAAGGGGTCGATCGGACGCACCGATTTTCCGCGCGGCGACCATCAAGCACTGCTGGCCGCCATTCGCGACAAGCTGTTCCCGCTGGGTGACGACGTGCGCTTCGTGCCGGGGCACGGTGCAATGTCCACGTTTGGGCACGAGCGTCGGGAGAATCCATTCGTCGGCCTGGCGTCCGAATGAAGCAGGCGAAAAATCCATGATCAGAAACTGACAAGGAGCGCTCGCGCGTTCCATGTGCCCTGCTCACGAAGCACTTCTGCTTGGCTCCTCGACACAGGCTCAAGACGTACCCGCTGTGATCAATCAAATTCGCGCTCAAAGCGCCCGGGCTCACCCAGGCCGCGCAATGCGTGCGAACAAAAAGGCGCCGCAGATCGGCACGCCGGTCTTGGCGGGCCCTCCGACACGGCCACGGTACGCAAGTAAATGCGCGGCGGATGCACCTGCGCGAGAAAGTCGCCGATGTCATCAAGACAGGCGACGCGTCGACGAGATCTGCATGCACCCAAAACTACCGATGAGCTCGCTCGCACCAATGCGGGGGGGGGCACCGGGCGATGGAATTCGAATAGGCCTTAGCGTGGCGCGGGCGTGAGCGCCGCCGATGCGGCCGATGCGGCGGGAAAGGGGGCGGCCTATGATGCTGTCAGCGCTGGCAGGGCTAAGGCTTCATCCAGACATGGGATTCGATTTCGGTGATGATGCCGTCTTTCAAGACCGCGCTCACCCCCAGAATCCGGCAATCATCCTGGCCGGGCACCGGCATAGGCACTTTCAGGTTCGAGTAGACCTTGATCCGCGTCGTCCGGCTGAAAAGATCGTAGACATATTCGATGCGAGCCGGAACGATCATGGAACGGGCGAGCGTGAGTCCGAATAGCTTTAGTTCTCCCCGGTCCACCGCTTCCAGGTAGCGTTCAACAAGCGGATCCGGCGCTTCAATCTCGGGCCTGTCGAGGTTGATCAGGTGTTTGGGGGTGGACACCGAAGCGTGGACGCCACTCGGCGCAGCCGTACACAGCAGCAATACCGCGAGAACCGGTTTCATGAACGCTCCAGAGGGCTTGCGCAAAGGGCTCGCGTCGCGTTTCCCGATGCAGAAAACGCGCATGTTCATCCCAGCCCGCCCAGATTCACGTATTTTGTTTCCAGATATTCGTCGATCCCGCTGCGTCCGCCTTCCCGCCCCAGCCCCGACTGCTTGACGCCGCCGAACGCCGCCTCGGCGGTGGAAATCACGCCTGCGTTGATGCCCACCATGCCGTATTCGAGCTGCTCTGCCAGCCGCCAGGCGCGGCCGAGGTTGTGGGTATAGGCGTAGGCCGCGAGGCCGAAATCGGTGTCGTTGGCCATGCGGATCACCTCGGCTTCGTCGGCAAACCGGATCAGCGGTGCGACCGGGCCGAAGGTCTCGTCGCGGCAGACCTGCATGTCGGGCGTGCATTCGGCGAGTACCGTCGGCTGGAAGAACTGCCCGCCGAGTGCGTGGCGATGTCCACCGGCGAGCAGCGTCGCGCCGCGCTTCAGCGCATCGGCGATGTGGGCCTCGACCTTCTCCAGCGCGGCGATGCTGATCAGCGGCCCCGTTTCCACACCGGGTGTGAAACCCTCGCCCACTTTCAGCCGCGACACTGCGGCAGCAAATTTCTTGGCGAAGGCTTCGAATACCGTGTCCTGCACGAACACGCGGTTCGCACACACGCAGGTCTGCCCGCTGTTGCGGTACTTGCTGGCGAGCGCACCCGCCACCGCCGCGTCAAGGTCGGCGTCGTCGAACACGATGAAGGGTGCGTTGCCGCCGAGTTCGAGCGAAACGCGCTTCAAGGTGCCGGCGCCTTGCGCGAGGAGCTGCTTGCCCACCGCGGTCGATCCGGTGAAAGACACTTTTCTGACCGCGGGATGAGAAGTCAGTGCGAGCCCGATGCTTGCCGCATCGCCGGTGACGACGTTCAGCACCCCAGGCGGCAGGCCCGCTCGCTGCGCCAGTTCGGCCAGCGCCAGTGCGGTGAACGGTGTCTGCGACGCCGGCTTCGCCACCACGGTGCAGCCGGCGGCGAGCGCCGCGCCGGCTTTTCGTGTCAGCATCGCCGCAGGGAAATTCCAGGGCGTGATCAGTGCCGCCACGCCCACCGGCTGACGCAAGGTGAACATGCGCCGGTCTGCCCACGGCGACGGCACCACGTCGCCATACACCCGCCGCGCCTCCTCGGCGAACCATTCGATGAAGCTCGCTGCATACTCGATCTCGCCGCGCGCTTCAGCGAGGGGCTTGCCCTGCTCGCTCACCATGATGGCGGCGAGATCGTCGCGGTGTTGCAGGATCAGATCGAACCAGCGGCGCAACAGCTGCGCGCGGGATTTGGCGGGCATGTCGCGCCAGCCCGCAAACGCCGCGTGCGCGGCCGCGATCGCGCGCTCGATGTCGGCGGCGCTGCAGCCCGGGACTGAGCCGACGCACGTCTGGTCCGCCGGGTTGCGCACATCGAACGTCGCACCGTCGCGGGCGTCCTGCCATTCGCCGCCGATCAGCGTCTGTTGCCTGAATAAGGTGGGGTCGGTGAGTTCCATGATGCGTAGCATTCCCCGTATTGGGTGCAGGGCGAGCGGCTATTGTCCCTTACACGAACAGACATGCCGGTCCTGCTTGGGCCTTCAGTTTTCCAGATAGGCCTCTGCCTGGATGCGCAGCCTGACTTCGTCGCCGACGAAGGGCAGGCCGGTGTTCATGCCAAAGCGCGAACGCTGCAGGGTGCCGCTTGCATCGGCCCCGCAACCACGCTTTCTGGAGACGAGGTTGAGTCCGCATTTTATCCGGGCGACCTCCAGCCTCATCGGCTGCGTTTCACCGAGCATCGTCAGTTCACCTTCAATTGCTATCAGCCGCTCCTCCTCGAACAGGAAGCGCTGGCTGCGGAATGTGATGCTCGGGTGGCGGCTGACATCGAACCAGCCTTCCCCCCTCAGCACGGCGTCGCGTTCATCGTTTCCCGTGTCCAGCGAGCCGGCATCGATGACGACCTCCAGGCGCCCGCTGCGTTGCACGGCGTCGTATTCGAGGGTGCCGTGGGCGCGGTCGAACTGGCCGCGCTGGGTGGAAAACCCTAGATGATCGATTTCAAACGTCGGGTAGGTATGGCTGGGGTCGAACTGGTAGGTTGCAGCCCACGCCGGGGCGCTCAACAGCGAAACGAGGAGCAGGGTCAGTTTCCGGATTTGCAGCATGGCTTTTCCCTCGGATGAAAGACAAGCAGGAAACAAAAGGGGTCCGGGCCTGGAGGCTGGCTCGGGCCTCAAGCGCTAGTGTCGGGCACCGTCGACCAGCGCTTCGAGCAGTTTGATCAGCGTTGGCCCCGGCGTGTTGCTCAAATGTACATGCCGCACGGCGATCCCGCGCGCCTCGCCGGCGGCCGCATCAACGACGGCAGGCCCGGTGACGACGATGCGGGCGAGCTTGTGCAACTGCCTGATCGCCTCGGCATCGATTGGCGTGGCGTGGGTAATCGCGGTGGTGGCCCAGAACAGGCGCGGCACGATGTCGGCCGCTTCGGTGTCCGGGTATTCGCTCCAGTTGTGCTCGAAGTTCGGGATCGGCAACTCGTCCGCAGTCAAGGCTGCGCGGTCGAGGAAGACGACGCGCTCCTTCACGCTCACTTGTTGCTTTCGCCGGTGAGACGCTCGAGCGCGCGCATGATGGCCGACGAATCCAGCTCGCTGTCGCCGGCGCCCATGAGCGCGTTCATCTGCTGCGCGATCAGTGCGGCACCGGGCAGGGGCGTGGCGGTTTCCTGCGCGTTGTCCATGACGATGGCCATGTCCTTGTGGTGCAGCTTCACCTTGAAACCGGGCTTGTAGTTGGAGTCGAGCATGCGCTGGCCGTGGACTTCGAGGATGCGGCTGCCGGCAAATCCACCCATCAGCGCTTCGCGCATCTTGACTGCATCGACGCCGTTGCGGCGTGCCAGCAGGATGGCCTCGGCGACGCCTTCGAAGGTGAGGCCGACGACGATCTGGTTGCAGCATTTGACGACCTGGCCGGCGCCGTGGCCGCCGACGTGGACGATGTTCTTGCCCAGCACCTCGAACAGCGGGCGCACCTTCTCGAAGATCGGCGCTTCGCCGCCGACCATGATCGACAGCGTGCCTTCGCGCGCGGCGACCTCACCGCCCGAAACCGGGGCGTCGAGCATGTGCACGCCGCGTTCGGCGAGTGCCGCTGCGATGCGGCGGGTGGCGGCGGGCGATACGGTGCTCATGTCGACGACGGTGTGGCCGGGCTTGGCGCCATGCACCAGGCCGCGGTCGCCGAGGATGATCTGTTCGACGTCGGTGGTGTCGGAGACGACGGTGAAGGTGATATCGGCTTCGGCGGCGACTTCCGCGGGCGTGCCCTTGCCGAGCGCGCCCATGACCAGCATGGGTTCGATGCGGTCGAAGCGGCGGCCATAGACGAACAGTTGATGCCCGGCGCGCAGCAGGTTTTCCGCCATGGGGCGGCCCATGATGCCGCTGCCGATGAATCCGATTTTCATGATGCGATTCCTTTAACCACGACAAGCCAGAATGGCAGCGTAACCAATCCCACCAGCGTTGACCAGCCCATGATGAGGCCCGCAAGCCGGGTGTCGAGACCGAAGCGGTCGGCCAGCGCGATGACCATCACCATGGTCGGCATGGCGGCCTCCAGAATGGCCGCCTCGCCGGGTTCGGTGAGCCTGCCCGGCCACGCCAGCGCGATGCCCAGCGCCAGCAGCGGCATCAGCGCCAGCTTGATGCCAAGCGCGACGAAGACGGCCTTGTGCGGGCGCAGGTCGTGCCACGGAATGGTCAGTCCCAGGACGAAAAGCATCAGCGGGATGGTCGGACTGCCGGCCCAGTGCGCGGCTTCGACCAGCGGGTCGAGCGACGCCCCCGAGAGGTTGACCGCGACCCCCGCCGCGAAGCCCCATACCGGCGGCAGTTTCAGCCACATCGACAGGAACGAGGCGTGCTCGGCGTGCTTGCCGCAACGATAGGCGATCCACACGCCGAGCGACCACAGCAGCGGCGTGGCAGCGAGCATGTCGGCGAAGAAGGGATAGCGGCTGCCCGCTTCGCCGTACACCGTGGAGAGAAAGGGATAGCCGAAGAACAGGATGTTGCCGAAGCCGGACGCCAGCATGATGGCGCCGCATTGTGGCCGCGAAAGGCCGCGCCCGAGCGGGGTGGCGAACAGCGCCAGCGCGGCGATCCCGAGACCGAACACGGTGGCGGCACCCAGAATCAGCGGCACCTGCAGGATGCTGAGGTCGACGGTGGCGGCGGCGCCCGCCGAGAAGAACAGCATCGGTGCGAAGAAGTTCAGCACCAGCCGGTTGATTTCGCCGCGTAGCCCGACGATGGAGATGCCGGTCTGCCAGCGTGGCCAGATGCCGCCCGCGGCGATCAACAGGGACAGAGGCAACAGGGTTTTCAGCAGCAGTTGCTGCGCGAGATCGGCAGACATGGTGCGGAACAGGGCAGAGGGGAACCCATCATAACGCTGCCGCGGAGTACCCGGCACGGATTGGGCTGCACAAATGAAATCGGGCTTTCATGGGCGCCTGCCCATGAAAGCCCGATCCGCCGAAGCGAGGAAAATCAGGTGCGCGAAGCGGGGGTGCGGCGGACGTCGACCTGATGATGAAGCGGCGCGGATTCCAGCCACTCCTTGATGCGGGTGGCGTCGCCGGCGCGCCGGTTGGTGCCCTGTGCGTCGAGCAGCACGATGATGACATCGCGGTTGGCGACCTGCGCCTGCATCACCAGACAGTGCCCGGCTTCGTTGATGAAGCCGGTTTTGGACAAGCCGATCTGCCAGTCTTCCGCGCGGGTGAATCGATTGGTGTTGTTGAATGCCACCGGGCGGTACAGCACCTTTGCTTTCCGATTTTTTTTCTTGACCACCACGCGCTGTTGGCCGAGCGTGTAGTTGCCGACGGTGCTGATATCGCGGATTTCAGGGTAATTCTGGTAAGCGTAGTCGGCCAGAATGGCCAGATCGAGCGCGGTCGAGCGGTTGCCGCTCGACAGGCCGGTGGGCTCCACGTACACCGTGTCGCGCATGCCCAGCGCCAGCGCCATGCGGTTCATGTTCGCGACGAAGCGGTCGATTCCACCCGGGTAGGTGCGCCCCAGCGCATGCGCCGCGCGGTTGTCGGACGCGATCAGCGCCAGATGCAGCAGTTGGCCGCGCGTGTAGCGGGACCCGATGGCCAGGCGCGAACCGGTGCCCTTGAGGGTGTCACGGTCCTCGTGGGTGATGGTGATCTGTTCGTCCAGCGGTTGGTCAGCGTCCATCACCAGCATCGCGGTCATCAGTTTGGTGATCGAGGCGATCGGCGTCTGCAGGGTGGCATTTTTCGCCAGCAGTTGCTGGCCACTTGCCTGGTCGAACACCAGCACCGAATGTGCGCTCAGTTCCGGCATCGTCGCGGAATCGGAGGTGGCCTGCGGGGCCGGCATGGTTGCGTCAGCCGAGTCGCTCCATTGCACGAAGGCGCGGCTGTCGCCTGCGACGGCGCTGGCCTGGGCGCACAATAAAATCAATCCGGACAAAACAGCTTTCATATGCATCTGCTTTAATGAAGGGCGTTGAGAATTTAACACCATGGGCGATTTACGGACATTCCGGTCCAAACTTGAAAACAACAATTCATGGCATTTGTCCAAATATTTTGAGTCCTAGATTGACGGTTTAGCAAAATTCATTATATATAGCAAGGAGATGCGAGACCTTTCGAACAATTTACTGAAGAAATCAGGGCTAACAGCGTGTCTCTGTGCCCCGGGTGTGGTGGCCGAGGCGCTGGAACTGCTGATGCGGGGCGAAGCCGCCCAGGCGGAGTTTGCCGCCTGTGCGCGCTTCGATCCGGTGCTGGCCTTGCGGCTGCAGCGCTTGCCCGCGGGTTTCGGTCTTGAGCATCCGGACCTGCTTCGCGCATTGCTGCTGGCGGCACCGGTTGCGGCGGGGGCGGCGCAGGCAAGCTACGCGGTGAACTGGCGGCAATCGATCGGCGTTGCGCATCTGGCGCAGGCGCTGGCCTTGCGCACTGGCGTGGCCGATGCCGAAGCGGCCTGGACGGCGGGCCTCGCCCACAATCTTGCAGCCTATTTCGATCCCGGCATGAGCCCGCTGGCGCATGCCGCCGACTGGCTGGACGGGATGGATCCAGACGGCTGGGTGGCCGACGCGGTGCGCTACCACGCCGAACCGCTGACGCGCGGGCGTGCCGCGCATTCGCTGGTCCGCATCGTCCAGCTCGCCTATCAACTGGTGACCCGTGCCGACGCGGTGGACAGCGTGGATGTGCGTGCCGCGCTCGCCGCCCTGCAAATCGGTGCGGGCGAGTCTGCCCAGTTGCTGGCCGACAGCCAGGCGCAGGTGCGCCAGCAGGCGCTGCGTTTTGGGCTGGCCGATGCCGTGGTGCAGGCGAGTGGCACCGGGTTTGATCGGCTTGCCTGCCTGTATGCGGCGCAGGCCGCGCAATCGGCGCTGCACGGCCATTTCCGTCACGCAGGCGAAAGCGGACAGGTGTTTTCGCGGTTGCAGGATGCGCTGCGCGCGTTGTTCGGCGTTGACCGCGCCTGCCTGTTTGCACCCGCTGCCGATGCATGCCTGCGGCCGAGTGCGCTGATCCCGGCGGCCTCCGGTCTGGGCGCGTTGGCGATCCCGCCTGACGACGGCCATTCGGCGCTGCCGCGTGCACTTGCGCGCAATGCGCCCCAGCAATTCGAGCGTGGCGAGGCGGACGCAGCCTTGGTCGACGAGCAGATCGCGCGCCTGCTTGGCGTGTCCAACTTCCTTTGCCAGCCCCTGTCGCTAAGCGACGGGAGGGTTGGCGTGCTGGTGGTGGGGGATGTGGCGGCCGGCCTGAGCGCGTCGCCGCTGTGGCGATTCCTCCTGGCCGAATGCACCGAGGCCTTGTGGCCGCTTCCCGCAAAGGCACCTTCGCCTGCAATGGCTGCGCCGGCACCCGTCGTGCCGGCAGACGATATTCCGCGGGATCGGGTGCGCCGTGCCGTGCACGAGGTGGCCAACCCGCTCACCATCATGCGCAACTACGTCAATCTGCTTTCCGATCGCCTGGGCGCGGATTCGACGGTGCAGCGTGACCTCAGCATCATCAGCGACGAAATCGAGCGGGTGGGGCGCATCGTGCGCGGCATCACCGCAGCCGAGGAACACGCCCCGCCCGCCACGGCACTCGAACTGGTATCGGTCAACAGCGTGGTCTCCGAACTGGTGCGGATGGCGCTCGGCACCCTGTTCGCCCCGAACAAGGTCAACGTGCAGATCGACCTCAACCCCGACGTGCCGCCGCTGCCGCTGCAGAAGGATCTGCTCAAACAGGTGCTGTTCAATCTCGCCAAGAATGCGGTCGAGGCCATGAACGCGGGTGGCCATCTCAAATTCACCACGCGGCTGGTCGATGTGGACGGCCAGCGCCAGATCGAGATCGAAGTGGCCGACACCGGCCCCGGATTGCCGGCGGCAGTGGCGACACGGCTGTTCGAACCGGTGGTCAGCGAAAAGGGCGGCGATCATGCCGGCCTTGGGTTGTCCATCAGCCGCAGCCTGGTCGAGCGCATGAATGGCCAGCTCAGCTGCGCCAGCACGCCGCAAGGCACCCATTTCCTGATTCGCCTGCCCACCCTGCAGCAAGGCCAGGCCCCGCTCATGACAACACGCTACGGGCCGATGTAGCCCGTGCTCAAGGAGAATTTCCGTGTCAGACGATTCCATTGAACCTTCGCCACTGATTCGAACGGTCAGCAGTTTTCCGGTGCGCCCCCGCCTGCTATTGGTGGACGACGAGCCGCTGATACTGGAAGGCTTGAGCCGCCTGCTGAGCGTCCGTGATTACGAGGTCTTGACGGCCAACGGCGGCTGCGAAGCCCTGATCGCCATCGGCAAGCAACTGTTCGACATCATCCTGCTCGATCTCGGCATGCCCGACCTGGACGGCAACGAGGTGCTGCGCTTCGTTGCCGAGCGCTGCCCCGATACGCCTGTGATCGTGGTGTCCGGCGACAGCACCATCGATGCGGCGATCCGTGCGCTGCGCGGCGGGGCCTCGGACTTCGTGCGCAAGCCCTATGAGTCGGAGGAGTTGCTGCGCCGCATCGACAACACCCTGACGCGGCGGCGGCTGGAAAAGGAAAACAACCATATCCTGCAGCGCCTGCAGCAGTCGGAAAAGTGGCACCGTTTCCTGGTCAACAGTTCGCCCGATTTCATCTACACCCTGGACTGCGAAGGCCGCTTCACCTTCGTCAACGACCGTGCCGAAAGCCTGATCGGCTATCGGCGTGATGAATTGCTTGGCCAGCATTACAGCCTGGTGATCCACGAGGACGACATCGCACGCGCCGAACACATCTTCAACGAACGCCGCGCCGGAGACCGTAGCGCGCGAAACATCGAGATCCGCCTCAAGTGCAACCCGGGGATGCGTCGCCCGCGTCCGATGAACGGCCGCTGCAAGTCGGTCGAGCTGACTGCCACTGGCATGTACGACGAGGAGGCGGGTCCCTTCGAGCAGCGTTTCATCGGCAGCTACGGCGTCGCCAAGGACGTCACGGAGCGCAAGCAGGCCGAGGAGACGGTGCACTATCAGACCTATCATGACCTGCTGACCGGACTGCCGAACCGCGCCCTGTTCCGCGACCACCTCGGCCTCATGGTGGCACAGGCCAAACGTACCCACAATCCGCTGGCGGTGCTGAGCCTTGATCTGGACCACTTCAAGGTGATCAACGACTCGCTGGGTCACACCATCGGCGACGAAATGCTGCTCGCCGTCGGGGCACGCCTGCGCCAGTGCCTGCGCGAAGGCGACACCCTGGCGCGGCTTGGCGGCGACGAGTTCGCCGTGCTGCTGCCCACGCTGGTGTCGCGCGGCGATGTCGAGCACATCTGCCGCAAGATCATTCAGGTGCTGTCCAAGCCTGTGTACGTCAAGGGCCATGAAATCTACGTCTCGGTCAGCATCGGCGCCTGCGTCGCCCCGGAAGACGGCGAGCAGGTCGACAGCCTGATCCGGCAGGCTGAAATCGCCATGTACCGGGCCAAGTCGCAGGGCCGCAGCCGCCTGCAGTTCTGGGAATCCGGCATGCAGGCGCCCTATTCCGAACGCATGCAGATCGAGGTCGACCTGCGCCGTGCCCTGGCGCGCAACGAATTCGTCTTGTTCTATCAGCCGCAGGTCGATGCCCAGACGGGCGAAGTGCGCGGCTTTGAAGCCCTGCTGCGCTGGTGGCATCCGCAGCGCGGCTTGCTGACCCCCGCCGACTTCATCCCGGTGGCCGAAGAGTCCGGCGTCATCGTTCCCATCGGCGACTGGGTGCTGCGCCAGGCGGGTGCGCAGATGGCCGAATGGCGCAAGGCCGGGCTGCCGCCAGTGCGCCTGTCGGTCAACATTTCGGCGCGTCAGCTCGAAAGCGCCGACTTCGTCGACAGCGTCATGCGCGCGGTGCAGGTGTATTCGCTGGACGGCAATCTGATGGAGTTGGAGATCACCGAGAGCCTGCTGATGCGAGACTTCGAAGCCAATGCGATCAAGCTCGGACGGCTTTCCACGGCAGGCATCCGTCTCGCCATCGACGATTTCGGCACCGGCTACAGCTCGTTCAAATACCTGTCGCGCTTTCCCATTCATACCCTGAAGATCGACCAGTCTTTCGTGCAGGAACTCGACCGTGAAGAAAACATGTCCATCGTCAACGCGATGATTGCCATGGGCCGCGGCATGAAGCTGAACGTCGTTGCCGAGGGGGTCGAAACCGCCGGCCAACTGGCCAGGCTGCAACAGATGCAATGCCACGAAATACAGGGTTATTTCTACAGCGCGCCGATGTCCAGCCATGCTGCAACGGCGCTGCTGGGCGAGAACGGGCGCGGCTTCGAGAAGAGCGACCGGCGCGTGGCCGGCTAACCCGGATTGATCAATTGCCGCGCTGCTTTAATGCAGGCGCGGCTCAATCCCCGCGCAGGGCGGCCTTGAACGCCCGGCGGCGCCGGTGCAAAGTGGGTTCGGTATAGCCGTTGGGCACGCGCCGACCGTGGAAAATCAGGTCTTGCGCGGCCTGGAAAGCCAGGCTGATGTAGTGCGGCGCCATGTTGATGTAATGCGGGTCGCCGGCATTCTGCTGATCCACCAGGCGGGCCATCCGCTTCAACGATTCCAGCACCTGGGTTTCGTTCACGATGCCGTGATGCAGCCAGTTGGCAATGTGCTGGCTGGAAATGCGCAGCGTTGCCCGGTCTTCCATCAGGCCGACGTTGTCGAGGTCCGGCACCTTGGATGCGCCCATGCCCTGGTCGATCCAGCGCACCACATAACCGAGCAGGCCCTGGATATTGTTGTCCAGTTCCTGCCGGATGTCTTCCGGCGACCAGGCCGGCTTCGTCACCACCGGAATCGCCAGCAGGTCATCGAGCGAGGCGCGTTCGCGTTGCCGTAGCGCGATCTGGCGCGCAAACACATCCACCCGGTGGTAGTGGATGGCGTGCAGGGTGGCGGCAGTAGGCGATGGCACCCAGGCGCAGTTGGCGCCGGCTTCGGGGTGCGCCTGCTTCGAGGCCATCATGCCGGCCATCAGATCGGGCATGGTCCACATGCCCTTGCCGATCTGCGCCCGGCCCGCGAGGCCGCAAGCCAGCCCGATGTCCACGTTCCAGTTCTCGTAGGCTTGGAGCCAGGCTGCGGATTTCATCTCGTTTTTTCTAAGCACCGGCCCCGCCTCCATCGAGGTATGAATCTCGTCGCCGGTACGATCGAGAAAGCCGGTATTGATGAAGATCAGGCGCTCGCGCGCCTCGCGGATGCAGGCCTTGAGATTGAGCGTGGTGCGGCGCTCCTCGTCCATGATGCCGATCTTCAGTGTATTGCGTGGCAGGCCCAGCACGTCCTCGATGCGTGCAAACAGATCGACCGTGAAGGCCACTTCGTCCGGACCGTGCTGTTTGGGTTTGACGATGTAGACACTGCCGCTGCGGCTGTTGCGCAGCGGGCTGGTGCTCTTGAGGTCGTGCAGCGCGCAGGTGCTGGTGATGAGGCCGTCGAGCAGGCCCTCGAACACCTCGTTGCCCTCCGGGTCCAGCACTGCATCGTTGGTCATCAGATGGCCGACGTTGCGCACCAGCATCAGGCTGCGGCCGGGGACTTCGAAGGCGCGGCCTTCGGGCGAGAGGTAGCGGCGGTCGGCATTGAGGCTGCGGGTCAGGGTCTTGCCGCCCTTGTCGAAGCTGCTTGAAAGTTCGCCCTTCATCAGCCCCAGCCAGTTGCGATAGACCTGCACCTTGTCCCCGGCATCCACCGCGGCCACCGAATCCTCGCAGTCCATGATGGTGGTGAGCGCGGCTTCCATGAAGATGTCGCGGATGCCGGTGGGATGCAGTTCGTGGATGGGATGGTCGGTGTTGAAATGAATCTCGATGTGCAGGCCGTGGTGCGCCAGCAGCAAGGAGCTGATCGCGCCGGCCTTTTCCTGATAGCCCCTGAATTGGCCAGGGTCGCACAATCCGGTGTGGGTCCCGCTCGACAGCGTCACCGAGAGTTGCCCTGACTTGACCGAGTAGGCGATGGCATCGATGTAGCTGCCCTCGCGCAAGGGGGCGGCTTCGTCGAGAAAGGCCTTGGCGTAGGCGATGACTTTGGCGCCACGCACCGGATTGAAGGCGCCCTTCTTTTCGGCACCGTCGGCTTCGGGAATGACGTCGGTGCCGTAGAGGGCATCGAACAGGCTGCCCCAGCGCGCATTGGCGGCATTCAGCGCATAGCGGGCGTTGTTCACAGGTACCACCAGTTGCGGGCCAGCGATGCGGGCGATTTCGGCGTCGACATTTTCGGTGCCGATGACGAAGTCGTCACCCTCCGGCAGCAGGTAGCCGATCTCAGCCAGATAGCGCTTGTAAGCCGCAGCGTCGTGCGGCTGGCCCTTGCGCTCCAGATGCCAGGCGTCGATGCGGGCCTGCAGTTCGTCGCGCCGTGCCAGCAGCGCGCGGTTGCGCGGGGTCAGCTCGCGCAGCATGTCGGCGAAGCCCTGCCACAGCGTATCGCTGCTGATGCCGGTGCCTTGCAGGATTTCGTCGTGCACCAGATCGTAAAGCGGCTGGGCGATCTGCAGGCCGGCAACCGTGACACGTGCGCTCATGGCTCGATCCTCTCAGGTGACGACGTTGCTGGGCGTGCCGGCTACGAAGGCCTCGATGTTGTCCACCAGCTGGTCGGCGAGGATCTGCATGGCCTCGCGGCTGGACCAGGCGACGTGCGGCGTGAGGATGAAGTTCGGCAGGTCGAGGTCGAGCAATGGGTTGCCTTCGCGCGGCGGCTCGACCGCCAGAACGTCGAAACCGGCACCGCCGATGCGTCCCGATTTCAGCGCCTCGATCAGCGCGGCCTCGTCCACCAGATTGCCGCGTGCGGTATTGATAAGGATGGCGGTGGGTTTCACCAGGCCGAACTCACGCGTGCCGATCATGTGCCGCGTTTTCGGCGTCAGCGGGGTATGCAGCGAGATGACATCGGCTTCGCGCATCACGGTGTCGAAGGGCGTGTAGCCCTCGCGTGTCGTTGCGGCGCCCTTGTGCTCGGATACGAGCACGTGCATACCGAAGGCTTCGGCAAGCTTCCTCACGCCGTTGCCGAGCGTGCCGTAGCCGACGAGCCCGAGGGTGCTGCCGTAGAGATCGTTGACCGGCCGGGTAAACAGACAGAACTGGTCGGCCTGTTGCCACAGGCCGGCGCGCACGTCCTCGCGCCAGCCGAGCAGGTTACGGCGCAGCGCGAGCATCATCATGAAGACATGCTCGGGCAGGGTGTGCACCGCGTAGCCGCGGATGTTTGAAACGACGATGCCATGCTCGCGGCAGTAGGCCAGGTCGACGATGTCGGTGCCGGTGGCGGCGACGGCGATCATTTTCACGCGGGGTGCCTGCGCCAGAAACTCGCCCGGGAGTTTCACCTTGTTGGTGATGACGATGTCGGCGCCCTGGATGCGAGATACAACGTCCTCCGGCCGGCTCTGCTCGTGGTCGATCCAGTCGTGTGCAAATGACGGCGCATGCATATCGGCGACCAGGCTTGCGCGGTCGAGGAAGACGATGCGGCGGCTCATTCCCGCTCCATGCCGGACTCGCGCTCGACGATCTTCATCACGGCCGCCGAATCGAGTTCGGCGCCGCCGGTGCCCATCAGTGCGTTCAGATGCTGCATCACCATTGCGGCGCCCGGCAGGGCGAGCCCGAGTTCCTTGGCGTCCTGCATCACGATGTTGATGTCCTTCTGGTGCAGCTTGGTCTTGAAGCCTGGCGTGTAGTCGTTGTCGAGCATGCGCTTGCCGTGCACTTCAAGGATGCGACTGCCGGCGAAGCCACCCATCAGCGCATCGCGCACCTTGGCCGGGTCGACGTCGTTCTTGCGGGCGAAGGTGAGCGCCTCGGCGACCGCCTCGATGGTGACCGCGACCACGATCTGGTTGCACGCCTTGGCAACCTGACCGGCGCCGTTGTCGCCGACCAGCACGATGTTCTTGCCCATCGCTTCGAACACCGGCTTCACGCGCTCGAATACCTCGGGCTTGCCGCCGACCATGATCGAGAGTGTGGCGTTGATCGCGCCGACCTCGCCGCCGGACACCGGGGCATCGAGCATGTCGATGCCGTGGTCGCGCAGCCGTTTGGCCATGTGGCGCGTGGCTGTGGGCGAGATGGTGCTCATGTCGACCACCACCGAGCCGGGTCGGGCGCCATGGATGACGCCGTTCTCGTCGAACAGAACCTGCTCGACGTCGGGTGTGTCGGACACCATGATGATGATGATGTCAGCCTGCGCGGCCGCTTCCGCGATCGACGCGCATCCGGCGCAGCCAGCGTCCAGGGGTGGCGTCATGGATTCTGGACGCCGACCGTGGACGAACACTGTGTGGCCGGCCTTCTTCAGATTGATGGCCATGGGCCTGCCCATGATGCCCATGCCGATGAATGCAATATTCATCGTTTCTCCTTCATTAGCTGTCGTTCGATGGGTTAAATCGCCCCTTATTTATAGAGCACGCCCGGCAGCCACAGGCCGATCTGCGGCCAGATATACAGCATGGCCATGGCGACGATCACCAGTCCCAGGAAAGGCATGGATCCCATGAATATCTGCCCCAGCGACACATTGGGCGGCGCGATGCCTTTGAGATAGAACGCCGCCGGCGCCATCGGCGGCGACAGGAAGGACATCTGCAGGTTGAGCGCCACCAGCAGGCCGAAGAACAGCGGGTCGATGCCGAAATGGGGCAGCAGAGGAATGAAGATCGGCATGAAAATGACGATGATCTCCGTCCACTCCAGCGGCCAGCCCAGGATGAAAATGATGAACTGGGTGAGCAGCAGGAATTCCAGCGGCGTCATGTTGAGCGACAGCACCCACTGCTCGACTACATGCTGTCCGCCCAGCAGGGAAAACGCCGCCGAGTAGATGCTGGCGCCGACGAACAGCCAGCACACCATGGCGGAGGTCTTGGCGGTGAGAAACACCGACTCCCTGAGCATGGGGATGAGCTTGACCTGCCAGCTGGCGAGCAGCGCCCAGACAAGGAATGCCAGCATGGAGGCGAGCCCCAGAGCCGGCGGCAGGGGCGCAGCGATCACATTCGCCTGATGCAAGGCGAACCAGATGATCGAGGCAAGAAATATCCCCCACAGCACGATCCAGATCGGCCACCAGCGCCTGCGCTGCTCGCGCGGTTTTTCATTGGCCATATAGAACGCCGCCAGCACGAAGCCGCCCAGCGCGCCCACGGCCGCCGCTTCGGAAGGCGTGGCCAAGCCAAACACGATGGAGCCCAGCACACCCAGAATCATCACGGCCAGCGGGAAGAATGAGGTGAGCAGCATGTGGAACACTTGCAGGCGAGCGAAAGTGAGCAGCAGGTAGCCTACGCCCAGCACCGCCACGCCGGCACCGACGGTTTTCCAGAATGCCGCCGGGGCGGGTTCGCGTTCGCCTGCCGTGTCGGCTGCAGCGGCTTCGGGCTCTTCCAGCGCGGGCGATTCAGCCGGAGCGGGCGGTTCGTCCAGGGCGGGCGGCGCTTCCAGCACCCCGGGTTCGGCAAGCGCCGGGGGCTCTTCTATTCCGGGCGCGGTTTCTTCCTCGGCGGGCGGTTCGGCGATGCCGGGAGCAGTTTCGTATTCGCTGCTGTCGCTGCTGAAGGCTTCGGCAGACGTTCCCATTTCCACCAGGCCGGAGGTATCGAACGTCACGGTCGGCTGGGTCAGCGTATTCCAGGTCAGCCCCATGATGATCGCGAATACGATGGCCGGCAGCAACGTCGTGAACAGCTCGCGCATGACTTGCGTCTTGGCGACGCCCGCTCGATCCCTGCTGAACGCCGCCCGCAGCAGCGAAGGCAAGGCCAGGTGGCCGAAACGCCCGGCGATGCGCGCGTTGTCATCGGGAATGTCGACCACCCGCTCTGACGCCGGCAGCGGCGGCGCCCACTGCGGCTTGAACCAGGCCACCACGATGACGTAGACGACATACAGTCCTGCCAGCATGAGGCCGGGGAAGAAGGCGCCCGCGTAGAGCTGCACGACCGACACGCCCGCTGTTGCGCCATAGACGATGAGCAGGATGGAGGGCGGAATGAGAATGCCCAGAGTGCCGCCTGCCGCGATGACGCCGGCGGAGAGCTTGGTGTCGTAACCGGCGCGCAGCATGGCAGGCAACGCCAACAGGCCCATCAGCGTGACCACGGCGCCGACGATGCCGGTGGCGGTGGCGAAAATGGCGCAGGTCACCAGGGTGGCCACGGCGAGCGAGCCTGGGATGCGCGCGGTGGCGATGTGAATGGCGTGGAACAGCTTCTTGATCAGGTTCGCCCGCTCGACCAGATAGCCCATGAACAGGAACAGCGGAACGGCGATGAGCACGTCGCTGGTCATGACGCCATAGGAGCGCTGCACCGCCAGGTCCAGGGTCTGCTGCACGGCTATGTCGGGGTCGACCGAGCGGTAGGCGAACCAGGAAAACAGGACGCCCATCCCCATCAGGGTGAAGGCGCTGGGGAAGCCCATCATCATCGCCACCACGATCAGGCACAGCATAATGATGCCGACGTGTCCGGTATTGAGGGTGCTCCATGGCGTCACCAAGGCGATGGCCAGCAGGATCAGGCCCATGATGCCGAAGCCGATCACATTTCCTTTCTTCATGGCCGTGCCTCCGCAGCGTCGTCTTTATCCTTGACCATGGCCTTGAGTTCTTCCAGATCGATTTCTTCCACGTCCTTCATGCGGGCAGGCCAGTCACCCTGGCGCAGGCAGACCACGCAACGCAGGATTTCCACGATGCCCTGCAGCAGCAGCAGGAAGCCGGCTGCCGGGATCACGAACTTGAAGGGGTACAGCGGCAACGGGTCGGGGCTGAAGGTGTTTTCGCGGATGGCCAGCGACTCGTTGGCATAGGTCCAGCCGGCCCAGGTGAGTGCGAGCACGCCGGGCAGGTAAAAGAAGATGAACAACACCAGATCGATGCCGGCCTGGGTGCGTGGGCTCAGAGAACCATACAGCACGTCGCCGCGGACGTGGCCCTGGTGCGCCAGGGTGTAGGCGCCGGCCATCATGAACAGGATGCCGTACAGCATGATCTGGGCATCGAGGGCCCAGGGATGGGGGTGATTCAGAAAATAGCGGGAAAATACTTCCCAGGAGATCAGCAGGGTAAGAACAACAATGGACCAGGCGAAAAATCGACCCACGAACGTGGACAAGCGGTCGACCGCCATCATGAGTTTCTGCATAAAGAGCGACCCGAAGGGTTAAGCCGCCGGCTCCTGCCGGCGGCTGACAAGGGTGTTTAACCTTTCTTCTTGGCGAAGAAGTGGTTGTACGCCATCTTGTAGTCTACGTTGGTATCGTTTTGCCAGCGCGCTGCGCGGGCAGCGAAGTTGCGCATCGATTCGAGCACTTTCTTGAACGCCGGGTTCTCCGCGCTCTTGGCCGCCATGATCTTGTCCCAGGCCTCAAGTTGCTTGCGCAGTATGGCATCCGGCGTCTTGTAGAACTTGACGCCCTTCTTGGTGCTCATGTCGATGTAATCCTTGGAGTAACGGTCGATGGCCTTCCAGGACATGTCGGCCGACGACGCCTCGAGGGCGTGCTTGATGATGGCCTTGTGCTCGGCATTCAGCCCGTCGTACTTTTTCTTGTTGAACAGGATCTCGAACTGCTCGCTGCACTGATGGAAGCTTTGCAGCATGCAGACCTTGGCCACGTCCGGGAAGCCGAGCAGGTTGTCTGAAGACGCATTGTTGAATTCGGCTGCATCGAGCAGGCCGCGGTCCATGGCCGGCACGATCTCGCCGCCGGGCAGCGGGTTCACCGCAGCGCCCATGTCCTTGTACATGTCCACCGCCAGGCCCACCGTGCGGAACTTGACGCCCTTCATCTGCTCGGCGCTGGTGATCGGCTTCTTGAACCAGCCGAAGGGCTGGGTCGGCATCGGGCCATAGAGCATGGACACCACGTCCATATTCATGCCCTTGTAGATTTCATCGAGCAGTTCCTTGCCGCCACCGTAGTAATGCCAGGCCAGCACCATGTTCGGATCCATGCCGAAAGCCGGTCCGGACCCCCACAGCGCCACGGCGGAGTTCTTGCCGTACCAGTAGGCGACCACGCCGTGACCACCGTCGAGGGTGCCCTTGTTGACCGCATCGAGCAGGTCAAAGGCCTTGACCACCGCACCCGCCGGCAGCACCTCGATCCTGAGTTCCTTGCCGGACATGGCATTCACCTTGTTGGCGAAGTCCGTCGCATATTCATGGAAGATGTCCTTCGCTGGCCAGGTGCTCTGGAAGCGCAGACTGATCGGCGCCTGTGCCTTGGCGATCGACGGGAAACCCAGCGACGCCGCGCCGGTTGCGGTGGCGGCGGCTGCCGCGCCGAGAAACTTTCGCCGGCTCAGCTTGGATTCGGTTTGTTTGGTCTCGGATTGCGTAACGGGTGTGCTGTCCTTCTTGCTCATGGCTGTCTCCTGATCGTTATTGAGGGAAAAGCAGCTACACATTAGTACAGCTTTTCAATACCATCAAATGGTCAGATACTAATCTTCCATCGGGTCTGAAACGGCAGGGCTGAATCGTGGTTTTTCAGGCCATTCGGGGCGATTCCATTCGTGTTCCGGACGTCATGAGGATGGGTCTTTCACGGGATGGAGTTGATCGCAAGGACGCAGGCGCGACACAAAGAAAAACGGCTTCCGGTGGAAGAACCACGGGAAGCCGCTTGAATTTGGTGGCCAGTCTCGGAATCGAACCAAGGACACGCGGATTTTCAATCCGCTGCTCTACCAACTGAGCTAACTGGCCAAAAGAGGCGGCAATTTAACCGGTTTGCCCCATTCAAGTCAAGATGGAACCGCGTGGGTTGGGCTCAGCACGCCAGCCCATGCAGGCCGCACAGGTGGCGTTTGGCGAATGCCAGCATGAGCCACAACCATAGCAGCAGGAAAAAGGTCAGCACCGGCACGTGGGCATCGAGGATGAAGCGCGGGGTGATGAAACGCACGGCGCGCACGACGGGGTGGGTGATGGTGCGCAGCGCGCGATAGAAAATATTCTGCTCGCGGTATTTGCCGGCTAGCATCACCAGAACCCCCTGCCCGAGCAGGGCAAAGCCGGCGACTTCAACCAGGGCGCGCAGAATGGAGACCAGCAAAATGTCGAGCGGCATGGCGAGGGTTCCTGAAACGGATCGGTGATTTTAACGCAGCTTGTCACGCTGTCGCTTGGCCATGACAATGTGCGCTGATTTCACTTTGAATTGATTCCACGATGAATTATGACCGTGTGCGGCATGGCCTCCGGGGCATGCTCCTCAACATGCTGGGCAAGCGCGAAGGGGCTCTGGCCGCCTATCGCGACAGTCTCGCTGCCGACCCGAACCACGCGGAAACCTTGCGTACGCTGGGCTGGCTGGAGGCACAGCAGGAACGTTGGATGGAGGCAGAAGCCTGGCTGGCGCGTGCAGTTGAACTTGAGCCGGATGACGCACCCACCTGGTTCAACCTGGCCTATGCGCGCGACAAGGGCGGCATGGACGATACCGCGATCGTGGCGTTTCAGCGGGCGACCGAATTGAATCCAAAAAATGATCGCGCCTGGTATGGGCTGGGGATGCTGCATGCGCGGCATGGCCGCCATGCGGACGCCGCGGCGGCGCTGACCGCGGCGAGCAAATTGCAGCCGATGAACGGCTTGGCGTGGTATGCGCTGGGGATGGCGTGGCATCACTGCAACGAGCCGGACAAGGTGGCGGCGGCGATCGAACACACGCTGTCGTACGATCCTCAGACTGCGCAGCGGCTGATTCATGATGCGGAACGCAGCGACTACGCGCATCGACTGGATTAAGAATCGAGGACGTAAAAAAAGCCAGCCCCGCAGGGCTGGCTTTTTTGTTGCGCGCCCGAAGGCGCGTTGGCTGCAACGATCAGGTTGCGCGGGTGTCGATGTCGCCCGCGAGGTTCGGGTAACGCACGTGGTCGACCAGCTGCTGAATTTCAAGGCTGGGTGCCCTGGAGATCAGCGAGCCGATGATGACACCGAGGAAACCGACCGGCATGCCGTAGATACCCGCGGCAATCGGGGCGATGTCGAACCATTGGTTCGCCGCTACGCCACCGAAGAACGGGTAGGTGATGTACATGTAGTACATGCACACGCCCAGACCGGCGAGCATGCCGACGACCGCACCGAGGTAGTTGGCACGCTTCCAGAACACGCCGAGCACCAGCGCCGGGAAGAACGCCGAAGCCGCCAGCGAGAACGCCGCGCCGACCAGGAACAGGATGTCACCCGGTTTCAGCGAAGCGGTGTACGCGGCGAACAGCGCCACCAGCACCAAGAGGCCCTTGGAGATGGCCAGACGGCGAACCGTGGAGGCTTTGGGGTCGATCATCTTGTAGTAGACGTCGTGCGACAGCGCGTTGGCGATGGTCAGCAGCAGGCCGTCAGCGGTCGACAGCGCAGCAGCCAGACCACCCGCGGCCACCATGCCCGAGATCACGTAGGGCAGGCCTGCGATTTCCGGGGTTGCCAGCACGATGAGGTCGCCGCCGATGGTGATTTCGGCAAGCTGCACGATGCCGTCGAGGTTGATGTCGACGATCTTCATCAGGGTCGCATCCACCGCCGACCAGTTCGCCACCCAGGCGGGTAGAGACGCGAACGACGAGCCGACCAGGTTGCTGTACACCTCGAACTTGACCAGCACCGCCAGCGCAGGCGCGGTGAAGTAGAGCAGGAAGATGAAGAACAGCGACCAGAACACCGACTTGCGCGCTTCGCGCACCGACGGCGTGGTGTAGTACCGCATCAGGATGTGCGGCAGCGAAGCGGTGCCGACCATCAGGCACAGCACCAGCGCGATGAAGTTGCGGCGCTTGATGTCGGAGGCTTCCTCATCTTCGGCCTTCGCGGCAGCAATGTCCGCTTCGGTCGCGTCGGGGTTGGCCCTGGCCTTGGCTTCAGCGCCCTTACCCGCAAACGCGGTGGCGTGGGCCGAGACCGGACCGGCCTTGGCCTTGGCGCCGTCTGCAGCTTTCTTCAGACCTGCCATCAGGGCATCGGGACCGGTCAATTCTGCGATTTCCTTGGTCTTTGCCTCGATCTTCTTGGCGTCGGGTTTCGGCGCGGCGTTCAGTTCGACCAGTTCGGCGTCGAGCTTGGCGCGCGCCTCACCGACGATCGTGTCGGCGGTGCCGGCGGCGATGGCCGCTTCCAGTGCCTTGATCTTGTCTTCCGCGGCAAGCTGCTTTTCCTTGTGGATTGCGCGGACCGACGCCTCGGCTGCGCCCTTGGTGGTCTCGGCGTTGTTGAACTCCTTTTCCAGCTGCGTCACCTGCTGCAGCACCTGGCCGTAGGCGATTTGCGGCACCGGGTTGCCGGTGTGAGCCACCGACAGCCACACCACCGGGATCATGTAGGCGATGATCAGGATGATGTACTGCGCGACCTGGGTCCAGGTCACCGCACGCATGCCGCCGAGGAAGGAGCACACCAGGATGCCGGCCAGACCGAGGAACACACCGTACTGGAACTCGATACCGGTGAGGCGGGCGGTGATGATGCCGACGCCGTAGATCTGCGCCACCACGTAGGTGAAGGAGCAGATGATGGCGGCGATCACGCCGATGGTGCGGGGCAGGTTGCCGTTGTAGCGTGCGCCCAGGAAGTCGGGGATGGTGAACTGGCCGAACTTCCTGAGGTAGGGCGCGAGGAACAGCGCCACCAGCACGTAGCCGCCGGTCCAGCCCAGCACGAAGGCGAGGCCGTCATAGCCGGCGAGGTACAGGGTACCCGCCATACCGATGAAGGACGCGGCCGACATCCAGTCGGCGCCGGTTGCCATGCCGTTGAATATGGCAGGAACGCGGCGACCGGCGACGTAGTATTCCGAGACGTCGGCGGTTTTCGACATGATGCCGATGCCGGCATACAGGGCGATGGTCGCGCCCAGGAAGATGAAGCCGATCCATTTGGGTGGAAGGCCCATCTGCTCCAGGATCGCAAGCACGATGACGAAGGCAATGAAGCCGCCGGTGTAGAAGGTGTAGTACTTCTTGAGCTGCTGGAAGAACTGGCTTTGGGTTTGGGTGGTCATTGTTCTTCTCCCTCTTGCACGCCGTATTCGTTGTCCAGCTGGTTCATGCGACGGGCGTAGAACCAGATGATCAGGACATAGATGATCAGGGATCCCTGGGCGCCCATATAGAAGGCAAGCGGGAAGCCCATGATGACGATGTTGTTGAGCTGCGGGGCAAAGAAAATGACGACGAAAGTCGCCACGAACCAGATGGCGAGAAGAACCGCGGTTATTCGCAGGTTCCGCTGCCAGTACTCCTTATGTTTCTCCGACAATTCCATGGCATTTCCTCCGTGAGCGAGAGAGCGTGAGTGGGAACGCGCTTTATTAATATGAATCGCGCGTGCGCGGAGTTTATGGAAATGTGGCGCAGCCGACAAACAGATTAGTAGGCGCTAATGTGCTGATAGCCAGCGGCGGGCGCGCAGCAGTCCGCGCAGCTGATGCGCCGTGGTGATTTTGTTGCGCCGCGCGGCCTGCAGCAGCACCAGCCACAGCTCGGCGGTGGCGTAGGCGTCGGCCAGCGCGCCGTGGCGCGTGTAGACGGCGATGCCGAAATGCGCCAGCCAGTCATCGAGGTGGCGGCAGTGCGGCGCGGCGTCAGGAAACAGCAGCGGCGCGACGACGGCGGCGTCGAACCACGGTGCCGTGATTTTCAGGTCCAGCAGTTCGCGTTCGGCGCGCTGCAGCACCGCTTGGTCGAATGCGGCGTGAAAGGCCACCCGCGGCGCGCCCTGTGCGAACTCCAGCCAGTCGAGCACCGCCTCGTGCGGCGCGTCGCCGGCGCGCTGTTCGGTTCCGCTGATGCCGTGAATCAGGATATTGGCGGCGGCGGTCGATTGTGCCTGCGTGAGGCCGACTTCCAAACTGGCATCGAGTGCGATGCGCCCATGCTCGATGGCCACCGCGCCGATCGCCAGCAGCGGATCGCGCTGCGCGTCGAGGCCGCCGGTTTCGGTGTCGACCACGCACCAGCGCAGGTCGGCCAGCGGGTGTTTGAGGTCGAACTTCTGTTGGACCAACGCGCCACGCCGCGCGCGGCTGGCATCATCGAGGACGGGCAGCGCGCGTTTTGTGAACGGCCAGATCACAGCCCGTAATCCATCGCCAGCCGTGCCTGCACCTTGCGCGCCTGGCGCAGCGCTTCCTTCAGGATGCGGCGGTCGAGCGGATTCAGCGTGTCGGGGTTGATGTGGTTGTCCGGTGTCTGGCCGGCGCGCTGCTGCCCATGCTGGTGGCGCAGGCGCAGCAACTGCAGGAAGTGAAACGCACGATTCCAGTCGGCCAGTTCGGCGTCGGGAATGCGCAGCGCATGTGCGGCCTCGCGCAGCCGCTTGGCGGTGTTGGTCTGCGGGCTGCCGGACGCCAGCGCAAAAATGCGCGCCGCGTCGACGAACGGCGTGGCGCCATTGAGCTTGAGGTCGAGGGTATGTGGATGCGCTTCGTCTTCGGACAGCACGAAGTCGCGCACCACGCCCAGCGGCGGACGGTTGCGCAGCGCATTGCCCGCCATCTGGTGCAGGAAGCGCGGATTTTTTTGCGCGGCGCGATTGAGCCAGGCGCGCAGGTCGAGCGCCAGCGAAGCATCGCCGCTCAGCGGGCGGAAATCGAAAAAGATGCTGGCGTGCAGCAGCGCTTCGGGGCTGCCGTGATCGATCCATTGCGTGAACTGCTGCTGCCAGTCGCTCAGCGACAGGCGCCATTTCGGGTTGCTCGCCATGATGCCGCCCTTGCACAACGGGAATCCGCAGGCGTCGAGCCGATGGTTCACCCGCAGTGCCATGGCGCGCAGCGCGTCACGCTGGGCATCGTCCGCGGCGGCGAAGATCAGCGCGTTGTCCTGGTCGGTGGCGAGCGTCTGTTCCATGCGCCCTTCCGACCCCAGCGCCAGCCAGCACCAGCGCAGTCCCGCCAGGGCATGATCGCTCGCGCATTCCAGGGTGATGAGGCGTTCGGTGAGGCGGTCGTTGAGGCTGGAAATGATCGCGGTCAGGTTTTCCGCGTCCATCCCCTGTGCCAGCAGGCTGTGCGCCAGGTCGCCGATGTCGTGCGCCAGCGTAATCAGCCGCGCGGGTTCGTCGGTGCGTGCAATGGCCGAGGTGATGCCTTCAACCGACAGGCGCCGCAGCGCGAAGATGTCCTTTTCAGACACCACGCCAACCAGCTTGCCGGCGCTGATCAGCGGCAGGTGGTGGATGCCCTGGCGCGCCATCAGCACCAGCGCGTCGGCCACCGGCGCGTCATCCGGCAGCGTCGCCGGGCTTGCGGTCATCACCGCAGAAATCGGTGTGGCCAGGGGCACGCCGGCCAGGGTCACCCGCGCCAGCACATCCTTCAGGGTCAAAATCCCGACCGGCCGCCCGACCGCGTCGGTCACCACCACCGACCCCACCCGTGCGGCCTCCATTGCGCCAAGGGCATCCGACAGCGGCGTGCCGGACAGCACGCTCAGCGGCGCGCGACGCACCAGGCTGGAGAGCGGGCGTGCGAAGCGATGCTCGTCGTCGAGTGCCAGCGCGTATTCCGATTGCACGGCGCGCTGCGACTCCTCCAGCAGGCTGGCTATGCGGCGCGTGCAGAAATCATTGAATTCCGTACTCGTGGCCAGCAGGGTGTGGAAATCGGCGGCGGCGAGCAGGTAGCAGAAGGTGTCCGTCGCAGCGACATAGCGGTTGGCAGCGCCGCGGCCCGCCAGCAAGGCGCCGAGCGGAAACATTTCGCCCGTCGCCAGCTGCAGCACGGTCTGGCCGTCGGCGGTGTCGCCGCTGACTGTGCCCTGCTTGATAATGAAGAGCGCGTCGGGCGGCACGTCGGCGGGCTCCAGCAATACGGCGTCGCGTGCAAAATAGGCCACCGACAGGCGCTGCACCAGCCACATCACCTCGTCTTCCGGCATCGCCGAAAAGGGCGCCTGCCTGCGCAACGCATCGAGGGTGGCGCGGTGCAGGCTGTTGGCGAGCGGAATCGTATGGGTCATGGGGCACGTGTCCGAGCGGCATCGGGATAGGTACAATTTACAGCGCATCGGCATTAACGTGCAAAAAATGCCCCGCCCAATGCGCACACGGGGTACAAGGGCTCACTGCTCGAACCAAATCCATTCATGCAGGTCCATTCCGTAGTCTCAAGCACACCTGTCCCGACATGACCGTTACCCAGAAATCAAATCCCCTGACCGAACTTCTGGTCAATATCGTTGTTCCCGCCGTCATCCTGATGAAATTCAGCGGCGAGCAGGATCTCGGCGCGGTCGGCGGACTCCTGCTGGCACTGGCGTTTCCGCTTGGCTGGGGAACCTATGAATTGATCGGGCGCAGCAAGATCAATTTCATATCCGTGCTGGGCTTGGTCAGCATCCTGCTGACCGGCGGCATCGGCCTGCTGCAGCTCGATACCCAATGGCTGGCGGTGAAGGAGGCCGCAATCCCCGGCCTGATCGGTGTGGCCGTGCTGGTTTCCACCCGCACCCGCTATCCGCTGGTGAAAACCCTGCTCTACAACCCGGCGTTGATCGACGTGGCGCGCGTGCAGCATCATCTGGAAGCGCGTGGGACGGTGCGGGACTTCGAGTCGCGGCTGCAGACGGCAACCTACATGCTCGGCGGCACCTTCTTTTTTTCCGCAGCGATGAATTATTTTCTCGCCACCTGGATCGTGACCAGCCCGGCCGGCAGCGAGGCGTTCAACGCCGAGCTCGGACGATTGACCCTGTTGAGCTATCCGATGATCGCCCTGCCGTCGATGCTGATGATGATGGCGGCGCTGTACTACCTCGCCCGCGCGATGCGCGAACTGGCCGGGCTCAAGCTGACCGAGGCCCTGAATCAGGGCACCCAGCCGTAAGCAGCGAGTCCTCGGCTTCACGCAAACAGCACAGCTACACCCTTATCCATCCGGCAATCCAGCCGGGGTGGAGGGCGCAGCTTATTTGCGCTTGAAGGTGTTGCCCACCAGGGGGTTCACATTGGCCTGCGGCGTATGGCATTGGGTGCAGTTGTAGCGTCCCATGTGCAGCGCATTGTTCTTGACGTCGGTGTAATGCGTGGCCGGCAACGGGGTCGGCTCGCCTTTCACCTTTTTCTTGCCGATCTGGTCGGGCTGCTGGTGGCAGCTCACGCAGGTGTTTGAATCCCGCGTGATGGGAATGAAATCTTCGATGCCGTGCGGAACCTGTGGCGGCGCGCCGCTGAAGGCGCGCGGCAACACGCCGCTGGTGGAGGGGTCGGCCTGGCGATACTCGAACGTGGCGGGATCGGGGTCGACGTTCACCGAGGTCTTGGACAGCCCCATCTGTTCCTCGGTCAGTCCCTTGTCCGCAGCGCCGGCCTGCAGGCTCAGCGTCAGAAGTGCGCATGTCAAAATAAGTGCTTTCATCTCATCCTCCTAGGTGTTGCGGTTTTCGATGGGGGTTGCCCGAACTTCGGGTGCAGGGTGATGCCGGTGGATCAGCGGGCGCAGGTCGAAATTCAGGCTGCCTTCCGGACACAAGGCCGTGCAGCGGCCGCAGTTGCTGCATTCGCCCGGCACCACATAGCCTGTCTGTTCGAGTTTCCTGAGGTTCAGCACCTGCGGTTCCGGGCAGACCTTGGCGCATTCGCCGCAATGGGTGCAGGACGCCTTGTCGAAACGCACCCGGATCAGCGCGGTCTTGCCAACCAGCGACCAGAAGGCGCCCAGCGGGCAAAGATGGCCGCACCAGCCATTCTTCAGGATCAGCAGGTCGAACAGGAAGATGGCAATCAACGCGAGAAATCCCATGCCCATCCCGAAGATGATGCCGCGATGCGTCATGCCGACCGGGCTCACCCACTCGAAGGCGGCCACCCCGGAGATGGCGGACAGGATCAGCGTGGTGGCCAGCACGAAATAGCGAATGTTGCGGTTCAGCGCAAACAGCGTGGAAATGGGCAGGCGCTGGCGCATCCAGCCGGCCAGGTCGGTCACTACGTTCACCGGGCAGACCCAGCCGCAAAATACCCGGCCGCCCACCAGCGCGTAAAACCCGAGCACCAGCACCGCGCCGATGATGGATTCGGTCTGCAGCACATGTCCGGTGAGGAAAATCTGCAGCACGGCGAAAGGGTCGGCCATGGGAATCCAGCCGAGGAATTCGGAGGCGGACAGATTGCCGGTCAGCAGGGGGACGTCCTTGGAAACTTCCCAGCCCCAGTGCGCCGTGCCGAAGAAAAGCAGCAGGAGGCCGAACTGGGTGAGGCGGCGCAGCACGACGTAGCGCCAGGAAACCAGTCGCGCCGTCCCTGTGCGCGCATGCAGTTTCTCGATGGAGGCCAGCGCGTCCGGTCTGGGGTGCTGGGGGGCGAAGCTCATAGATCCCCCTCATTCAGGTAATCCATTCCCGGCGCTTTCTTGCCCGGCTTCTCGGGAGCTTCCGGCGCGCCAGGCTTGAACTCCTGGGTGATTTCATTTTTCTCGATCCAGCCCAGACGATAGTGCTCGCCGATTTTTCCCTGCACCAGATTGTGCGGCAGGATGCGGATGGCCGCCTCGGTGGTGGGGCAGGCCTTTTCGCAGATTCCGCAGCCGGTGCAGGCATCGGAGTTCACGATGGGGAAGAACATTGCGTGCTTGGAAATGCCGCGCGGGTGGGTTTCCAGGATGATGGCGCGGCCCTTCAAGGGGCATTCGCGATGGCAGATCTCGCAGCGCAGGCCTTTCCAGGACAGGCAGTTTTCCAGATCGATCACCGCCAGTCCCATGCGGGATTTATTGATGTCGTCGAGCTTCGGCGACAGCGCGCCGGTGGGACAGGCCTCCATGCAGGGGATGTCGGGGCACAGGTAGCAGGGTACTTCCCGTGGCGTGAAGTAGGGCGTGCCGATCGGCATATCGCCGCCGGCGCCGGCAAGCTTCAGAGTGTCGAACGGGCAGGCATTCACGCATTGCCCGCATTTGATGCAGGCAGCGTGAAAATCGCCTTCGGCAAGCGCACCGGGCGGACGCAGGGCGTAGGGATGCGCGCGCACTTCCTGGCGCAGCAGATAATCCCACAGCAAGCCGCCGCAAGTCGCCACCGCCGTTGCTTGGGCGGCCTTGACCAGAAAATCGCGGCGAGCAATGTTTTTGACAGACATGGTTGATCCGGGCGGATTCGAAGTAAGCCGTCCTCGTTCGCCAGAAAGCGAATGGCGCTATCTGGCGACCCGGGTCGGCAGTCGGGCTCAGGCCTTGTAGACCTTCACCGCGCACTTCTTGAAGTCGGTCTCTTTCGAGAGCGGACAGGTCGCATCGAGGGTCACCCGGTTGATCAGCACCCCCTCGTCGAACCAGGGCACGTAGACCAAGCCACGCGGCACGCGGTTGCGGCCGCCGGTTTCCAGGCGCACCTTGACCTTGCCGCGGCGCGATTCGACCCACACCAGGTCGTTGCGCTTGAGGCCCTTGGCGTCGGCGTCCTTCTGGTTGATCCAGCACACCGCGGACGGCACGGCGCGATGCAGTTCGGGCACGCGCCGCGTCATGGTGCCGGAGTGCCAGTGTTCCAGCACGCGGCCGGTGCACAGCCAGAGGTCGTACTTGGCATCGGGCTTCTCGACCGGCGAAGCGTAGGGACGGAAGTAGATCTTGGCTTTGTGGGAGATATCCACCTTGTTGGCGGGATCGCCCGGCTTGTCCAGATCGCCCATCACCAGGGCGTTGCCGTTGTTGCCGTAGAAGTCGATGCCCATGCCCTTCTGCACGTAGGGATCGTACTGTTCGTTGTTGCGCCAGGGCGTTTCCACCCACTTGCCATCCTTCTCGACCACCGGCCATTTCAGGCCGCGCACCTTGTCGTGGTGGTAGACGTCGAAGGGGGCGAGGTCGTGCGCGTGGCCGGTACCGAACTTGCGGTATTCCTCGAACATCGCCTTCTCAGGGAACCAGCCGTCCTTCAGCAGATCGGCCACATGGTTGCCGTGTCCCTTGGCGATGGGGTCGGGCCACTTCACCTTCTTGTTCTCGGGGGTGGCGAACAGCACTTCGTACAGCGTGGACTCGGGGGTGTAGCCCATCGCCACCGCGCCGGGCAACACGTCGGGCAGGCCGCCTTCGAGGCCGGGCAGTTTCTGCGCACCCCAAACGTCCTTCAGCTTGAAGCGCTTGGACAGTTCCAGCATCATCCAGATATCGGCGCGCGCCTGCCCCGGGGGTAGCACCTGCTGGCGCCAGACCTGGGTGCGACGCTCGGCGTTGCCGTAGGCGCCCCACTTCTCGTTGATCATGGCGGCGGGCAGGATCAGGTCGGCCACCTTGGCCGACACGCTGGGGTAGGCATCGGCGACGACGATGAAGTTGTTCATGTCGCGCGCGGCCTTGATCCAGTGGTTGGCGTTGGCGGTGTTCTGCCAGGGGTTGTTCACCTGGGTCCAGGAAAACAGGATCTGCCCGTCTTCCAGGTCGCGCATGATCTTGACGTAGTGGCTGCCCATCTGCGGATTGATGGTGCCGGCCGGGAGCTTCCAGATTTTCTCGGCGATGGCCCGGTGCTTCGGGTTCATCACCACCATGTCCGCAGGCAGGCGGTGGGCGAAGGTACCGACCTCGCGCGCGGTGCCGCAGGCGGACGGCTGGCCGGTCAGCGAGAAGGCGCCGTCACCCGGCTTGCACTGGCGGCCGGTCAAGAGGTGGGTCATGTAGGCCTGCTCGTTGACCCAGGAACCGCGCTGGTGCTGGTTGAAACCCATCGTCCAGTAGGACACGATCTTGCGACTGCGGTCGCAGTAGTAATCCGCCAGCAGCTTGAGCTTGGCCTTGAAATCCGCCATCGGCTCGTCCGGATCACCCTTGGCGACCTCGGCCACGAAATCCAGGGTGTAGGGATCCAGCGCCTTCTTGAAGTCTTCCAGGCTGATGGCCCAGTCCTTCATCGGCGTGGCGGCGTTGGCCTGCGGCACGGCCTCGCCTTCCTTGCGGCGCTGGGCGATGGCCTCGTGCTTGTCGAGCACGCGAATCTGCTCGTTCTTGTAGGTCTCCATCTCGGCGGCGGAGGCGAATTTGTCGGCGTTCTTCGGGCGGAAGCCGTAGCCGATGTCGTACGGGCCGGTGGCGAACACGGTGTGCTTCTTCACGAAATCCCAGTCCGCGGCGTTGCGGGAAATGATCTCGCGCGCGATGTAGTTCTGGATGGCCAGATCGCTGCTGGGCGCGAAAATGATTTCGGTGTCCGCAATGTCGGACGACATGTTGCCGTAGACGGACAGGTTCACCACGCGCATCTTGTCGTGGGTCAGGCGGCGGTTGGTGATACGCGACCACAGGATCGGGTGCATCTCCGCCATATTGGCGCCCCACAGCACCGCCGTGTCGGTATGTTCGATGTCGTCGTAGTTGCCCTGCGGCTCGTCGATACCGAAGGTCTGCATGAAGCCGACCACGGCCGAGGCCATGCAATGGCGTGCGTTGGGATCGAGGTTGTTGGAACGGAAGCCGGCCTTCATCAGCTTGGCCGCCACGTAGCCTTCATGGATGGTGTACTGGCCGGAACCGAAGATGGACAGGCCGGCCGGTCCTTTTTCCTTCAGCGCCCAGCGCATCTTTTCTTCCATCACGTCGAGCGCCTTTTCCCAGGTGACGGGCTGGAACTTGCCCTTCTTGTCGAACTTGCCATCGGTCATGCGCAGCAGCGGCTGGGTCAGGCGGTCGGCGCCGTAGATGATCTTGCCGTTGAAATAGCCCTTCACGCAGTTGAGGCCGCGGTTGACCGGCGCGTCCGGATCGCCCTTGGTGGCGACAATTTTGCCGCCCTGGGTTGCCACCAGGATGCCGCAGCCGGTGCCGCAAAAACGGCATACGGACTTGTCCCACTGCCAGCCCTTTTCCAGTTGCTGGACGGCGGCCTCGGCCATCCGGGTCAACGGCAGGCTCATGGTGGTGGCGGTGGCGCCGGCGACGGCGGTTTTGAGGAACTCACGACGGGTGACGGACATGGCAGTCTCCTTAGGATCAGGCTATCGATTATTGGCAGGCATTCAGGCCGGGCAGGGCGGCGATCTCGGGCGGCAACTCGGACAGTGCCTCGTCGTCGTCCTCAAAATAGTGGAAGACCATCTCGGCCATCAGCACGCCTGGCACGGCCTGGATGCGGCGCAGTCCGTCGGTTTCCTCCCGCACGGTCTCGGCCTCGAGTACGACCACCACGCGACCGATCGGGTCTTGCTGGTGAACTTCCACGCCGGGAAGTGCGTTGAGCTCGGTCACCACGTGCGGAAGATTTTCCGGGTGCATCATGACGAGAATTCCTGACAGATTCATTGCGATCCCCTCTTCTGGTAATGATGCCAATCGCCCAAACTGCAATAGGCGTTATAAATGGATAGACATATCTATTTATCGAAATATGTACTTTATATACTTCTTTGGGCAAGTCAAGTTGACGCGGAATTTCTTTTTCTAGCACAAAAAAAGCCCCGCCGAAGCGGGGCTTTTGTCTGGCCAATACCCAAGCGGGTATCGACGCAGCAGGTCCTTACATCATGCCCATACCGCCCATGCCGCCCATGTCGCCGCCGCCCATCGGGGCGGACTGCTTGTCATCCGGCAGGTCGGCAACCATGCAGTCGGTGGTCAGCATCAGGCTGGCGATCGATGCGGCGTTCTGCAGCGCGGTGCGGGTGACCTTCGTCGGATCCAGCACGCCCATCGCCACCATGTCGCCGTATTCGCCGGTCTGCGCGTTGTAGCCGTAGTTGCCCTTGCCTTCCAGCACCTTGTTGACCACGACCGAGGGCTCTTCGCCGCAGTTCTTGACGATCTGGCGCAGCGGCTCCTCGATGGCGCGCAGCACGATCTTCACGCCGGCGTCCTGGTCGTGGTTGTCGCCCTTGATTGCAGCGGCCACCGCCTTGGCGCGCAGCAGCGCGACGCCGCCGCCGGGAACGATGCCTTCTTCAACGGCGGCACGGGTGGCGTGCAGCGCGTCTTCGACACGGGCCTTCTTCTCTTTCATCTCGACTTCGGTCGCAGCGCCGACCTTGATCACTGCCACGCCGCCGGCCAGCTTGGCCTTGCGCTCCTGCAGCTTTTCCTTGTCGTAGTCGCTGGTGACTTCGTCAATCTGCTTGTTGATCTGGGCGATGCGGCCCTTGATCGCGTCGTGATTGCCGGCGCCGTCGATGACGGTGGTGTTTTCCTTGCCGATCTCGATGCGCTTGGCACGGCCGAGGTCGGTCAGCTGGGCTTTTTCCAGGCTCAGGCCGACTTCTTCGGCGATCACGGTGCCGCCGGTGAGGATGGCCATGTCTTCCAGCATCGCCTTGCGACGATCGCCGAAGCCCGGAGCCTTGACGGCACAGGTCTTCAGGATGCCGCGGATGTTGTTCACCACCAGGGTGGCGAGCGCTTCGCCATCGACATCTTCTGCCACGATCAGCAGCGGCTTGCCCGCCTTGGCGACTTGCTCCAGTACGGGCAGCAGATCACGGATGTTGGAGATCTTCTTGTCGAACAGCAGGACGAAGGGATCTTCCATGATCGCCATCTGCTTGTCGGGGTTGTTGATGAAGTAGGGCGACAGGTAACCGCGGTCGAACTGCATGCCTTCGACGACGTCGAGCTCGTTTTCAAGACCCGAGCTGTCTTCAACGGTGATGACGCCTTCCTTGCCGACCTTGTCCATCGCGGCTGCGATGATGTCGCCGATCGAGGAATCGGAGTTGGCGGAAATGGAACCGACCTGGGCGATTTCCTTGCTGCTGGTGCAGGGGACGGAAATCTTCTTCAGTTCGGCGGTGATGGCGATCACGGCCTTGTCGATGCCGCGCTTGAGGTCCATCGGGTTCATCCCGGCGGCCACGTATTTCATGCCTTCATTGACGATGGACTGGGCCAGCACGGTCGCGGTGGTGGTGCCGTCACCGGCGATGTCGGAGGTGCGGGAAGCGACTTCCTTGACCATCTGCGCGCCCATGTTCTCCAGCTTGTCCTTCAGCTCGATTTCCTTGGCGACCGACACGCCGTCCTTGGTCACGGTGGGGGCGCCGTAGGAACGGTCGAGCACCACGTTGCGGCCTTTCGGGCCCAGGGTCACCTTGACGGCGTCAGCCAGAATGTTGACGCCAGCCACCATGCGGTGACGGGCGGAATCGCCAAAACGTACGTCTTTTGCAGCCATGTGTATTACTCCTGAATTTGGGATAGGGGGTGAAGAAGCGAGCGGAGGCTTAGGCCTCGACCACGCCCATGATGTCTTCTTCGCGCATCACCAGCAGTTCTTCGCCTTCGACCTTGACGGTCTGGCCGGCGTACTTGCCGAACAGCACGCGGTCCCCGACTTTCACGTCCAGCGGAATCAGCTTGCCCTGGTCGTCTTTCTTGCCGGTGCCCACGGCGATGATTTCGCCCTGATCGGGTTTTTCAGCGGCGGTGTCGGGGATGACGATTCCGGAAGCGGTCTTGCGCTCTTCTTCCATGCGCTTGACAATCACTCGGTCGTGCAGAGGACGGATTTTCATTGCAAAGTCTCCATTGCGGTACGTTGATAACCGGCAGCCGCGGCTGCCCGAAAATAAGTGAAGCGGCGAAGATGTTGTTAGCACTCGCCGCCATAGAGTGCTAATAGTAGGGGCGCCTTGTGACAATTTCAAGCCCATGGATGATCTTTTAAATCGAACCCGCGCCGCCGTCTGGCACCCCTGCACCCAGATGAAACAGCTGGAAGCCGCCCCGCCGCTGGCGATCGCGCGCGGCGAAGGGCCGTGGCTGATCGATCCTGACGGGCGGCGCTACCTGGACGCGATTTCCAGCTGGTGGGTCAATCTGTTCGGCCACTGCAACCCGCGCATCAACGCGGCCATCACCGACCAGCTCGGCAAAATCGAGCATGTGATGCTGGCCGGTGCCACCCACGAACCGGTGGTGGCCCTATCGGAACGGCTGGCAAAGCTGACCGGGCTCGGCCATGCGTTTTACGGCTCGGACGGCGCCTCGGCCACCGAAATCGCGCTAAAAATGAGCGCTCATTACTGGCGCAACGCAGGCCGGGCGGCGAAAAATGGTTTCATCAGCCTTAAGCATGGCTACCACGGCGAGACCGTCGGCGCCCTGTCGGTGACCGATATCCCCCTTTTCAAGGACACCTATGCGCCCCTGCTGCGGCGCTCGGTGCAGGTGCCGACTCCCGATGCCCGGCTGGCCGCGCCCGGTGAGTCGGCCGAGGCCTACGCGCTGCGCTGCGCGGCCGCGCTGGAAGCCCACCTGGCCGAGCATGCCGCGACCACCGCTGCCCTGATCGTCGAACCCCTGGTGCAGGGTGCCGCCGGCATGGCGATGTACCACCCGGCTTATCTGAAGCGGGCGCGTGAACTCTGCGACCAATACCAGGTGCACCTGATTGCCGACGAAATCGCGGTCGGTTTCGGCCGCACCGGGACGATGTTCGCCTTCGAGCAAGCGTCCCCGCTCCCGCTTGCGGGATCGGGCATTAAAACCGTCCGCCCCGACTTCATCTGCCTGTCCAAGGGCATCACCGGCGGCTACCTGCCGCTGTCGGCGGTGCTGACGACCGACGAGGTCTATGCCGCTTTTTATGGCGACGCCACCGCGCGCGGCTTCCTGCATTCGCATTCTTACACCGGCAATCCGCTCGCCTGCCGCGCGGCGCTGGCGGTGCTGGACATCTTTGAGCATGACAACGTGATCGCCGCCAACCGGGTCAAGGCCATCGAGTTCACGCGCGTTATGTCAGAAGTGGCTGCTCACTCACGTGTGCGGCACTTCCGCCATCTCGGGATGATCTGGGCGTTCGACGTGACCGACGCCACGCCCGGCTTTTCCACGCGCTTCCACCGGGCGGCACTCGCGCAGGGGGCATTCATCCGCCCGATCGGCAACACGGTGTATGTCATGCCGCCCTATGTGACGAGTGCCGACGAGATGCGCGGATTGGCGGACGCGATGCTGGTCTGTCTTTCCAGTTCTGATATTTGAAGGGCTGAAGCGCGGGCGCTTGACGCCATCCGGATGGCGGCGCAAAATAGTAATTGATCACTATCTTTCTGGATCAAATCATGTCCGAAACAGTGGCGTCCCATCAAGCCGCGTCTACCCGCCCCCCGCGCAAGCGGCTGGGAGCAGACGAGCGGCGCGAGGAAATCATCCGCGTGACCCTGGAGCTGGCTGCCCGCCAGGGCGTCGATGATGTCACCACGCAGGACATGGCGAAGGCGATGGGGGTGACGCAGGGCGCCGTATTCCGCCATTTCCCGAGCAAGGACGCGATCTGGCTGGCGGTCATGCAGTGGGTGCGCGACCGGCTGATGTCGGTGCTGGGCCACGCTGCTGCCGCGGGCAGCGACCCGCTGGACGCGCTGCAGCGCATGTTTTTTGCACATATCGATTTTATCGCCGGCCATCCATCCATTCCGCGCGTGCTGATGTCCGAACACCTGCACGGCCGCAGTACAGCGTTGCGAAACCTCGTCACCGAGATGATGCTGGCGTACGAGGAAAAAATTGCCGCGCTGCTGCAGGCTGCCCAGTCACAGGGGCTGGCGCGCGCCGACCTCGATACCCATGCCGCAGCCACCCTCTACATTGGCATGATCCAGGGACTGGTGCTGCAAACGTCGATTTTCCGAGGCCAGCGCGCCCTCATCGCCGAAGCGGAACGGACCTTCCCGGTCTATCTGCAGGCAATCCGTCAACCTAAGGTCCAAGGAGTCCAGCAATGAAGATTCAACCCGTCATCGTGACAGCCATGTTGTTGAGCCTGAATCTTGGCGTCGCAAACGCGCAGGACCCCGGCGTGCAGCATGCGTATACGCCTGGACAGGACCACCGAGCCGTATTGGAACTGACCGCTGTCGAGCGGGCGATGATCCTGGATGAGATGCACCTCTTCCTGTCTGGCCTAGGCGAGTTGACGGGTGCACTGGGTCGCGAGGACATGCCTGCCGCCGCAAAGGCTGCGCGCGCCATGGGGCTGGTGATGTCGCACGAGGTGCCGCAGGCGCTGCGGGAAAAGCTCCCCCAGGATTTCCGCCAACGTGGTTCTTCGGTGCATCGCGATTTCGACCAGATCGCGCTGGATGCCGATAGTCTTGGCGATGTCAGCCACAGCCTCAATCAGCTTTCGACGACCCTGCAAAAGTGCGCGGCCTGCCATGCCATCTACCAGATGCGAACCCCCGTGCTCAACGTCAAACCCTGATCGCAAGCCATCATGAAAATCAGTTCGCGCAGCCTCTCCCTGACCGTCGGCGTTCTGGTCTTTGTCGCCGCCTTTGCCTGGCTGCTGACCACGCGCGGTCCGCTGGCGGCAGTGGGTGTGGAGATCGCCACCGCGGCACGTGTCGACCTCGCACCCGCCGTATATGGCATCGGCACGGTCGAAGCGCAGCATGCCTATGCGGTGGGTCCGATTCAGGCGGGGCGGCTGTTGAGCGTGCGGGTCGACCAGGGCGACAGGGTGCAGGCAGGCCAGTTGCTGGCCGAACTCGATCCGGTTGACCTGAGCCAGCGGGCCGAGGCGGCCAGCAGTGCCGCCGCGCGGTCACGCCAGGCCGCCCAGGCCGCACAGTCGCAGGTGGCGGAAGCGGAGAGCCGGGTGCGTCTGGCGCAGGCGAACAGCGAGCGCTATCAGGCGCTCTACCAGCAAAACTTCGTCGCCAAGGAAATGGCCGACAGCCGCCGCCACGAAGCCGCGGCCGCCGTAGCCGCACTGTCGGCGGCGCGTGCCAATGCGACCGCGGCGCAGCGAGACATCGGGCGCGCCGAAGCTGAAATGCGGGGCATCGAGCAGCTGCGCAGCAGCCTTAAATTGGTAAGCCCGATCGACGGCGTGGTCACTGCGCGCGAAGCGGAGCCCGGCACCACCGTGGTTGCCGGGCAGGCGGTGTTGCGGTTGGTGGATCCGGCGCAATTGTGGGTGCGCACCCGTGTTGACCAGGCGCGCGCCGAGGGAATGCAGATCGGACAGGCCGCCGACATCGTGCTGCGCTCCGCGCCCGGTACGGCCCTGCCGGGCAGGGTGATGCGGATCGATCTGCAAAGCGATGCGCTGACCGAGGAGCGCATCGTCAACGTGGCCTTCGACCCTGCGCCGGCACAGTTGTATCTGGGGGAATTGGCAGAAGTCAGCATCCGGCTCCCGGGTGCGAAGAATGTGCTGACCGTACCGCGTGCCGCACTGGCGCAGCACCGAGGCAAGGTCGGCGTGTGGCGGATCGAGCAAGGCCGTGCACGCTTCCATCCGGTGCAGCCCGGCATGCAAACCGCCGAACGGGTACAGATCGACTCGGGTCTGGAGGCCGGTGATCGCGTCATCGCCTACAGCTCCAAGCAGCTCGACGACGGCGTGCGGGTGCGCGAACAGCTGTTGATGCCGCACTGAGCGTGCCATGACCTGTCTTCATGATTAACCTCGCCCGGCGCGACATCGCGCATCACCTCAAGAGCTACCTGCTGACCGGCTTGGGCCTGGGCCTGCTGATCGGCGTGACGCTCACCATGGCCGGCGTGTACCGCGGCATGGTCGACGACGCCAAGGTGCTGCTGCGCGCGGTCGACGCCGACGTCTGGGTGGTGCAGCAGAACACGCTCGGCCCCTTCGCCGAGCCGTCCTCGGTGCCGGACGACCTCTACCGCGCGCTCGCGGGGCTGGAGGGGGTGGCACAGACCGGCAACGTCGCCTACCTCACCATGCAGGTATCACACCAGGGCAAAACCCAGCGCGTGATGGTGGCGGGTTACGAGGCGGGCAAGCCCGGCGGGCCATCTTTCCTGGTGGCGGGCCGGCCGATCGCCCGCGCGCATTACGAGGCGGTGGCCGACGCCAGGACCGGCTTTGCGGTCGGCGACGTGGTGCGCATCCGCCGCAACGATTACACCGTTGTGGGGCTCACCCGGCGCATGGTGTCCTCCGGCGGCGACCCGATGCTGTTCATCCCGCTGAAAGACGCGCAGGAAGCGCAGTTCCTCAAGGACAACGACGCCATCGTCGAGGATCGCAAGCGGCTCGCCGCCAACCCCGCGGTCAACCGCCCCGGCCAGCCCGGCGTGCTGGAAGCGGTGCAGGCGATCCAGGCCTCCAGCCACAAGGTCAATGCCGTGTTGCTGCGGCTGCAGCCGGGTGCGGACGCGCGCACCGTGGCCGACACCATCGCGCGTTGGCAGCGGTTCACCGCCTATACGCGCGAGGACATGGAAGACATCCTGGTGGCCAAGCTGATCGCCACCGCCGCCAAGCAGATCGGCCTGTTCCTGATGATCCTGGCGGTGGTGAGCGCGGCCATCGTCGCCTTCATCATCTATACGATGACGCTCGGCAAGATCAAGGAAATCGCCGTGCTGAAGCTGATCGGCACCCGCGACCGCACCATCGCCGCGATGATCATGCAGGAGGCGCTGGGCCTCGGGGTGATCGGCTTCTTCGTCGGCAAGTTCGCCGCCACCCTGTGGGCGCCGGCCTTTCCCAAATACGTGCTGCTGGAAAACGGCGACGCGGTGCGCGCCTTCGTGCTGACCCTGGTGGTGTGCGCGCTGGCCTCGGTGCTGGCGATCCGTGCCGCGCTCAAGATCGACCCCGCGGAGGCGATCGGTGGCTGACGCTGTTTCAATTCAACCGGCGATCCTGATAGAGGGCATCACCAAGCGCTACGGCCACGGCAGCGCCGCGGTCGACGCGCTGAAGGGCGTCGACATGACGGTCTATCCGGGCGAGGTGGTCGGGCTGATCGGGCCGTCCGGCTCCGGCAAGACCACGCTGCTGAAATGCCTGGGCGCGGTGATCGAGCCGACCGCCGGCCGTTTCACCTTGGGTGGCGAAGTGATCTACGACAACGGCTGGAAGACCGGCGACCTGCGCGCGCTGCGCCGCGACCGCATCGGCTTCGTGTTCCAGGCGCCCTATCTGATCCCGTTTCTCGACGCCACCGACAACGTCGCGCTGCTGCCGATGCTGGCGGGCGTGCCGAATGTCGAGGCGCGCAGGATCGCGCTGGAGATGCTGACCGCGCTCGACGTGCAGCACCGCGCCGAGGCGCGCATCGCCGAACTCTCGGGCGGCGAGCAGCAGCGGGTGGCGATCGCGCGCGCGCTCGCCAACAAGCCGCCGATCATCCTCGCCGACGAGCCGACCGCGCCGCTCGACAGCGAACGCGCGCTCACCGTGGTGAAGATCCTCAACCGCCTGGCGCAGGAATTCCAGACCGCGATCATCGTCGTCACCCACGACGAAAAGATCATTCCCACCTTCAAACGCATTTACCATATCCGCGACGGCAAGACCTACGAAGAAGCAGGCGAAGGAAGGCCCCTATGAAAATCACATTCCTCGGCGCAGCGCGCGAAGTCACGGGTTCCAGCTATCTGGTGGAAGCCGACGGCGTGCGCTTTCTGGTCGATTGCGGCATGTTCCAGGGCGGCCGCGAAACGCGTTCGAAGAACCAGCGTGCCTTCCCGTTCGATCCGCGCAGCCTCGACTTCGTCATCCTGACCCATGCCCACATCGACCATTCCGGCCTGCTGCCGCGTCTGGTCGCGCTCGGCTTCAAGGGCACGATCCACACCACTCGCGCGACCTGCGACCTGCTGGCGGTGATGCTGCCGGACTCCGCCCACATTCAGGAAAAGGAAGCCGAATACGCCAACCTCAACCGCTTCCGCAAGGGCATGGACCGGCGCGAGAAAAAAAGCGGCCTGCCGCCGCGCGACATCGCGCCGCTCTATACCGTGGCGCAGGCGCATGCCTCGTTGAAGCAGCTGAACCCGGTCGATTACGATCTGGAAATCGCGCCGCATCCCAAGGTCCGCTGCACCTTCCGCGACGCCGGCCACATCCTGGGCTCGGCGATTGTCGAGGCCTGGGTGGGCGAAGGCACGGGCCGCCGCAAGATCGTCTTTTCAGGCGATCTTGGCCAGCCCGCGCGGCCGCTGCTGCGCGACCCCACGCACATCCACGATGCCGACTACCTGGTGGTGGAATCGACCTACGGCAATCGCGACCACAAAAGCATGGAAGCGACGCAGGACGAACTGGTGGAGGCGATCAACGACACCATTGAACGGAAGGGCGGCAACGTCATCATTCCCGCCTTCGCGGTGGGCCGCACCCAGGACATCCTCTATCTGCTGGCCGATCTCACGCGGCAGGCGCGCATCCCCAAGCTCACGGTGTTCGTCGATTCTCCGATGGCCACCGCCGCCACCGAAATCACCTACAAGCACATGGCGCTGCTCGATGACGAAACCCACGAACTGATGGGCCGGCACGGCGGCGCCGCGCATTTCCGCAAGCTCAATTTCGTTGAGGATGTCGAAGAGTCGAAGTCGCTCGACCGCATCACCGGCGGCGCCGTGATCATCTCGGCCAGCGGCATGTGCGAGGCCGGGCGCATCAAGTTCCACCTGCGCGCCAATCTGGCTCGCCGCGAGTCGACCATCCTCATCACCGGCTTCCAGGCCGCCGGCACCTTCGGCCGCCGCCTGGTCGACGGCGCCAAGCGTGTGCGTCTGCTGGGCGAGGATATCCCGGTGCGCGCCGACCTCTATACCCTGGGCGGGCTGTCGGCGCACGCCGACCGCAGCGCGCTGCTGGCGTGGCTCGGGCACTTCCGCAGCAAGCCGCGCCGGGTGTTCGTGGTGCATGGCGAGGAAACCGTGGCGACCGGATTCGCCGCCGATTTGCAGAAGCAGTTCGGCTGGGACGCGATGGCGCCCGAGCCGGGCTACAGTGCCATCCTTGATTAGGTGGGCGCAATGACATTCAATCCTCATTCACTTGCTGCCCTGTCGCTGGCCTTGTTGTCCGCCTGTTCGAACGGTCAGGCGCAGGCTGCCTCGCTTGCCGAGTGGGAAGGCTGCAGTTCGATCGCGGCCGATGTCGACCGTCTGGCGTGCTACGACCGGGTGTCGGGTCGGGCGCAGCCTGAAGCGGCACCGGCTCCCCCAGTGGATACCAGGGCTGACATGTTGCCGGGGCGCCCCGCCGTAGCAGCCCAACCCGCAGCAGAAGACCCCGACCTGCTGTCGGCGCTGTCGCGCCATTGGGAACTGGATGACGCCGCCAAGCAGGGGGCTTTTCTGTTTCGTGCGCACCGGCCCAATTATTTCCTGCCGATCAAATACAGCACTTCGCCCAACGACACGCCTTTCCAGGACACGTTGCCCCAGCCTGATCTGGGGCTCGACTCGGTCGAGACTGAATTGCAGCTGAGTTTCAAGATCAAGGGCATGGAAGGCGTGCTGGGCAACGACAATCTCGACCTGTGGTTGGGCTACACCATCACGTCTTTCTGGCAGGCCTACAACGACACCATTTCCTCTCCGTTTCGGGAGACCAACTACGAGCCGGAAGTGATGCTGGTCGCCCGGACGGACTATGAAATCGCCGGATTCCGCGGCCGTTTCATCAACCTGGGAATGGCACATCAGTCGAATGGCCGTGGCGAAGAATTGTCGCGTAGCTGGAACCGCATTTATGTCCAGTTCGGATTCGAACGCGACAATCTGGCGCTGCTGATTCGCCCCTGGTACCGGATCCCGGAACGTGATGAAGATGACGACAATCCTGACATCGAAGATTACCTGGGTCACGGTGATTTCCAGGCGGTCTACCGCGACGGCCGCAATACCTATTCACTGCTGTTGCGCAACAATCTGAAGACCTCGGAAAACCGGGGTGCGGTGAAGCTCAACTGGAGCTTCCCGCTGTATGGTCGGCTGAAAGGCTACGTGCAGTATTTCAACGGCTATGGTGAATCGCTCATCGACTACAACCACAAGCAGCAATCACTCGGGCTCGGCGTCAGCCTGACCGAAGGCATGTGATTCAAAACTCAAATCAAAACTTGCTTTGTCGCCTTCACCGTGCCCTTGCCTTGCAAGGGCACGGTCTGCGGCTCGGCTACGCGTCATTTTTGATTTGGATGGGAAATCAGCGCTAGGGGGTTTTCGGCAGCGACTGTTCCAGCAGCTGGTGCACATACTTCACGGGAATCGCGTAGCTGATCCCGCTCGGCGCGGAGAGCGCGGCTTCCTTGGCGCCTTTCACGTAAACCGAATTGACGACCCCGAGCACCTCGCCGGTGTCGGGATGCCACACCGGGCTGCCGCTGTTGCCGGGATAGGCGATGGCGTCGAGGCCGAACACCTCATACGCATCCTTCGCCTGCTTGAGCGTGCGCGCATTGAGTTGGGCGGCGGCCGCCACCGGGGTGAAGATGGGAATGATGGAGGCCAATCCTGCGCGGTGAGTGGAGGGATTGAGTCCCAGCACCGAGCCGATGGGATAGCCGGTGAAATACAACTGCCAGCCTTCGCGAACCCGGTCGGAGTCGCCCAGTTTGAGCGGCGGCAGCGGGTCGCCCTCGATTCTGAGCAGGGCCAGGTCGCGCGCCTTGTCTGTGGCGATCAGCTTGGCGGAGCGTACCGCCATCTGGCGGTCGCGGCCGATGAAGACGGCGTGGGTTTCCTTTTTTGCGCTGTCGAGTTCAGTAGTGAAGATGTGCGCGCACGAGACGACATAGCGCCCATCCAAAACCGCGAACCCGGTACCCTGCAGGCTGGCGCGCGGGCTGCGGGTGGGATGGAAGGTGCCCACGCCCACCACCCCGGGCCTGATGTCCGCCAGCGTGTCGGCTACGTCGGCCTGCGTCGGCATGCTGACCACGAGCAGCAGGATGGCCAGGCTGGTATGGCGTTTGCTCCACCCTGATGCGGCCAGCCGCCGGCAAAGACCGGGCAGCGTCACGCAAATTCGATACAATCCGGGCGGCAGCAAAGACTTTCTATTCATAAGGGAATCCAGGCATGAGCGTTGTTGCGGTTGTTGGGCTGGGCTATGTGGGCCTGCCATTGGCGGTGGAGTTCGGCAAGAAAATGACCACCATTGGCTATGACCTTTCGCTTGAAAAAATCGAGGCCTATCGTCGATTCTGCGATCCCACCGGCGAAGTTTCAACGGACGATCTCAAGGCCGCCACGCAGTTGACCGTGTCCACCGACCCGGCTGATCTGGCCCGCGCCGACTTCATCATCGTCGCCGTGCCGACCCCCGTCGACGCGGCGCACATCCCGGACTTCTCGCCGCTGGTCGGGTCCAGCACCACCGTCGGCAAGTACATGAAAAAGGGCGCCACGGTCATCTACGAATCCACAGTCTACCCCGGCGCCACCGAGGAGGTCTGCATCCCGATCCTGGAAAAGAAGTCCGGCATGAAATGGCTGCAGGACTTTCACGTCGGCTACTCGCCCGAGCGCGTCAATCCCGGCGACAAGGAACGCACCATCACCAAAATCGTGAAAGTGGTGTCGGGCGATGACGCCGCGACGCTCGACAAGGTGGCGGAACTCTATGGCAGCGTGATTACAGCCGGGGTGCATCGTGCCAGTTCGATCAAAGTCGCCGAAGCCGCCAAGGTGATCGAGAACACCCAGCGCGACCTCAACATCGCGCTGATGAACGAGCTCTCGCTGATCTTCCACCGCCTCGGCATCGACACCCTGGAAGTGCTGAAGGCCGCGGGCACCAAGTGGAATTTCCTGCCCTTCCGTCCGGGTCTGGTCGGCGGCCACTGCATCGGCGTCGATCCCTACTACCTCACCCACAAGGCCGACATGCTGGGCTACCACCCGCAGGTGATCCTCGCCGGCCGCCGCATCAACGACGGCATGGGCGCCTACGTGGCGCAGGAAACGGTGAAGAACATGATCGCCAACGGCGTGCAGGTGAAGGGCGCCAAGGTCAACGTGCTCGGCCTCACCTTCAAGGAGAAC
>JAABQU010000289.1 GCA_011391285.1 Thiobacillus sp.
ACCGGCGACACCTGGTGCATCTACCCGATGTACACCTACGCCCACCCGATCGAGGACGCGATCGAGCACATCACGCATTCGATCTGCACCCTGGAATTCGAGGACCAGCGGCCGTTCTACGACTGGCTGCTCGACAAGCTGGCCGATGGCGGTTTCTTCACCCGCCCGTTGCCGCAGCAGATCGAATTTGCGCGCCTCAACCTTACCTACGTCGTGCTGTCGAAGCGCAAACTGATTCAACTGGTGGAAGACAAGCACGTCAGCGGCTGGGACGACCCGCGTTTGCCGACGCTGGCCGGTGCGCGCCGTCGCGGCTACACGGCGGAAGGCCTCAAGCGTTTCACCGACCAGATCGGCGTCTCCAAATCCGACGGCTGGATCGACTACAGCCTGCTCGAAGCATGCCAGCGCGACGGGCTGAACGACACCGCGCTGCGCCGCATCGCCGTGCTCGACCCGGTCAAGCTCATCATCGACAACTACCCGGAAGGCCAGTCGGAAGACTGCTTCGCCCCCAACCATCCGCAGCAGCCCGATCTGGGCAAGCGGGTGGTGCCGTTTTCACGCGAACTGTGGATCGAGCGCGAGGACTTCATGGAAACCCCGGCCAAGGGCTATTTCCGACTCTTCCCTGGCAATTCGGTGCGGCTGCGCTACGGCTACGTCGTCACCTGCACCGGCTGCGACAAGGATGCCGACGGCACCATCACCGCCGTCCACTGCGACTACCTGCCCGACACCAAGTCCGGCACCCCCGGCGCCGACTCGGTCAAGGTCAAGGGCAACATCCACTGGTTATCGGCGGCACACGCCTGCGAAACCGAAGTCCGCCTGTACGACCGCCTGTTCTCCACCGCGCAGCCGGGGAGCGAAAGCGGCGATTTCCTGCTGGACCTCAACGCCGATTCGGTGAAGGTGATCCGCGCACAGTTGGAGCCGGCGCTGAAGGATGCCGCGCCCGAGCAGTCCTTCCAGTTCGAGCGCCACGGCTACTTCGTCGCCGATCGCGTCGATACGAAGCCAGGTGCGCCGGTGTTCAACCGGACGGTGACGTTGAAGGATTCGTGGGGGAAGGCAAGCAGCTAAGGATGGTCAGGACAACAACCAGAGGAGCACTGAATTGGCCACCAAAGAAGCCAAAGCCCGAATAAAAATCAACAAGCTGCTGGGGGAGTCTGGCTGGCTTTTCTTCGACGATGCATCAGGCAAGGCCAACATCGTTCTCGAACCCAAGGTCAGACCGAAGCGGCCATCAATGCAATCCAGGCACTGTTCACTGCATTTTCAGATGCCTACAAATCGGAAGCAGCTTGAGGCATGAACAAGCCGGATTTCCTGCGTTGGTTCAACCGAGGTTTCTGGAAGGCGTTTTAACGCAGCACGTTTCCCATCGATATCCCGAAAACGCCGGCAGACAAAACTGCGCTGGTTGAAGCGGTATACGAAGACATCGCGTCGGCGCGCTACGGCCCAGGCATTCCGGAGACCGAGCTGGTAATGAACAAGGGGCACGGCGTTGCCCGCACCGTGCCCGTTTTCGGTATCCGCGACTACTGCGTCTATTACTTCTGCATCAAAGAGCTGGAGGACGTGCTTTGTGGCAACCACACACCGAACACCTTCGGCGGCTGGACGCTCGGCGGGCAGTTGCGTGTGCAGGAGAACGACGAGATTGAGGGCGACGCTACCGCTTACGGGCTCTACTCGTTCAACCCGCAAGCATGGACGCATGCGTTTGGCGAATTCAACGCTTTGCTCTTCGCCCAGCTCGATCCTGGTCACTACGCCTACGTGTTGCAGCTTGATCTCTCGAATTTCTACGACTGCGTGCGCCTGGACATTCTGGAACGCTGGATTCGGGAACACTCGCCGCCGGAGAAGGGCTGGGTGATCGCCTTGCTGTTCTACCTGCTCAACCACTGGAACCGACGCAACACGGGCCTACACCCGCAGGCGGTGGGTCTGCCCCAGGATGCCTTGGCCGATTGCTCGCGCATCCTTTCCAACTTCTACCTGCAAAAGTACGACCAGTTTGCCGCCGGCATCTGCGCCCAGGCGGGGGCCACGTATTTTCGCTATGCCGATGACCAGATGATCTTGCTGAACGACCCGAGCAAGATCGATAATCTCCTGTTGCTGCTTACCCGAAACCTCGATCGCTATGGTCTGCGGGTAAATCAGAAGAAGGTCAAATTGTGGCCGACACCCGAGTTGATTCGGCACCGCTGCCGGGAGATTCAGGCGATTTTCGCCGACAAGGGCGACAACCAGAACCCGGCGCAGGTACGGAAGTTCGTCGATGCCTATCTGGTACTGACGCCAACAGAATTGGCCGACACATGGAACGGTGGCATGCCGCTACTCAACCGCTTGCTATGGGCCAAACTCGATTCGCTACCCCGCAGCCTGTTCAACAGAATGATGGTTCGTCTTACTGCCGAACCATTTCTTATGCAGGCTACTGCACAGAAGATAAAACGCCTCAGTGAGTTAAACGCGCTGCGGACTGCACCTATTGATCTCAACAAGCGGATTCAAGGCATCGCCATCCGGTCGGTTCATAACGCCTTCCACCATGAAGCTCGATCGTTTTCTCAAGAAATCGGGGATAAGGCATTGCAGGCTTTTCTTGACAAGCGTATCGAGGAATTGAGCCGCATCATGCAGGCGAACATCGTCGAGTAATACCTGAGAAGTCGGCGCTGGCATGATGACGATCTTGCCTTTCAGGGAACGCATCAATGAAAAACTAAAGGGTCCAGGCTCGAATAACTCTGAGAACGCGAACGCTCTCATGCCGCCATCGAATGGCCCTGCGTCTGATCGCCGATTCCCATCAGCAAACCTTCCACGCTGATGTCCTCGTCCAGCGCATCCCAGTGCAGGCCAGTGCCATTGCCTGACATTTCGTATTGCAAGCGCTGCTCCGGAGTCGCACGCAACAATCGTGGGAAATAAGCCAGGGGGACGCCGAGTTTCCGGCCGTCCGACAGGTCTACCCACATCATCGATTCATCGAAGTCGAGCCTAGTCGCCGAAATGTTCACGCCATGTCCTTTCAATCTCGTCTCTGCGGGTTTCCAAAACAGTGGGGGCAGGTCTTGCAATCACACATCCACCCAAATCCACGACAGGCGTTTCAGTTGCCTGACGTCGTGCGGCGTTTCGCTGCAGGGCTTGTCGACGGCTTGGCGTGCTCCCGTGTTTCTGCCAAACGACCGGTCACGTATTTGTGCAACACGCTGGCGATCAGCGTCTGGTACGGCACACCTTCTTCGAGTGCGCGGGTCTGGATGTCGCTCAGATCGCCGGAGGATAGCCGGATGTTGACTCTGCGATCCTTGATCGCAGTGGCGCGCGCGGCGGCCTTGAATTTGGCGAGTTCGGCCTTGCTGGCCATGGACTTGAGCTGCCCCTTGTCGAATGCAACAAGCACTTCGTTTTCGTAGTCGTCAATCTTCGGCATCGGTTTCACCTTGATTCAAATAATCCCGCGTCGCCTTGCGGCTGGGAATGATGGTCTTGAGAAAGTAATACGCTTCTTCTTCGACAAATGGCACCAGATAAGCGTAGCTATCGCAGGCGACGACCAGTACGCGCTGTCGGGGATATTTCTCCGGATTCGGATGCGACAGGATGTCGAGCAGGCCGCCGGTTTCGACGGCGACAACCACGCGCTCGAATGAGATGCCGCGCTCGGCCTTGATGGCTTCGTTCTTATCCGCATTCCAGCGAAACGTTTTCATGCGGGCATACTAGATCAGCGTGTGCCTTTTGTCACCAACCTGTCTGAACATTGCGTTCTTTGTTTTGTACGCTGGATTTTGCTTTGGACTTTGGCTTCGGCCTTTAGTTACCAGTGACGTCGCCGCCCGCATCATGCCAAGATGCGCCGGTTCAACACCACGTCACTATTTCATGCCTGCAGTCCGTATCCGTTTGCCCCTGGCTCTTGCGCTGTCGCTGGGGGTTCATGCGGGCGTGGCACTGTGGGCGGTCCGGATGCCGCCGTCTCCCCCACCGGCCGCCCTAGAGCCCTTGCAGGTCAATCTCACGCTTGCGCCTGTGCAACCGGTGAAGCCTGCGCGGCCCGCCAGCCCGACGCCGCCGAGCGTGGAGAAAAAGAAACGTGTTCGCGTGCCGGATGCGCCCTCTGCGCCAGCATCCGGGAAAACGCCGGCCACGATGGCCGCGCCGTCCGCACCCACGGCAGAGGAATGGCAGCTCGCCTCGACCTACACGCTCAAGAACAGCAAGCGCTACCGCTACAACTGGGGCCAGCAGGTGCGCAGCATGATGGGGACGGCGGTGGCTGGCGAGCGGCAGGGGCTGGTGCGCATCCATATCGAAATCGCACCCGACGGCAAGCTCGCCAAGGTGGAGGTGCTGTGGTCGACCTCGGAGATCGCCGAGAAGCTGGCCTTGCAGGCGATTCGATCGATGCCGCCGCTGCCGTCCACGCCGACGGGCAAGCCGCTGGTTTTCGAGAAGACCATCGCCTTCCTGCCCTTCGAGTCGGGCTGGCCGCCGATTTACAAGAACGACTGCCTGCTGGACCCGACGTCGTTCAAGAACCCGTTCGCGTGGAACGCTTCCGCGCCGCAAGGCGTGCAGCAAGCCAGCACGGAAGGCGCCACTCCAACACGCAGCGCCGCCGCGCCGACCGAGTGCCCCGATGCCGGACCGGACTCGATCGAGGCGGAAGAAAAGGACATGGAGCGCCAGTTCAAGGAATGGGGCGCGGCGAATTTGAACGGGGCCGACTGAATTTCACGGGAATGACACCAATGGCCAGGCAGACATCGACTGGCGCATAGACGCGCCTTCAGGGAATGCGGTCCTCCCAGTCGTCCCACGCCACGTCGAAGCGCTTGAGATAGCCGCTGACGGCAGAGCCCACGGTCGGAAAGAAGAGTTCCTCGCCCAGCCGGGCGAACAGGCCGAAGCGCTTGAGCTTGTCCTTGACCGGATCCTTCATGCCGGCGAAGCACAGTTCGATCCCGGCCGCCTGCAGTGTCTCGTCCAGTTCGGCCAGCATGTCGGCAGAGGTCACGTCCACGCTGGTGACCGGTTCGGCCGAAACAACCAGCCAACGCACCGGCGTAGGCGAGTTTGATACCGCTTCAAGCACGCGTCCCTGGAACAATTCGGCGTTGGCGAAGAACAGCGGCGCATCCCAGCGGAACAGGACCAGGCCGGGAATCTGCCGGGCGTCGGGATAGCGCGTGATGTCGTGGTAGCCCTTGACGCCGTCGGCGCGCCCCAGCACCGCAGAGTACGGACGCCAGCCATCCCACAGGAATTCGATCACGGCAATCAGGATCGCCAGGCCGATGCCTGGAATCGCGCCCAGCACGGCGACGCCGACGGTGCAGACGACCGACAGCCAGAACTCCCAGCGCTGGATGCGATAGATGCGGCGCAGGTCGGCGAACTCGAACAGGCCGATGGCCGACGCGATCACCACCGCAGCCAGTGCGCTGGTGGGCAAGTTCTGCAGCAGGTCTGGCGCCACCACCAACAGCAGGGCAACTGCCAGTGCGCCGACGACGCCGGTCAGCTGGGTTTTAGACCCCGCGGCCTCGGCTACAGGCGTGCGCGACGAACTGCTGCTGATCGGAAAGCCCTGAAAAAACCCGGCCGCCAGGTTGGCCACGCCGAGCCCCACCATCTCCTGGTTGGGATCGACATAGGTTCGGGTGCGCGCCGCGTAGACGCGCGAGAGCACGCTGGTATCGGCGAACGACACCAGGGCGACAGCAAGCCCGCCGGTCAGGACAGGGACGATATCGGCAGCGGTGATCCACGGGATGGCGAACGCGGGCAGGCCTTGCGGCAGCGAACCGAGCACCGACACATCCGCACGCGCAGCCAGCTCCAGCACGCCCACCACAACGGTCGCGCCCACCACGGCGACCAGGATGCCCGGTATGCGCTTGTGTCCCTTGAGCAGCAGGATCACCGCCAGGGTGGCCGCACCGACCGCGAATGTGGTCCAGTTGCTCATGCCCTCCAGCACCGCTGAAGCGATGGCCCACAAATTTCTCAGCGGTCCGTCGCTGTCGATCGAAAAGCCGAACAGCTTGGGCAGCTGGCTGATCAGCACCGTCAGCGCAATGCCGTTCATGTAGCCATAGCGGATCGGCTTGGACAACAGTTCGGTAATGAAACCCAGCCGCGCCAGACCGGCCACGATGCAGACGATCCCCGACACCACCGCCATCATGGCGGCCAGGGCGATGGCGCGCATCGGGTCGCCGCCCGACAGCGGCAGGACGACGGCAAGGATGACCGCGGCCAGCGAGGAATCAGGGCCCAGCACCAGGATGCGGCTGGGGCCGAACAGCGCATACGCCAGCAGCGGAATGATCGTCGCGTACAGGCCATAAATGCCCGGCACCCCCGATGCCACCGCATAGGCGATGCCGACTGGCACCAGCATCGTCGTCAATACCAGCCCGGCGACGATGTCGTGCCGCAGCCAAGCCACTTCATAGCTGCGCAAGGTTTGCAGCCCCGGCAGCCAGCGGATCCAGCCACGCTGATCGGCGCTTTTCTGCTGGCGCGGGATGCGGCCCGGTTCCGGGGGTTGTGGTGCTGGGGCGAGGTCACTCATGGTTTTGTCTCGGCTCGGTTGGTCCATTCCATTCCATTACTCCGCTAGCTGTCAGTCAGGCGCATGCGGCAGATGCGAACGCCTGCATCGTCCGGGTCGGGCGTGATGCTGAAACCGAGACGAATGGCAAGCTTCAGCATCGTCTGGTCAAGCGCGCGCGCCCGAGGCCCAGGCCACCATGGTCGGCGGCAACCGTTATCGCAAAATCGTATCGGCTCGGATCGTTCCCGAGCAAAAAGATGGCGAACAACATATCTCACCATAGCTCAAGTGCGCACGAGCTTGGTTCCAGATACATTCGCCCGTGCCAGCGTGAAATGAGAATCGCTGTCACGGCGCATCACGCTCAGCGTCTCAAATGTCACAAGCGTGCTAAAAAACTTGAGTAGACTGGGTTTGATTGCTCGCCCGATTGGCGCGACAAGCAAGTGTAAAAAAGCGGGGAGACTGATGATGAAAAACATACAAGGCAGGCTCTTTCAGTTCTGTTTTAAAGAGGAGACTCAATGATGGACAATGCGACGCGCACCCCCGAATCCACGCACACCCCGCTCAACCCCGAGGAATTGCGGCTGATCCACGCCTGGTGGCGCGCCTGCAACTACCTCGCGGTCGGCATGATCTACCTGCGCGACAACCCGCTGCTCAAGGAGCCGCTCAAAATCGAGCACGTCAAGCATCGTCTGCTCGGCCACTGGGGCGCGAGCCCGGCGTTGTCCTTCACCTGGGCGCACCTCAACCGCCTGATCAAGCGCGACGATCTTGACGTGATCTTCATGGCCGGCCCAGGCCATGGCGCGCCGGGCGTGCTCGGGCCAGTCTATCTGGAAGGCACCTACTCCGAGGTCTACCCGGACAAGAGCGCGGATGCCGAAGGCTTGCAGAAATTCTTCAAGCAGTTCTCCTTCCCCGGCCACATCGGCTCGCATGTCACCCCGGAAACGCCGGGCTCGATCCATGAAGGCGGCGAGCTCGGCTACAGCCTGTCACACGCCTACGGTGCCTGTCTCGACAACCCCGACCTCATCGTCGCCTGCGTGGTCGGCGACGGCGAGGCCGAGACCGGGCCGCTCGCCACCGCCTGGCATTCCAACAAGTTCATCAACCCGATCCGCGACGGCGCGGTGCTGCCGATCCTCAACCTCAACGGCTACAAGATCGCCAATCCGACCATCCTCGCGCGCATCAGCCACGAGGAACTGGAGGCGCTGTTCGTCGGCTACGGCTACACGCCCTATTTCGTCGAAGGCGACGACCCCGACAGCATGCACCAGCACATGGCCGCCACGCTGGAAACCGCCATCGCGGACATCCGCGCGGTGCAGCAGGCCGCGCGCGCCTCGGGCGTGGCGGAACGGCCGCGCTGGCCGATGATCGTGCTGCGCTCGCCCAAGGGCTGGACCGGTCCGAAGGAGATCAATGGCCACAAGGCCGAGGGTTCGTGGCGCTCGCACCAGGTGCCGTTCTCCGACGTGCGCAGCAATCCCGCGCATTTGCAGCTGCTGGAAGACTGGATGAAGAGCTACCGGCCCGAGGAACTGTTCGACGCCGAGGGGCGGCTGGTGCCCGAACTGCGCGCGCTCGCCCCCACCGGCACGCGGCGCATGAGCGCCAACCTGCACACCAACGGCGGGCTGCTGCGGCGCGATCTGAAGCTGCCGGATTTCCGCGACTACGCGGTGGACGTGCAACAGGCCGGCAAGGCACTGGTCGAGAATACCAAGCCGCTGGGTGAATTCCTGCGCGACGTGATGCGCGACAACATGACCAATTTCCGCGTGTTCGGTCCCGACGAGACTGCCTCCAACCGACTGCAGGCAATCTACGAGGTGAGCAAGAAGGTGTGGATGGCCGACTTCTATCCGGAGGATGCCGACGGCGGCGAACTGTCGCGCGACGGCCGGGTGATGGAGATGCTGTCCGAGCACACCCTGATCGGCTGGCTGGAAGGCTATCTGCTGTCCGGCCGCCACGGTTTCTTCCACACCTACGAGGCCTTCGCCCACATCATCGATTCAATGTTCAACCAGCACGCCAAGTGGTTGGACATCAGCAAGAATCATGTGCCGTGGCGCGCCTCGGTGGCGTCGCAGAACATCCTGCTGTCGTCCACCGTCTGGC
>JAABQU010000290.1 GCA_011391285.1 Thiobacillus sp.
TTCGCCGGCACCATCACCTCGAAACCATCCTCGCCGGTATAGCCGGTGCGGGCGATGAACATCTCGCCCATGGCGGCAGCGTTGAAGGGCTTGAGATGGGCGGTGATCTGGTCGACGCCGGGCAGGGCCTCGTTGAGTGCCCGGGTTGCGTCGGGACCCTGGATCGCGATCATCGCGAGGTCGCGGCGCGGGGTGAGGGTGAGCCCCATGCCCCAGTCGGCGTTGCACTTCTCCATCCAGGCGAGATCCTTCTCGGCGGTGCCGGCGTTGACCACCAGGCGGAACCAGGCCTCGTCCATGAAGTAGATGATGAGGTCGTCGATGACGCCGCCAGCCTCGTTGAGCATGCACGAATACAGCGCCTTGCCGGACACCTGCAGCTTGTCGACGTTGTTGGCCACCAGCCGGCGCAGGAAGGCGCGCACATTCGCGCCCTTGATGTCGAGCGGCAGCATGTGGGAGACGTCGAACAGGCCGCAACCGGTGCGCACGGTGTGGTGCTCCTCGATCTGCGAACCGTAGTTGACCGGCATGTCCCAGCCGCCGAAGTCGACCATTTTGGCGCCGAGTTCGCGGTGGGTGGCGTTGAGCGGAGTCTGCTTGAGCGCTGCTTGATTCGTCATGGGGACACCAAAAATAAAAAGGGTGAAGCGCGGATTCGCTTCACCCCTCTGTCCTTGGTACCTGAGAGATTACGGCGTTCTGATCGAATCCAACCAGCCGCCGCTGCCCCTTCGGTGGCGATCATGTGATCGCGCTCTCCAGAGTTACCCCAGAATATGTCTGGGTGTTGCGGTCCTTTTGCCTGAGCGATTCCGGGTGAATTGCGCCTTCGGCGGCATGCGGTGCACGCGCTCTCCCGCAACGGGAATGCGCACTATACCGAAGAAGCGCATGAGCGGCCAGCCTTGCGCGTTATCCGATCCGGATCAATAGCTTAGTTGCAGGTCGAAGCCCATCGGCGCGAGCTCGCGCACCGTCAGCGGCAGGCTCAGGGCCTGTTCGCTGCGTGGCGGCATGCCGGCTTCGATGCGCTGTGCATCGCCGAGGTATTCACTGGGGGCAAAGCTGCGCCTGGCCAGAGGGCGGTTGCGCTGGTCGGTGAGGGTGAGCACCAGCACCGGCCAGGCCTGAACGTGGCCGGCGCGGTTGCCGAGGGTGAGCGTCAGCTTGAGGCGGCCGCTGGCTTCGGTTTGCAGGTCGGAGCCGACAATCTGCAGCAGCGCCAGGTTTTTCGGCAGCGAGAGGGTGCAGCCGAGTGCCGCACAGGCCTGCTCGAATGCGGGACGAATCTGCGGCAGCCGGCTGACCAGGGTGTCGCGCAGAAAATAGGTGGTTTGCGCGAGCAGCGTCACCAGCAGCAGCGCACTGGCCACGGCCCATACCCAGGGCATGAAGTGGCGCGGCGCAGATGGAACGCGCGCGGCGGCGGGCAGGGGCGTGGCGTATTCAATGCGTGCGGCAGGCCGGCTCGGCGCCGTGGTGGCAACCGGCGCGGGCAAATCGGCGGGCGAGGCGGGCTCTGGCGGGTAGGTCGAGGGGGCTGGATAGATCTGCGGCAGTGGGCCTAGATCCTCGGTTACCGGGATATCGGGGTCGATGAGGATGATGGAGTCCAGATCGAGCCCGGCTTCGCGCTGGGCGATGCCGCGGAGGGACTCGGCAGCCACGACATCCTCCGCGTTGGGAGTGGATTCCGCTGTTTCGTTCTCAGCGGGTGCCGCTGCGCTCGCGGCGTGTTCCACTTCGTGGACTTCGTGTTCAACGGCCGGGGCGGGCTCCGGCAGCGGGGGGGCTTCAACGGCTACGGGCGGTGGCAGCGGAGAGCCATCCTCCATGAGCAGGCTCGGGTGCGCATCGAAGGCGGTGCCACACACGCTGCATTGCACCCAGCCCTGCGCGGCGTCGAGCTGATCCGCGCCAAGGCGGAACACGCTGGCGCATTGCGGGCAGGTGGTGCGGTAGTTCACTGCTTGATTCCGGTCAGACGCACCCAGCCCTCTTCGACGGCGGGCGGATCGAAAACGAACCAGTCGCGATACACAGCCATGACGTCCTCGGCCTGCTCGGCCAGGATGCCGGACAGTACCAACCGCCCGCCCGGCTGCACCCGCCCCGCCAGCAGGGGTGCCATGCCCTTGAGCGGGTTGGTGAGGATGTTGGCGACGACGACGTCGTACTGCCCCGGCGCGAGTTCACCGGGCAGGCAGAAATACGCGGTCACGTCGTTCAGCGCGGCATTGTCGCGCGAGGCAGTGACTGCCTGTTCGTCGATATCGACGCCGTCGACCCGTGCCGCGCCGAGCTTGGCGGCGGCGATGGCGAGGATGCCGGAGCCACAGCCGTAATCCAGCAGCGTTTCCCCCCCGGCGAGCTGTTCATCGAGCCAGCGCAGGCACAGGCGTGTGGTGGGATGGCTGCCGGTGCCGAAGGCGAGGCCGGGATCGAGCTTGAGGTTGATTGCACTGCTGTCCGGTGCGTCGTGCCAGGTCGGCACGATCCACAGCCGTGGCGAAATCGGGATGGGGTCGAACTGTGACTGGGTGAGGCGCACCCAGTCCTGCTCGGCGACGCTTTCGATTGAGTAATCGGCAGGGGTCGGAATGCCCGCCAGCTTTGCCGCCGCGGCCAGCGTTTCCGCCACGTCGGCGCTTTCTTCCAGCAGCACCACGGCGATGCTGTGCGGCCACAGTTCGGCGGTCGGATGATCCGGTTCGCCGAACAGCGGCGTTTCATCCACGGTGCCGGCGTCGGCGTCTTCCAGCGACACCGACAGCGCTCCGGCTTCCATCAGCGCGTCGGACAGCGGCTCGGCCTGTTTGGAGTCAACGAAGATGCGGACGGATTGCCAGGGCATTCTAGGGATCGGGGCCAGGATTCAGGGGTCAGGGGGTTATGTGCGGCCGCGCCGCGCGGGGCAGGGAAAGGGGATGGAGCGTCACGGTTTTCCCTGACCCCTGACCCCTGAATCCTGATCCCTCAAGCCTTCTCCCCCGCCAGCTTGTGTTCCAGATAATGAATGCTGGTGCCGCCGGCAATGAAGGCGGCGTCATTCAGCAGATCCTGATGCAGCGGGATATTGCTCCGGATGCCTTCGATCACCATTTCCATCAGCGCACCGCGCATGCGGGCGATGGCCTGGTCGCGGGTGTCGCCGTAGGCGATCACCTTGCCGATCATCGAGTCGTAGTGCGGCGGCACGTAATAGCCGTGGTAGACGTGCGAGTCGACGCGGATGCCGGGGCCGCCGGGAGCGTGATAGTTGGTCAGTTTTCCGGGGCTGGGAACGAAGGTGGAGGGATGCTCGGCGTTGATGCGGCACTCGATGGCATGGCCCTTGAACTGGATGTCCTTTTGCTTGAATGGCAGCTTTTCGCCGGCGGCAACGCGGATCTGCGTCTGCACGATGTCGATGCCGGTGATGAGTTCGGTCACCGGGTGTTCCACCTGCACGCGGGTGTTCATCTCGATGAAATAGAACTCGCCATTTTCATACAGGAACTCGAAGGTGCCGGCACCGCGGTAGCCAATCTTGCGACAGGCCTCGGCGCAGCGCTCGCCGATCTTGTCACGCAGCCTGGGGTCGAGTCCGGGGGCAGGGGCTTCTTCCAGTACCTTCTGGTGACGGCGCTGCATTGAGCAGTCACGCTCGCCCAGGTGTACCGCGTTGCCGTGTTCGTCAGCGAGTACCTGGATTTCGATATGGCGCGGGGTCTGCAGGTATTTTTCCATGTAGACCATGGGGTTGCCGAATGCAGTGCCGGCCTCGGTCCGGGTCATGGTCACCGAGTTCAGCAGCGCGGCCTCGGTGTGCACCACGCGCATGCCGCGACCGCCGCCGCCGCCGGCTGCCTTGATGATCACAGGGTAGCCAACATGCGCAGCCGTCCTGATGATCTCGTCGGGGTCGTCCGGCAGCGCACCCTCGGAACCGGGCACGCACGGCACCTTGGCTTCGAGCATCGCCTGCTTGGCGGCCACCTTGTCGCCCATCAGGCGGATGTTGTCGGGGCGCGGGCCGATGAAGGTGAAGCCGGACGATTCGACACGCTCGGCAAAGTCGGCGTTTTCCGACAGGAATCCGTAGCCGGGATGGATCGCTTCCGCGTCGGTGACTTCGGCGGCGGCGATGATCGACGGTACGTGCAGGTAGCTTTGCGACGATGGGGCAGGGCCTATGCAGACTGATTCGTCGGCCAGCTTTACATACTTGGCATCGCGATCGGCCTCGGAATACACGGCGACCGTCTTGATGCCCATTTCGCGGCAGGCACGCTGGATGCGCAGGGCGATTTCGCCGCGGTTGGCGATCAGTATTTTTTCAAACATGGTTTGGGGGCTAGGGGTCAGGATTCAGGAGTCAGGGTAGGTGCTGCGCGCCTTGTTCAAAAGACGCGGTAAAGCCGCTCACTCCCTGAATCCCGATCCCTGGCCCCTGAATCCTTTCCTTAAGCAATCACAAACAGCGGTTCGCCATACTCAACCGGCTGGCCGTTTTCGACCAGGATGGCCTTGATGACCCCGCCCTGATCCGCTTCGATTTCGTTCAGCAGCTTCATCGCCTCGATGATGCACAGCGTGTCGCCGGCATTCACGCTCTGCCCGACTTCGGCGAAGTTCTTGGAGCCGGGAGCCGGGGCGCGGTAGAAGGTGCCGACCATGGGCGAACGCACCACGTGGCCTTCGGGGACCGCATCCTCGGCCGGGACGGCCGCAACCGCCGCCGCAACTGCCGGGGCGGGCGCGTGCATCATCTGGGGTGCATGCGCCATCATCATCGGCGCGCCAGCGATGCTCTTGGCGATGCGAACCTTTTCTTCACCTTCGGTGATTTCCAGCTCGGCGATGCCGGAAGCTTCGACCAGGTCAATGAGCTTTTTCAGTTTTCTGAGATCCATGGGAGGTCCTGTTTTGAAGATGTCGTAAGGCGAATTCCAGCGCCAATTCGTAACCGTGCGCGCCCAGACCGGACACCACGCCGACGGCGAGGTCGGAAAAATATGAATGGTGGCGGAAGGTTTCGCGCGCGTAAATGTTGGAAAGATGGACTTCGACGAACGGGATGGCCGTGGCTGCCAGCGCGTCGCGCAGGGCGACGCTGGTGTGGGTGTAGCCCGCCGGGTTGATGATGATGAAGTCGATGTGATCGCGCGCGGCCTGGTGGATACGGTCGATCAGGGCGCCTTCGTGGTTGTTCTGGAAGGCCTCGACCTGGGCACCGGCGGACTTCCCGCGGCTGACCAGCGTATGGTTGATGTCGTCGAGCGTGGTGAGACCGTAATGCCTGGGTTCGCGGCTGCCCAGCAGATTGAGGTTGGGGCCGTGCAAAACCAGCACGTTGAGGTGCAGACTGGGGACCGATTTGGCCGCTGCGCGGCTGGTTCGTTTGGTCGTCATGGCGGCGAGTTTGCCGTAAATGGGGGTGAATTGTCCAGATATTGACGCTAAATCGCAACTACGCGCCGGATCTCCGCATCCGCAGCCCGCCATCCGGCGTGGTGCGGGCTGCCCCAATGGCCCGGGGCAGCGAGGGTGATTGCGTCAGCACTTACAGTTCGCCGTAGGAATGCAGTCCGGACAGGAACATGTTGACGCCGAGGAAAGCGAAGGTGGTGACGAGCAGGCCGACCACCGCCCACCAGGCCAGCATCGGGCCACGCAAGCCCTTGACCAGGCGGATGTGCAGCCAGGCAGCGTAGTTCAGCCACACGATGAGTGCCCAGGTTTCCTTCGGATCCCACGACCAGTAGCCGCCCCAGGCTTCGGCTGCCCACATCGCGCCGAGAATGGTGGCGACGGTGAAGAAAGCGAAGCCGATCGCGATCGCCTTGTACATGACGTCGTCGAGCACCTCCAGCGTCGGCAGGCGGCTGGCGAGGATGCCGCGTGCGGCAAGCAGGTAGGCCACGCCGAGCATGGCGGCGATCGAGAAGGCGCCGTAGCCGACGAAGTTGGCGGGAACGTGCAGCTTCATCCACCAGGATTTGAGCGCCGGCACCAGCGGCTGGATCTCGTGCGCGCCACGGTCGATGGTGTACCAGAGGATGAAGCCGACGGCGGCGGAGATCACCAGCAGCACGAAGGCGCCCATCTGTCGCGTCTGGTAACGCGCCTCGTAATACAGGTACATCATCGCGGTGATCAGGCAGAACAGCACGAACACTTCGTACAGATTGGACACCGGGATGTGCCCGACATCGGCGCCGATCAGGTAGGACTCGTACCAGCGCACCATCAGGCCGATGAAACCGAATGCCACCGCGGTCCAGCTCAGCGTGCTGCCGGTCTTCATCGTGAATTCTGAGCGCGCCAGCAGTCCGCCCCAGTAGGCCAGCGTGGCGAGCGCGAACAGTGCACACATCCACATGATGGCAGCCTGGCTGGAGATCAGATACTTGAGGAAAAAGGCCTCTTCCATGCGCGCGAGGCTGCCGTTGTACTGGCTGATGGCGAACAGACTGATCGCGCCGGTCACCAGGAACAGCGGGCGGAACGGCTTCCAGAACCAGCCGAACACTGCCATCGCAGGAATCGACGCCAGCAGGATGGCCTTTTCATAGATGTCCATGTAATCGCCGAAGCGCGACAGGGCATACAGGCCGCCCACTGCGACGATGGTGGCGAACAGCCAGTCGAACCACGACAGGCGCTTCAGCAGCGGGGCGGGTTGGTTGAGGGCGAGTTCCATGGCGGTATCTCCGGATTATTGGGTCATTGCTCAAGCGTGTTCAAAAACATTTGCTATGCGTTTTTATTTCACCAGCGTATCCAGCGCCTGCGTGTGCCGGGTGAATTCCTTCTCGAAATCGATGGTGTGCCTGGCCGACGACATGGCCAGCAGCGCGTGGCCCGGCTTGATGCGAATCCAGACCCGGCGTTCGCGCACATAGAGCATGAAGAATACGCCGAGCGTCAGCAAAAGCGAGCCGAAGTAGACCACGTTCTTGCCGGGCGAGCGGGTCAGTTGCAGGCCGCTGGCCTTGACCTCGTCGTACGTCATCAGTTGCAGGTAAACCGGCGCGCCGTAGACGAACAGGTCACTCATGCTGTTGAGGGTGTCGCGGACCAGCCAGCCGGTGGCGTCGTCGGTCGCGGGGGCGGCCAGGCCGGCCTGGCTGTTGGCGATCTGCAGCGCCTCGAATGCGGCAAGTTCCAGAATGCGCAGATAGGTCCCTGCCGCTTTTTCACCTTCGGCCGCGGGAATTTTTTCCTCGATGAACCGCCCCAGCGACTCGAAGCCGCCCTGGGCAAACAGAGTCAGTATCTGGGTGGCGCTGAACTTTAGCCGATCCTCGATTTCGGTCCCTTGGGCCGCTTGCGGCAGCGCCTGGCGGGCGAAGCGCGCGGCGATTTCCGGATGCAGTTCTGCATTCAGCAGTGCGCCGCGCAGCCGCATGAAGCTGTCGAGGCTGCCGGCGGCATCCAGTGGCATGCGCAGGTAGCGGAAGGCTTCATTCGGCGATTCGCGCACGCCCGACATCATGTACCAGCGGCCATCCAGTTCCAGCGGCAGCATGTAGTTGGAAAATTCGCGCGCCTGGCCGCGCGTGTCGCGCAGCTTGTACTGAAAACTCGGGCCGACGTTGCGCAGCTGGCGGTTGTCGCTGACCGGGCTGCCGCCAAGCACGCTCATGGTGTCGCGCGGCGTTTCGGTCTCGCCACCCATGTTTTCGATATTGAACGGGCGGAAGTCGATGAATTCGAGCGTGTAGTTGCCCGCTGCGCTGGTCAGCGCGGCTTCCTGGTGAACCGCGCCCTTGATGGGGAAGGTCGAGACTGTCGGTGCAAACAGGTTCCAGCCCTGCAGGGTCAGGCGGGTGCCGCCGTCGGCAAAGCTCGCCTGGTAGATGGCGACGCCATCATGGATCAGCGGATGGTTGACGGCGATTGTTGCTTCGCGGACTTTCTTGCCCGAAAGGTCGAACAGTTCGACGTCGCTCTCGAAGCTTTTGGGCTGGCCCGTGGTGTAGTGCTCGATGCGGAAATCCTTCAAGGCCACGGTGAAAGGAAGATCCTGCACCAGATAGCCGTCGGCCACGTTGAGGAATGCGACGCTCGCGCTGGAGCCCTCGGGAATCTGCACGCTGCCGCGGAACGACGGATTCGACGGCGACAGGCGCGATATCGCCGGCACCTGGCTCTGCGGGATATCCCGCTTCTCGATCTGCTTCATCCCCAGCAACTGCTGGGCCTTGAATACCAGGTTGCCGTCCATCAGGCCGCCGATGCAGATCATCACAATCGCCGAATGCGCCAGAAAGTAGCCGAGGCGATTCCAGCTTCCGGCCTTGGCGGCGAGCAGCTCGCCCTCCTCGCGCGGTACGTGCTTCACCTTGTAGCCCTGGCCTTCCAGATAGCGCTGCGCACTGGTGGCGAGCGTTCCGGGCGGAAGTGCGGTGGCGGCTTCGTGCTTGTGCTTGAACGCGGCGAGCGACTGTTCGCTGACGTGCTCGCGATAGCGTTTCATCTCGCGTGCGAAGTTCGGCGCGTTGCGCCAGATGCAGACGCTGGTCGAGGCGACGAGGAAGGTCAGGATGAGCAGAAACCATCCGGCGTGATACACATCGTAC
>JAABQU010000291.1 GCA_011391285.1 Thiobacillus sp.
CAGGCCGCCAAGCCGGCGCTGCTCGACACCCTGCGCGTCACCATGGGCTGGGCCTGGACCTATCTGGTGGTGGCCGAGCTGGTCGCCGCCAACTCCGGCCTCGGCTATTCGATCCTGAAGGCGCAGCGCTTTTTGCAGACCGACAAGATCTTCGTCGGCATCATCCTGATCGGCCTCATTGGCCTGGTCATGGACCAACTATTTCGCCTTGCGCATCGCAAGGCCTTTCCCTGGCTTCACCTCAAATCATGAGCACGCCAAAAATCTCCATCCAGAACGTCGGCAAGGTGTTCGGCGAAGGCCGCCATCTCGTCGAGGCACTCAAGGACGTCAGCCTCGACATCGCCGACAACGAGTTCGTCACCTTCGTCGGCGCCTCCGGCTGTGGCAAGTCGACGCTGCTGCGAATCATCGGCGGGCTCGAGTACCACACGTCGGGCGAGGTCCTGGTCGACGACCAGCCCATCATGGGCCCCGGCGCCAACCGCGCCATGGTGTTCCAGCACTACAGCCTCTACCCGTGGCTCACGGTCATGGAGAACATCAAGTTCAGCCGCCGTCTCAAGCACGGCCGCGAAAACCTGTGCGAAGCCGACGTCGAGGCCGCGTCCGGGCGCGCCGATGCGCTGCTCGCGCTGATGGGGCTACCCGCAGCGGCCGATGCCTGGCCCAACCAGTTGTCCGGCGGCATGCAGCAGCGTGTCGCCATCGCGCGCGCGCTGATGGGGCGGCCTGAAATCCTGCTGATGGACGAGCCTTTTGGCGCACTCGACGCGCAGACGCGGGAGGTCATGCACGACCTCATCCTGCACGTGCACCGCCTGGAAAAGCCGACGCTCGCCTTCGTCACCCACGACGTCGAGGAGGCGATTTATCTGGCCGATCGGGTTGTATTAATGGCGCCGCGTCCGGGGCGCATCGACACCATCTATCAGGTGCCGCTGCCTGCCGAGCGCGAGCAGGACATGAAGCACACGCCGGAATTCCTGCGCCTGAAGAAAGAGATCCTCGCCCGCATCCGCGAGACCTCGGGCATGAAGACCGACCAGGACATGCTGGACCAGCTGAATCTGGGCACGACCCCGGCATGAGCCGGCTATCAACGCATTGACTGAAATTCACATGGCACAGAACCTCAACCCCGTTTCCCCGGAGCGATTTCTCTGGGAAGAGGCCCTGCCCGGCGGCTGCCACTGGTCGGGCATCCTGCACCGCGGCAACGCGCTGCGGCTGACCGATCTGACCGGCCGCGCCAACGTCTCGGCGCTGTTCTACAACGCCGAGGAAAAGCTCGAGCGCTACAACATGCCCGATACGTTGAAGGCGCAGCACACCGCGCACCTGACCACGGGCCACGTCTGTTATTCGGACATGGGCCACGTGTTGTGCTCGGTGATCCAGGACAGCTGCGGCTGGCACGACACGCTGTGCGGCACCAGCAACGCCGAGATCGTCAAGGCGAAGTACGGCGAGGCGACCTATCAGACCCACCGCAACGCCATGCACCGCAACGGCCGCGACGGCCTGCTGGTCGAGCTCGGCAAGTGGGGGCTGGGCAAGCGCGACGTGGTGCCGAACGTGAACTTCTTCAGCAAGGTCGTCGCCGACGAAGCCGGCCGGCTGCAGTTCGACACGACGAACTCGCGTCCCGGTGCGTCCGTCGACCTGCGCTTCGAAATGAACGTGCTGGTGGTGCTGTCCACCGCGCCGCACCCGCTCGACCCCCGCCCCGACTACGCACCGGGCGACGTCATGCTGACTGCGTGGAAAGCTGGTGCACCGGGCGCCGACGACGTCTGCCGCAACAGCTGCGCGGAAAACCAGCGCGGCTTCTATCAAACCGAAATCCTGTATCGCTGAGGTGAAATCATGACCAGCTTCAACCTCGTCGAAAGTTCATTCGATCCCAAGACTGCCATCGTCGACGCTGTCGTCGATGCCGGCGATCCGTGGCTCCACGAAATCAAGAAAGGCCAGGTGTTCCGCATCCTCGACCTCGAAGGCAACCAGGCGGTCGACACGCTGTTTTTCAACGCGCGCGACCCGGAGGAACGCTACAGCGCCGCCGACACCGTGCGCGCGCAGGGCGCGCTCTACCTCACCGCCGGCACCCAGTTGATGTCGACCGAAGGCAGGGTCATGCTCACCATCACCGCCGACACCTGCGGCCGCCACGACACCCTCGGCGGCGCCTGCTCGTGCGAGAGCAACACCGTGCGCTATGCGCTGAACAAGCGGCCGATGCACTCCTGCCGCGACAGCTTTTTGCACGCGCTTGCGCACTATGACGGCGGCCTGACCAAGCGCGACCTCACCAGCAACATCAACTTCTTCATGAACGTGCCGGTGACGCCTGCGGGCGGCCTGACCTTCGCCGACGGCGTGTCCGCACCCGGCAAGTACGTCGAGATGCGCGCCGAGATGGACGTGCTGTGCCTGATCTCCAACTGCCCGCAGCTCAACAACCCGTGCAACGCCTACAACCCGACGCCCATTCGAGTATTGATCTGGGACGCGCCTGAACAATAAATAATCACGGCGGGACGACCCGTCGCGGAGACAGCACGCGGGACGACCCGCAGGAGATTGCATGTTCGATAAGGTTCTCATCGCCAACCGCGGCGCCATCGCCTGCCGCATCATCCGCACCCTGCGCAGCATGGGGGTGAAATCGGTCGCCGTTTATTCCGAGGCGGATCGCCACAGCCTGCACGTGCGCCTCGCCGACGAAGCGGTCGAAATCGGCCCGGCACCGGCCGCGCAGAGCTACCTGCGCGCCGAGAAAATCCTCGAGGTGGCGCAGGCCACCGGCGCCCAGGCGATCCACCCCGGCTACGGCTTCCTCTCCGAGAACCCCGGCTTTGCCGAGGACTGCGCGGCCGCCGGCATCGCCTTCATCGGCCCCAGCCCGGATCAGATGCGCGCCTTCGGCCTCAAGCACACCGCGCGCGATCTCGCCGAGCACAACAAGGTGCCGCTGCTGCCGGGTTCTGGCCTGTTGAGTGATGCCGGCCACGCCCAGGCCGAGGCCGCGCGCATCGGCTACCCGGTGATGCTGAAGAGCACCGCCGGCGGCGGCGGCATCGGCATGCGCCTGATCTGGAGCAGCGACGAATTGGTGGACGCCTTCCAGTCGGTCGAGCGGCTCGCGCGCGCCAACTTCAAGGAGGCCGGCATATTCCTCGAGAAGTACGTCGAGCACGCGCGCCACATCGAGGTGCAGATCTTTGGCGACGGCAAAGGCCATGTCGTTGCGCTGGGAGAGCGCGACTGTTCGGTGCAGCGGCGCAACCAGAAGGTCATCGAGGAAACCCCGGCACCGGGCCTTACCGACGTGCAAAGAGCGAACCTGCTCGCCACCGCGGTGCGCCTCGGCGAAGCGGTCGGCTACCGTTCGGCCGGCACGGTCGAGTTCGTCTACGACACCCTGAGCGGTGAGTTCTACTTCCTCGAAGTGAACACGCGGCTGCAGGTCGAGCACGGCGTCACCGAGGAAGTCACCGGCGTCGATCTGGTCGAGTGGATGGTGCGCGAAGCTGCCGGCGAACTGGATCTCGCTGGCTTCCTGGCCGAACCGCAGGGCGCATCGATGCAGGTGCGCCTCTACGCCGAAGACCCGGCCAAGGATTTCCAGCCTGCCGCCGGCGTGCTGACCGAAGTCGTGTTCCCCGATGACGCGCGCATCGAAACCTGGGTTGAGCGTGGTTCGGACGTGCCGCCTTTTTACGACCCGATGGTGGCCAAGATCATCGTCAAGGGCCGTGACCGCGCTGATGCCCTGGGAAAAATGCAGCAGGTGCTGGCGCATACTTGCGTCGCCGGCATCGAGACCAACCTCGGCTATCTCGCCCAGATCGTGCGCGATACGGTATTCCGGGAAGGCCGCCAGACCACGCGCTATCTCAATGCCTTCCATTACCGCCCGGCGACGATCGACGTCATCGAGCCCGGCGTGCAGTCGAGCATCCAGGACTGGCCCGGCCGCACCGGCTACTGGGACGTCGGCGTGCCACCGTCCGGGCCGATGGATGCGCTGGCGCTACGTCTGGCCAACAAGTTGGCGGGCAACGCAGAGGGCACGGCCGGGCTGGAATTGACGGTGGCCGGACCGACGCTACGCTTCAACTGCGATTCAGTCATTGCACTGGCCGGCGCCGACATGGGCGCCGAGCTCGACGGCGTTGCGATCGCCAACTGGGCGGCGCATGCAGTGAAAGCCGGTTCGATCCTCAAAATCGGCGCGATCAAGGACACCGGTTGCCGCAGCTACCTCGCGGTGCGCGGCGGCTTCGACGTGCCGGATTATCTCGGCAGCAAGGCCACCTTCACCCTCGGTCAGTTCGGCGGCCACGCCGGGCGCACGCTGCGGGTAGGCGACGTGCTGCACATCACTCCGTCAGTTCAAGGACAAGACATACCCCCCTTTGAAAAAGGGGGGCAGGGGGGATTAAGCAACGCGTCTCCTTCCGCAACGCCCGCAGGAGTCCCCCCCAGCCCCCCTTTTGCAAAGGGGGGAGCAGGTCAGCGGTGCTCGGACATTCCGGCTTATACCCACGACTGGGAAATCGGCGTGCTTTACGGCCCACACGGCGCACCGGATTTCTTCACCGACGCCGACATCGACATGTTCTTCGCCACCGACTGGGAAGTGCATTACAACTCCAGCCGCACCGGCGTGCGCCTGATCGGGCCGCGCCCGCAGTGGGCGCGCAAGGACGGCGGCGAAGCCGGGCTCCATCCGTCCAACATTCACGACAACGCCTACGCCATCGGCGCGGTCGACTTCACCGGCGACATGCCGGTGATCCTCGGGCCGGACGGCCCCAGCCTCGGCGGCTTCGTCTGCCCCGCCACCATCGTGCAGGCCGAGCTGTGGAAGATGGGCCAGCTGCGGCCCGGCGATACCGTACGCTTCAAACGTTTGAGCCAGGCGCAGGCAGAGCGCATGGAAGCAGAACAGGACGCCGCCATCGCTACGTGCTTACCCCCCTTTGGAAAAGGGGGGCAGGGGGGATTTGGCAATGCCTCCCTTCCCGTGACGCCCGCTGGAATCTCCCCCAGCCCCCCTTTTTCAAAGGGGGGGGCAGACAGCCTCGCCGAGCCCGTGCTGCACCGCACCCCCGAAACCGACAACCCCGTGGCCGTCGTCTACCGCCGCGCCGGCGACAAGTACCTGCTCATCGAATACGGCCCGCTGGTGCTCGACCTCAACCTGCGCTTCCGCGTGCATGCGCTGATGACGCAACTGCAGGCCGACGCCGTGCCTGGCATCCTCGACCTCACGCCCGGCATCCGCTCGCTGCAGGTGCACTACGACTCGCGCGTGCTGCCGCTGTCGAAACTGATGGACCTGCTGCTGGCTGCGGAAAAGGCGCTGCCTGCGATCGAGGACATGCAGGTGCCGACCCGCATCGTGCACATCCCGCTGTCGTGGGATGACGCCGCCACCAAACTAGCGATCGAGAAATACATGCAGTCGGTGCGCAAGGACGCGCCCTGGTGTCCCAGCAACATCGAATTCATCCGCCGCATCAACGGGCTCGACAGCATCGAAGACGTGAAGCGCATCGTGTTCGAGGCGAGCTACCTGGTGATGGGGCTGGGCGACGTCTACCTCGGCGCACCGGTTGCCACGCCGGTCGACCCGCGCCATCGCATGGTCACCACCAAGTACAACCCCGCCCGCACCTGGACGCCTGAGAACGCCGTCGGCATCGGCGGCGCCTACATGTGCGTCTACGGCATGGAAGGTCCCGGCGGCTACCAGTTCGTCGGCCGCACCCTGCAGGTGTGGAACCGCTGGCGGCAGACCGCCAACTTCACCGACGGCAAGCCGTGGCTGCTGCGCTTCTTCGATCAGGTGCGCTTCTTCCCGGTGAGCGAAGCCGAGCTGCTGAAAATACGCGAGGATTTCCCGCTCGGCCGCTACCAGTTGAAGGTCGAAGAAACCAGCTTCAGCCTGCGCGACTACAATCGGTTCCTCGCCGACAACAGCGGGTCCATCACCGCCTTCAAGACGCAGCAGCAGGCCTCGTTCGACGCCGAGCGCGAACGCTGGCGTGCGAGTGGCCAGGCCGACTATGCGAGCGACCTGACGGTGGCAGAAGCCGCCCCCGACAGCGAACTCGACCTGCCGGAAAACGGCCGCGCCATCGCCAGCCATGTCGCCGGCAACGTGTGGAAGGTGGAAGTGGAAGATGGCGCCACGGTGAAGCAGGGCGACCCGCTCGTCATCGTCGAATCGATGAAGATGGAATTCACTGTGATGGCACCGTGCAACGGCCGCATCCACAAGGTGTTCTGCCGCGAGGGCGGGCAGGTGAGCGCGGGGCAGGACCTGCTGGTGCTGGTGAGCGAGTGAGGAATCGAAAATGACCATATCGCTTGACATCGCCACCCTGCGCCAGCGCTACCAGTCCGGCGAGCTCACGCCGCTGGCACTGGTGGACGACCTGCTCAGCCGTCTGGAGAGTGAAGACGACCACCACATCTGGATCAGCCGCCTCGATGCCGACGCCCTGCGCGGCTATGCAAGCAAACTCGAAGGCCGGGACATCGCAACGCTCCCGCTCTACGGCATCCCCTTCGCCATCAAGGACAACATCGATCTCGCCGGCCTGCCCACCACCGCTGGCTGTCCCGAATATGCCTACGCGCCGGAACGCAGTGCCACCGTGGTGCAGCGCCTGATCGACGCCGGCGCGATTCCCATCGGCAAGACCAACCTCGACCAGTTCGCCACCGGCTTGAACGGCACCCGCTCGCCCTACGGCGCCTGCCGCAACGCTTTCAATCCCGACTTCATTTCGGGCGGCTCCAGCTCCGGCTCAGCGGTCACCGTGGCGCTCGGCCTGGCGAGCTTCTCGCTCGGCACCGACACCGCGGGCTCCGGCCGCGTACCGGCCGCATTCAACAACCTGGTCGGCCACAAGCCGAGCTGCGGCGCGCTGTCCACGCGCGGCGTGGTGCCGGCCTGCCGCTCGCTCGACGTGGTGTCGATTTTTGCACTGACCGCCGAAGATGCCGAGCGCGTGCTGGCGGTCGCCGCCGGCTTCGACGCCGAAGATGAGTATTCACGGCCACTTGCGCCGCACGGCTTCGACTTCGGCCGCGCGCCCGGCTTCCGTTTCGGCGTGCCGCTGCAGAAGAACCTGGAATTCTTCGGCAACGCCGAAGCCGAACGGCTGTTCGGCGAAGCGGTGGCACGCATGCAAACGCTCGGCGGCACGCCGGTGGCAGTCGACCTCGCTCCCTTCCTCGACACCGCGCGCCTGCTCTACGGCGGACCCTGGGTCGCCGAGCGCTACCTCGCCATCCGTGACTTCTTCTACGCGCAGCCCGACACCGTCTTTCCGCCGGTGCGCGAAATCATCGGCGGCGGTCGCACCATCAGCGCCGCCGACACCTTCGCCCATCTCTACAAACTGCGCGCGTTCAAGCGTGTGTGCGATGCCGTGTGGAACGGCATCGACGTCATGCTCACCCCCACCGCCGGCACGATCTACCGCGTGGATGACATGCAGGCCGACCCCATCCGCCTCAACGCCAACTTGGGCTATTACACCAACTTCATGAACCTGCTCGATCTGGCCGCCACCGCCGTGCCGGCCGGGTTTCAGCACGACGGCCTGCCGTTCGGCGTCACCCTGGTCGCGCCGCCGCATCAGGACGGCCCGCTGCTGCATCTGGCTTCAAAAATGCAGCAGACGCTGGGCGGCACGCTTGGCGCCACCGCTCACGCGCTGCCGCCTGCCGAGTCACTGAATCTGTTCGCGAACGGCCAGGTACAGGTCGCCGTTGTCGGCGCCCACCTCAGCGGGCTGCCACTCAACGCCCAACTGCTCGAGCGCAACGCGCGTCTGGTGAGGTCGACGCAAACCGCGCCCACATACCGTCTTTACGCTCTGCCCGATGGCAAGCGTCCCGGCCTCGTTCGGGTAGCGGATGGGGGGGCTGCCATCGCCTGCGAAGTGTGGGAAATGCCTGCCAGCCAGTTCGGCGCATTCGTCGCAGGCATTCCCGCGCCGCTCGGCATGGGCAAGCTGGAGCTGGCTGATGGCTCGGTGGTGAACGGGTTTATCTGCGAGGGTATCGGCATCGCCGATGCGCAGGACATTACTGAATATGGCGGCTGGCGCGGATGGCTGGCCGAGCGGGGAGGCTGAACCCGGCCACGCTGACTGTCGTCAGGTTGATTGCCGGCTTCGGTAGTAAGCGACGAATTGATCTTTCGGCAGCGGCTTTGAGTAGTAATAGCCCTGAAAAATCGGGCAGTCGTGCTGCTTGAGGAACGCGAGCTGCTCTTCGGTTTCGACCCCCTCCGCCACGATGCTGAGCTTGAGAACGCCGGCCATTTTGAGGATCGTGGTCACCATGGCCCGATCGCCGTCGTGATGGGACAGAGCACTGATAAAGGCGCGGTCGATCTTGATCTCGTCGAGCGGCAGCCGGTTCAGATTGCTCAGGGATGAGTAGCCGGTTCCAAAATCGTCCATGGAAAAGCGGATGCCCAATTCTTTCAAGCGTTTCATGATCAGAATGACGCG
>JAABQU010000292.1 GCA_011391285.1 Thiobacillus sp.
AGCCAGCGCCGACGCTCGAATGCGGCGGTTCGATGACGCCGGGTTGTTCGGGATAGTAATAGCCGCTCAGCAGATTGGGGCCGCGCACATGCAGTTCGCCGCCGCGCCCGATGCCTTCCACCGGCACCAGTCGCGCCTCGATGCCGGGCACCAGCCGTCCGACCGTGCCAGGACGGTTGCTGTCCGGCACATTGCAGGACAACACGGGTGCGGTCTCGGTAGCGCCATAGCCTTCGTAGATGTCGATGCCGAATTTTTCCTTCCAGGTGCGGCGTGTCACGTCGGTGAGCTTTTCCGCGCCGGCGACGACCAAGCGCAGCGTGCGCAGGTCTTCCGGGGTGGCGTAGCGCGCATAGTTCATCAGGAAGGTGCTGGTGCCGAACAGCAGCGTCGCGCTCTTCTCGCCGAGCAGGCGGGGAATTTCCTTGAAGTGGAGCGGACTCGGGTAAAAGAATATCCGCGCGCCGGTGACCATGCCGAGCAAAGTTCCCGCTGTCAGACCGAACGAATGGAAGATCGGCAGGCAATTGAACACCACGTCGGCGCGCGAGAACGCCATGAACTGCTGGATTTGCCAGACATTGGCCAGCAGGGCGCGATGCGACAACACCACGCCCTTGGGCTTGCCTTCGGAACCCGAAGTGAACAGCACCACCGCCGGCGCCTCGGGATCTTTGGCCGGCACGGCCTTTTCGGGAAACCACAGCGCGTAGCCGAGCAGCCACAGTTTGTCCTTAAGGTCGAACTGCTGGCGCAGGTCTTCCAGATAGATCAGATCCTCGCCGGTGAGCCCGGCCGCTTGCTGCTCCAGCCCGGCCTTCTGCAGGAACAGGCGCGAGGTAAATACGTGGCGGATGCCCACGGTGCGGCAGGCGGCTTCCATGCCCTCCGCGCCGGCGGTGTAGTTGAGCATGCAGGGCACGCGGCCATACGCCGAGAGGCCGATCATCAATGCGACGGTGGCGGCCATGTTGGGCAGCAGCACGCCGACGTGCTCGCCGGGCTGGGTCACCTTGGCGGCCAGACGCCCCAGCGCCAGCGTCATCTTCAGCAGGTCGCCGTAGCTGTACGAGCCCGGCTTGAGGTCCTCCCATTGCCCCGGCGCATGGCGGCCGTCGCGGTGCATGGCGGCGACCAGTGCGGAGAACAGGGTGCCGTGCGCTTCGGGTGGCACGGGCGGTGCAAGTGCGGCGAGGGAGGCGTTCATGCGCTGCTCCGTCAGAAGCTGTGCGTGTATTGCGCGTAGCCGGAAGCCCAAACAGGCGCAGCGGGAACAGCCAGCAACGCGGCGGCCAGCAACGAATTGCGGGATAGTGTTTTCATGAACTCCTCCGATCTCGAGCGAATTATTTTTTCACTTCAGCGCGGAAGCATATCAGCCCGGATAAAGGAGGAAATGAGTTTTTGACAGTGGTTGCCGCTGCGCCAGAAAAGTCGGCGCTGGCGGGACGGCAGTGCGACAATGTGCGCCATGAGCGAGCGACAGCAAAGCCTCGGCGAGGAAATCGCCAACAGCGTCAGCCATGGCGTGGCGCTGGTTGCGGCCATCGTCGGCGCACCCTTCCTGATCGGTGCGGCCCGCGATTTCGGTGCAGCCAACGTCGTCGGCGCCAGTGTTTTCGCGGCGACGATGATCCTGCTTTACCTCAGCTCGACGCTCTACCACGCCCTGCGACCGGGCCGCCTGAAGCGCATCTTCCGCAAGCTGGACCACAGCGCGATCTATTTCTTCATCGCCGGCAGCTACACGCCCTTCGCGCTCGGCGCGCTGGGCGGCCCGTGGGGCTGGACGCTGTTTGGCATCGTGTGGACACTGGCAATCGCCGGTACCGTGCTGAAGACCTTCAACCGCCTCTCGCATCCGTGGCTCTCGACGGGTCTCTATCTCGTCATGGGCTGGCTGGTGCTGATCGCCGCCGTTCCGCTCGCCGAACGCGTCCCGGGGCCGGGCATCGCCCTGCTCGTGGCTGGCGGCGTCGCCTATACCGTGGGCGTCGCGTTCTACATGCTCGATTCGCGCCTGCGCTACGCCCACGCGATCTGGCACGGCTTTGTGGCGGCCGGCACCGGCTTTCACTTCTTCGCGGTGCTGAATTACGCGGCGTGACGGTGCCGTTATTGGCGGTGGTTTGAAAGTCTCAGTTCGGCCAGCAAGAGACCGTCGCGGGGGAATTGCAAATGAGTGCTACAGACTGTCAACGGCCATTCAGAATTCTGGGCAGCCGAGCAAAATTCTGTCATGGCCCCCGGCGCTCCCAGATGGTGATTTCCGAGAGCGTGTGCTGAAATTTCCGCCGGGTTTCACGAATGACAAATGGAACGGACAAAGGTCCGCGGAGCAGATCGAATTGCTTGCCGAGGATCGCCTTGAGGCCGTCGAGGGTAGTGAAGTTCTCGCCGTCTTTCTTGAATCCGCCGACCCATGCTTCGCGTTTCGTATGTTCTGGCAACCAGGTATAGGGCGAAGCAATCAGCAGCATGCCACCGGGGTTGAGGCGCTGGTGCACCGTTTCGAGGAATTGTTGCGGGCTGTACAGGCGGTCGATCAGATTGGCCGCAAGAATCAGGTCGTAGTCGCTGAATACCGGCTTCAGATTACAGGCATCGCCCTGGAAGAATTCGACTTTCTGCGCTACGTCACTGAGCCCGAGTGCAGCGAGACTGCGCTCTTTGTAGGCGACCAGTTCACCCTCGTCGACCAGCGTGTAGCGCAGCCTGCCTTGCTCCGCGAGGCGGACGCCCAGGCTGATGAAGCGGGCGGAAAAATCGATACCGGTGACCTGCTCGAAATGCCGCGCCAGCTCGAAGCTGGCACGCCCGGTGGCGCAACCGAGATCGAGCGCCTTCCTTGCCGGCTTGTCGCCCATCGCGGCGATGGCCAGCAGGGCCAGCGCGCGCGGGAAATTGGGTACGCCGAAGTACTCGTCGCCGTAGTGAAATTCGGCATACTCGGAAACCAGCCGATCCGTTTCGTAGTGCGATGCCTGCGCCGTGGCGGGCGCGTCCGAGACGACGTAGCGGAATCCGGCATGCTGGAAGAAATGACGGCGGAAGGCATAACGCGACACCGGCAGTGCTTCGTTGCCGCAGGAGATCCAGGATCCGCCCTTGATCACATTGTGGCGCTCATCAAAGGTAGGAGTGGTGAAGTCGTCGTAGATCGGGTGCACCTCGAAACCCGCGAAGGGATAAGTCGGCGTCTCGGTCCATTGCCAGACGTTACCGATCACGTCGAAAAGCGGGCCATGCGCAAACTCGGTGACCGGGCACGAGGAGGCGTAATGGTCGAGTTGGATGTTTGCCGGCGCGGGCCGCTCGGTCGCAAGCTCACTGGCGCCGGCAAAGCTGCACAGGGCCTGCCATTCGCCTTCCGTCGGCAAACGCACCAGCTGGCCGCTGCTGCGCGCCTTCCACTGGCAGAAGGCCTTGGCCTCGTGATAGTTGGTTTCCACCGGCCAGTTCCATGGCATCGGCACTTCTTCAAGCATCAGGCGCAAGCGCCATTGCGCGCCGTCCCTGATCCAGAAAGTCGGATGTTGGGCTTGCGTAAACTTTCGCCAGCCGTCGCCTTCTTCCAGCCACAGCGACTCGTCGGCATAGCCCCCGGCTTCGACAAAAGCCAGGAACTCCTGATTGGAAACCAGATAGCGGCTGGCCTGAAAAGCGGCGGTGGGTGCCTGATGGCAACCGAACTCGTTGTCCCAGCCGTAGACCGATTCGCTCCTGTCCCTGCCAACACGAAACTCCGCCGCCGGAATGGCCACCAGGTCGTTTGGCGGCGCCGTCGAGGCTCTTCGGCAGGGCTCCCACGCCGGATGCGGCGCAACATAGTCGAGTCGGTGCTGGCGAATCAGCACGGACGAGGTTTCCAGATGGATCCGCTCATGCTCGATTCCCATCAGGATGATCCACCATGGGTGATCCCAGGTGATCGGCAGGGACAGCGATTGTGTCCGGATCAGTTGCTCGACCGTGGCGCGCACGGCCTGCCGATAGGCCCTCACCTCCTCTACGCGGGGCCAGTCGTAGCGCGCTTCACTGAGGTCATCCCAACTCATTTCGTCGACGCCGACCGAGAACATCGACTCGAATTCCGGATTGATGCGTTTTTCGATCAGGCCGGCCAGCAGCAGCTTGTTGATGAAGAACGTGGCGGTATGGCCCAGGTAGAAAATCAGCGGGTGGCGCAACGCGATAGGCTTGACAAAGTAGGCTTCGGCGCAGGTCAGCACCTCGAACAGTTGTTCGTAACGGTCGAAGGTCGCGCGGAAATAGTCGAGAACCTCCGTGCGCTTTTGCTCGGCATCGGTGCCCGTCAGCAAGGGCGATCCTGGAAAGATTGGGCGTTGCATGTCAGAACTTATTCGTGGCGAGGATGTCGAAACAAGCGCAAATCTTGCGCAAGCGGAATGATCATTCTAATGCAGGCAACACACAGTTTCACCCGCGACGCGGCTCTGGCGGGCAGCCGTGAGCGAAGGGAGGCCATGCGCACCGCGGCGGGAGAGAACTCATGGACGCGCTGACCACCGCCGGGCGCATTCGGGGCGCCCTGTGGGGCATGTTCGTCGGTGATGCGCTGGCGATGCCGGTGCATTGGTATTACAACGTGGCTGCCTTGCAGCGCGATTTCGGCGTGATCCGCGATTACCAGGCACCGCGGGCGAGTCACCCGGGTTCGATCATGGTGCTGGCCAGCACCGGTCGGGGCGGGCGGGGTTCCCAGGACGGCGACGTGGTCGGCAGCGTGATTCTCAAGGGCAAGAGACAGCACTGGGGCCAAGCCAACCGTCACTATCATCAGGGAATGCAGGCCGGCGACAACACCCTCAATCTGCTGTGTGCGCGGGTGCTGCTGCGCTCGCTCGCCGCCGCCGGCCGCTACGACCCCGCAGACTTTCTGCGTGAGTACGTTGCCTTCATGACGGCGCCGGATAGCCACAACGATACCTATGCCGAATCCTGCCATCGTGACTTCTTCGCCAATTACGCCCGTGGCTTGGCGCCGGAACACTGCGCCGGCAAGGAAGGTCACGACACCGCCTCGATCGGCGGGCTGGTGGGCTTGCCGCCGGTGATTTTCGTCGCACTGCGACAGGGAGGCCCGGCTGCGGCAAACGCAGCGGCGTTGATCCAACTGCGACTGACTCACCGTTCCAGCAAACTGGAACGCTACGCGCTGGAATACAGCGCTCTGCTGGTTCGCCTAGTGCAAGATGCCTCTGCCCAGATTGCACCGCTGGCCTGCGCCGCTGCCGAACGGCTGGGTTTCCCGGCCGCGGCGGTGATCGAGGGCGTCCGCCGCAAGCACCAGTCCGATCAGGACGTGATCGGCGGCCTGCTGAGTTCCGCCTGCTACATCGATCAATCACTCCCTGCCGTGCTCTATCTGGCGTCGCGCTATGCAGATGACTTCGAAGCGGCGCTGATCGCCAATGCCAATGTCGGCGGCGACAATTGCCATCGCGGCGCGGTGTTGGGCGCGCTGCTGGGCGCGGCGATGGGGCTGGAGGCGATTCCCGAGCGCTGGATTCAAGGGCTGACCGAGCGCGTCGCGCTGGATGAAGAAATCGAGAACTTCATCGCCCGCTTTGGCTGGGAATGAGCAAGAGCGCCCCTTACCCCGTGGAGTCGGTCAGATCAATCTGTTAGCGTGGTCTCGGCTTTTTGGAAGACCGTGAACCGACGGAACCCCGGCAGGCTCCGAGATGAAAGCGAGCCCCGTATGCTGGATGATGGTTTTGGTGGCGTGCCTGAGATTCGCGACCGTCGTTCCGGCCGCCGAGACGGTCAAGCCCGCCCCAGGCGCGCAAGGGTCTCCCGTGGCGGGCGGAAATCGTTCGTTACCAGGCGATGCGCTGATCGAACTCGATCTCCTGTTCAGGCTGGGCTGTCTGATTCTGTTCGGGGTCGTTGCCCGCCTGTGCGGTAGTTACTGCGGCTTCCCACAGCGGTGGCCCGCGCGCTGGGGTGATACGCGGTGATGGAACGGCGGCTATGAATAGAGGAGCGGCCTTTCAGAATGCCGTTTTCAGCGAGCCTCGATGCACTTATCATATCCCTCAGTCATTTGTTCCGACAGACAGGTTACGCTGCACTGGCGACGTTGGATGGATAAACCTGACTGGACCTTCAGGGTCGGGTCCAGTCAGCCAAAAGTCGGTGCTGGCGGGACGGCACTGCTGGCCTCAGAACAGCGCCTGCACCAATTCCAGCGGCCAGCGTACGGTGGCTGCCACGGCCAGCGCCGCGCCGACCGAGAGCACGACCGAGAAGGCCGCTTCACGCCGGCCGAGCAGCTTGAGCATCATGGCGAAGGTGGACACGCAGGGCACGTAGAAGGTCAGGAAGACGAGGAAGGTGGCGATCTGCGTGGTGGTCAACACGCCGGCGAGCTCCTGGGTGCCGAGTGCCTGGAAGATCATCAGCAGCGACAACTCCTTACGCAAGATGCCGAACAGGATCGGCACGCCGAGGACGACCGGCAGGCCCAGCCACCAGACGGTGATCGGCGTCAGCGCGAGGTTGATCCACGCATCAGCGCCGAAATGGGCGAGCAACGCCAGCACGACGCTGCCGGCGACGAGGAGCGGCAGCACGATCGTGACGATGTCGCGACTGCGTTCCCAGGTATTGGCCAGTAGCCGGCGCAGGGTCGGCAGCGCGTAGGGCGGAATTTCCTGGATCATGCCGGGCGTGGTTTCGGGATAGCGGCGTTTCAGCAGCTTGCCGATCAGGCTGACGACGATGGGCGCGAGGATGAACAACCCGAAGACGCCCAATCCGCCAAGGTATTTGCCGCCCAGTGCGAGCAGGATGGCGGAACGTGCCGAGCAGGGCAGGAAGGTGATCAGTAGCGCGGCGACGGTGCGATCGCGGCCGTGGGTGACGGCAGCCGTGGCGGCGAGCGCCGGCACGTTGCAGCCGAGGCCCATCAGGAAGGGCAGGGCGACGCCGCCGTGCAACCCGAGATGGTGGAAGCCGCGATCGACGACGAAGGCGACGCGATGCATGATGCCCGACTCTTCGAGGAAGACCAGAAGCACCACCAGCGGAATCATGTAGGGGATGACGATGCCGGCCAGGCCGATGAAGCCATCGAGCACGGCGCGGCCGAGCACGCCGGTGAGGTCGGTAGGCTGCCAGGGCTCCGCCCAGGCGATCAGCCGCGCGACGGTGAGGCTGTCGAGAAAGGCGCTGACTTCGAAGACGAAGAACAGCACCAGCGCGAAGATGGCCAGGCTGCCGGCAAAACCCCAGCGCGGGTGGAGGAAAAGTTCGTCGGCCCAGTGTTGCCAGCGCGGGATGGCCTCGCCGCCGCCAGGACGGGTGACCGCCTCGTACAAGAGCGCGGCGCGATGGTGGCGGTCGGCGTGGATTTCGTCCGACAGGGGGCGCGGCAGAATGGCGCTGGCGACATCGCGGGCGTTGAGCAGAGCGGAAAACTGGTTAGGAAAATGGCAGCGCAGTTCGTTGAAGAAGTAATCGTCGTTCTCGGCCAGTTGCATCACCAGCAAAGTTGCCGGTGCATTGAAAGCGGTGGCAACGTCAGGCTGGGCGGCAATCTCGGCGATGGCGGTGAGTTGTGCCGCGATGTGCGGGCTGGGGGGTTGCGGCGTCGGGGCGCGATGTTCGCGTGCGGCGCGCACCACGACGGAGAACAAGTCGGCCAGGCCGATGCCCATGTGGGCGACGGTGGGTACCACCGGGGCGCCCAGCTTGGCCGACAGTGCGCGGACATTGATGAAAAGCCGCTTGGCGCGCGCTTCGTCCATGCGATTCAAAGCGATCACCAGCGGTTTGCCGATCTGGGCGAGTTCGAGCGCGAGTTCGAGATCGCGTTCCAGCGCGGTGGCGTCCATTACCAGCAGCAGCACGTCGGGGGCGGCGAAGTGGCGCTCCGGCTGGTGTGTTTCGTGGCGTGCGATGGCCGGCCAGCGGTCGCCCCACAATAAATACTTGAGGATGACCGGCACGTCGCCATTGAGCTGGTGGAAGCTGTCGACGGCGGGCAGGTCGACCAGCGAAATCTGATCGAGGCCTACCTCGACCTGGCACTCCTCATAGGCGGGGCCGATGCCGGCGAGCCGCTCATGGTGTACGGAGGTGCTTGAGGCGGCGCGGAAAATACGGCTCTTGCCGGTGCGCGCCTGGCCGAGGATGGCGACACGCGGGCGCCGCAAGCCTCGCAGCAGTGGGCCGTTGAGCGGGAAAGTCTGTGGGGGAAGAGGCAAGATGCAGAACTGTCTATGTGAGAACGGTTCTCATTATGCAAGTAGTTCGGCAAAGCTGTCAATCGCCGGGTAATCGCGCGTGTCCTTCGCTGGCTGGCGCGTGTCGGGCGTGCGTACCGCGATCAGATGGCGGATGCCAAAAGCGCGTGCGGCGTCGAGCACCGGCAAGCTGTCGTCGACCAACAAGGTACGTTCGGGATCGAAGGGCTCGATGGCGGCGAGCTCCTCCCAGAAGCCGCGCGCTTCCTTGGCGAAGCCGAGCGCGT
>JAABQU010000293.1 GCA_011391285.1 Thiobacillus sp.
ACATCCTGCGCATCGACATGAGCGCACCCGACATCCTGGTGCGCGAGGTGAAGGACCCCAACGTGCGCGGCATCTTCAGGAGCCTCAACGAGGTCTACCCCATCGGCGCGGTCAAGCCCAACTCGCGCTACATGGGTGAAGTGCTGCGCGTCACCGACCCGCACGCCGTGGTCGACCTGCAGAAGGCGCGCGACATCCGCTTCTTCAACCAGGACCAGATCAGGAAGCTCGAACTGCCCGGCAACATGGCCGTGGTCAAACCCAGTCCCTACACCCACAACATCGTCGCCTACTGGGAACGCCCCGAATCCGACATCCGTGTCTATGCGCTCGGCTGGAGCAGCATCCGCGAAGACATGCAGGCCGCCTACGAAGGTGCGAAGGCGACGCAGAAAAAGCTCGGCATCGACGCACTGCTGCTGCCCATCGATCACCTCGCCACCCGCATCTACAGCCAGAACCGCGAAGCCGCCATCCTCGAATACCTCACCCTGTCGAGCTACTACTACTGGGGCTCCTACGACATCGCGGACCAGAACTCATCGACCAATGTCACCAAGAGCGTGCATTACGCCAACGAACTGGAGTCCCCGGCCAAGGTGTTCACCGCCGCCAACCATCCGTATTTCATGAACCACCTGCTGACCGATTCGCCCACCGAAGCCTTCGTGCGCAACTTCGGCCCGCGCCTGCATCACATCGCGGTGGCTGTGAAGGATGGCGAGACCGAGGCCCAGGCCAACATCGATTTCGTCGTGGCCTCGCTGCGCGACTGCGGCCAGAAATTCCTGCTCGACGTCATCGGCTCGAAGGAAGCGGGCTTGAAGCAGATTTTCTCCAGCGCCTCCGAGTATTCCTCGCTCATCGTCGAATACGTCCAGCGCTTCGGCGGCTTTCAGGGATTCTTCACCAAGGACAACGTCGCGGAGTTGACCCACGCCGCGGGGGTGGAGGAAAGCCTGCGGGCGCTGCAGAAGGAAGCGCAGCGGTAAACGGTGCGCCGCGTTCAGACCTGAAATCGACGCCCAACAGGCATCGCCACCTATAATTTGAGCGTCGCAGCAAAACCTGCTCCGATGTCCCGTTCGATTGGGACGGTCCGGCAACCCGCAGCGTGCTGCGTGCGATTGGCCGGTAGGGGTAACGCAGTCATCTGAACAAATCCATCACGTATGCGCAGTGTGAAATGTCCGGTTCCAACAGAGGCGACGGCGGGTAGGTGGCCGTTGCAGATTCCGTTTCATGGAACCGCGATCTTCGTGCTGTGTGCCTTGGGTGTCGCTCTGATGCTTTCGCTGGCGGGATGCGCCACGCAAGAACGCGCATCACAGGAACGCGCGCCCGATCTGGCGCCGCCGGTTCACGTCTCGGAGAGTGCCTGGTGGGAGATCGATAACGACATCGGCGCCGCGTCCTTGGCCGCGAAAGAACCGGCCAGGAAGTACGCATACGACTCCATGGAGCGATGGAAGGATCGCATCCAGAAGCGCACCGAAGCCGACTTCATTCCGTGGTTCACCGACTACTGGACCCAGCAATGGCTGGCGATCAAGGTGGCCTGGTACAAGTTGAGCGCAGGGAAGGAAACCGATCCGACGGTCAAGCGGCTGGCCGTCTATCTGCAGGAACAGTATCGCGATCGCGTGCTGGATCCGGTCGCCAGGGAAATCAGTCCTGACGAAATCAAAGGCCAGGCCACGAAGCTGTATATCGAGCGCCTGAGCGAGAAACTTCAGGACATATCGCAGCGCCACGGTGTGCCTTCGAATCAATTCGACCGGCGGATCAAGGCTATCCCCGCGATTGTGCTGGGACCTGATCCCGCCCAAAGTGCTTCGCTCTACCAGATCGTCCACGCCGACCCGATCACCAAGCTGCCCGCCTATGTGGCCTTGATCAACCAGATCTCCAGCGCCCCAGGCGGCGCGGGAGCCGGTCCATCGGACGCCAGGATATCGCCCGTGGCGCAACAGGCCAGCGAAAAACTCATGGACAGGCTCGCCACCAGTGGGGGCGCAAGCGCTGCCGCAGCGGTTGTCGGTGGCGTCGCGGGCATGATGATTTCCCTGGGCGCGGCCGGTTATGGTGCGGCCACGCATGAAAGAGACCGGCTGCAAATGGCAGCGCAGCTTCGGGAGAACCTGAATGCCGCCCTGGATGACAGGTATCGGGAACTGTTGGAGGACCGCGCCCGAGGCGTGATGGCAGGGGTCTATGCCATATCCGGGCAGATCGAAGGCAGTCTCGCCACAACGCTTACGCAGCCGGTCGAATCAGAGCCCGTGCCGAGAGGAACCCCCTTGCCATCCGAGGGCCCTCCATCCGGGCAGTAAAAATAAGGGCGCGGCACCGGCCGGCTTCAGGCTGACGCCTCTCCTGGCAATGGCAGGGCGGAGTCCACCCGCAGTGCCGCCGTCTCACGCCAGCTCCGTCACCCACACCCCCACATCGAGGCTGGCGCCCGGCGGCCCCACGAAGGCGCCGGATACCGGGGGCACCGATTCGGGCAAGCGTGCCACCGCGACGGCGATATGGTCGCTGCCCACGATTTCACCGGTGCTGGGGTCGAATCCCTTCCAGCCTGCGCCGGGCAGGAACACTTCGGCCCAGGCATGGGTGGCGCCGAAATTGGCATTCGACGGTGGCGCATGCAGGTAGCCGCTGACGAAGCGCGAGGCGAGGCCCAGGCGCCGCGCCGCCTGCATGAACAGATTGGCGGAGTCGCGGCAGGAGCCGTTGCCGCGGGCCAGGGTTTCTGCTGCGGTTTGAACCCCGGGTTCCTCGCGCAGCTGATACGTCAGCGTCTGATGAATGCGGATGCACAGGCGCTGCAGCAGGGCGTAGGTCTGGATCGCTTCGCCGGGCCGCCATACGTTCGCCACCCATTGAGTCAGCGGGTCATTGGCTGCGGGCACGACGCCGTTCAGGTAGGGCGCCAGCAAAACCCGGTCCTCCAGCGTGTAGGCAAACGGGTAGTTCATCGCGTAATCGGCCACCAGAAAATCCAGCGGCGCTTCGTTGAATTGCTGGATGACGGCTTCGCTCTCGATCACGAGCTGGCGGGTTGGCGTGTCGAAGGTGGCGATCGCCACCGAGTTGTCCTCCGCATCGCGGTGCCAGCGCAGGATGGCCGGCGGCGTGATGTCCAGGCTCGACGATTCGATGCGCAATTCGTGGCCCTCTCGCGGCCGCAGGCGCAGGGTGTGGGGCTGAAGCTGCACCATGCCGGAGAAGTTGTAGTAGGTGCGGTGAAGGATTTTATAGCGCTGCATGGTTCATCCAGTGAGCCCGGCTCTGCGGGTGCCGCATAGGCATGGGGCCAGTATGGCGCGTTTTTTTGATTTTAAGCTTCAGGCGGGCGGCGCCGGAATCCGTTCCAGCACGGCGACGAAGGGCGCGGGCAGCAGACCTTGTTCCCGCAGTTCGTTGGCCACGTCGTGGATGTGGACCGCTTCCCAGCGTGCCGGAAAGCCGCCCATCACCTGGGCGATGCCGATGACCTCGAGCAGTTCTTCCGGGGTGACGTCGCTGCGGGTGAGCAATTCGCGGGTATGCAGACGCACCAGCCGCTGCTTGCGCACCACCAGACTCATCAGCAGTGCGATCAGGTTGTAGAACTTCAGATTCGAGATCTTGCCGTTGGGCAGGTGGGGCCAATCCGCGAAGCGTTTCCAGTGACGGGTATAGGCGTCGAACAGCAGGTAGGTGTCGTCGTCGGCCTGCGCGCGCACATACAGCGCGATGGCTTGCACCGTGTCGATGACGGCTTCCGGTGCCTTGGCGCGGATGGCGCCGTCAATGTGGGTGAGCGCACACACCTCGCAGCCGTCGACGATGGCGGCGCTGTAGATGAGGATTTCGCTCAGGTGCCGTTCCTTGGAGAAGACGCCGCGCGACACCAGCAGGCGCGCCATATCGAGCAGCGCATCACCGAGTTCGACGCCTTTCTTGACGAAGCGGGCGGCCTGCGGATCGGCCTCCATCGTGGCTTCGGCATTTTCCTGCAATGCCATCAACAGCGAATTCGCGCCGCCGGCGATGTGGTGCGCGTCGTGCAGGTCCAGCTTTCCATACGGGTATTCGTTGGGCATGCGATGTCTCGGTGGGATAGGTGGGGGTTAGCGCCGGCGCAAATCCAGCGTGTGCGGGAATTCGCCTGCGGGCTCTTCCGGCGGCGGCGCCATCGGGCCGGGCGGTGTACCGTTGGGGAAGAAGCGCGCGAGCGGGGCGATCCACGGCGGCGGGGTGAAGCTGCCGGGGGTATGGCCCCACGCCTGGAAGCGGGTATGCCGACGCGATTCGGCTTCCCAGGCGTTGACCGGGAGGGTGTCGTAGCTGCGCCCGCCGGGATGGACCACGCGGTAGGTGCAGCCGCCGATGGCGCGGCCGTTCCAGGTGTCGATGAGGTCGAACACCAGCGGCGAGTGGATGCCGATGGTGGGGTGCAGCGCCGACGGCGGTTGCCAGGCGCGGTAACGCACGCCGGCGACGTATTCGCCGTGTACGCCGGTACTGCGCAGCGGCACGCGGCGGCCGTTGCACGCGAGCACGTAGCGGCTGTCGGTGAGCCCGCTGACCTTGACCTGCAGGCGCTCGACCGAGGAATCGACATAGCGCGCGGTGCCCAGGCTGGTCGATTCCTCGCCGAGGACGTGCCAGGGTTCGATCGCGGTGCGCAGTTCGACCTGGATGTCGCCGAGTTCCAGCGTGCCGTGGCGCGGGAAGCGGAATTCGAGGAAGGGCGCGAACCAGTCCAGCTCGAACGCAAAACCCGCGGCCTTGAGGTCGTCGATCACGTCCTTCAGGTCCACCCACAGGTAATGCGGCAGCATGAAGCGGTCGTGCAGCAGCGTGCCCCAACGCACCAGCGGCTTCTGGTAAGGCTTCTCCCAGAAGCGTGCAACTAGCGCGCGCAGCAGCAGCATCTGCGCCAGGCTCATGCGCGCGTGCGGCGGCATCTCGAAGCCGCGGAACTCGACCAGACCCAAGCGCCCCGACGACGAATCGGGCGAGTACAGCTTGTCGATGCAGAACTCCGAGCGGTGCGTGTTGCCGGTGAGATCGGTGAGCAGGTTGCGCAGCAGGCGGTCCACCAGCCACGGCTGCGGCACCTCGCCCTGCGGCATCTGCTGGAAGGCGATCTCGAGTTCGTAGAGTCGCTCCGGCCGTCCCTCGTCGACGCGCGGCGCCTGGCTGGTGGGGCCGATGAAGAGGCCGGAGAACAGGTAGGACAGCGCCGGGTGGTGCTGCCAGTAGGTGATGAAGCTCGCCAACAGATCGGGGCGTCGCAGGAAAGGGCTGTCGGCCGGGGTGGCGCCACCGAGGGTGACGTGGTTGCCGCCGCCGGTGCCGGCGTGGCGGCCGTCGAGCATGAATTTCTCGGTGCCCAGGCGCGACAGGCGGGCCTCCTCGTAGAGCATGGTGGTGGTCCTGACCAGTTCCGCCCAGTTGCTGGCGGGATGGATGTTGACCTCGATCACCCCGGGGTCGGGGGTGACCATGAGCTTCTCGATGCGGCCGTCGCCGGGCGGGGTGTAGCCCTCGATTATCACCGGCATCTCCAGCAAGGCGGCGGTGGATTCGATCGCCGCCAGCAGGTCGAGGTACTGCTCCAGCGTGGTGGTGGGCGGCATGAATACGTGCAGGCCGCCGCCGCGTGCCTCGACGCAAAGCGCGGTGTGCGGCACCTCCACGGTTGCCTGCATGGTCGGGGTCTGCGGATGGATCCCGGGGTGAGCGGACGCGGGGTCGAGATGGAGGCTGTAGCGTGCCGCGACCTCGCCGTGAAAGTTCGCCAGCGGCGGCTGCACCGCGAACGGGTCGACCTCGACCCAGGGTTCGCGCTCGTCCTCGGCCACCCACGGCAGCGAGGCCAGCGGCAGGCGCAGCCCCATCGGCGAATCGCCCGGGGTGAGATAGAGCCGGTCGCGGCGGAATACCCAGGGTGCGCTGTGCCAGCGCTGCTCGTGCATGCGCCAGGCCAGCGGCAGCACATAGCCGGTCGGCGTGTTAAGGCCGCGCGACAGCTTGTTGGCGAGGTCGCCGCGAAGCACCGGGTCGTCGATGTCGAGCCGCGCCGGGTTGAGATTGACCGGCAGCTCGGCTTCCTGCTGCAGCGCGGCCATGGCGTCCTCGTACGCCGGCTGCGCGTAGCGCGCGGCGAGTCCGAGATGCTGCGCCAGGGTGGCGGCAAAGTGCTGGGCATCACCGACGCTGTGGCCGTAATCCCAGCCGGCCTCCGCCAGCAGCGACGCGTCCTTCCACACCGGCACGCCATCGCGCCGCCAGTACAGCCCCAGCGCCCAGCGCGGCAGCGGCTCGCCCGGATACCACTTGCCCTGTCCGGTATGCAGCAGCGAACCGGCCGGCAGCTTTTGCTTCAGCCGCCGCACCAGCACCTCGGCGCGCTCGCGCTTGTGCTTTCCCAGTGCATCGATGTTCCATTCCGGTGCATCCATGTCGTCGATCGAAACGAACGTGGGCTCGCCGCCGTGCGTCAGGCGAACGTCCATCGCCTGCAGCCTTTCGTCGACGGCGTGCCCCAGCGCCAGCATCGTCTGCCACGCTTCGTCGCTGTAGGGCAGGGTCACGCGCGGGTCTTCGCGGATGCGGGTGACGGTGTTGGAAAATTCGAATTCGACCTCGCACGGATCGGTCATGCCGTCGATCGGCGCGGCGCTTGACGGCTGCGGCGTGCAGGCCAGCGGGATGTGGCCTTCGCCGGCAAACAGGCCGGACGTCGGGTCGAGGCCGATCCAGCCCGCGCCCGGCAGATACACCTCGGCCCAGGCGTGCAGGTCGGTGAAGTCGGCTACCGGCCCGGACGGACCGTCGAGCGACTTCTCGTCGGCGGTCAGCTGCACCAGATAGCCCGACACGAAGCGTGCCGCCAGCCCCAGGTGGCGCAGGATCTGCACCAGCAGCCAGGCCGTGTCGCGGCACGAGCCAAGCGCTTTTTCCAGCGTCTCCTCGCAGGTCTGGATGCCCGGCTCCATGCGTACGGTGTAGGCGATGTCGCGCTGCAGGCGCTGGTTCAGCGCCACCAGAAAATCGTTGCTGTGCATCCGCTCGCGCGGCGCCTCGGCCAGCCAGGCGGTGAGCCGCGCGCCCGCAGGCTCGGTTTCCAGATAGGGCGCGAGCTCGCGCTTCAGGGCCGCGTCGTAGTCGAACGGCCAGTGAAATGCGCTTTCCTCGATGAAGTAGTCGAAGGGGTTGATCACCGTCATGTCGGCGATCACCTCGACGTCCACCGAGAACTCGCGCGTCGCCTCGGGGAACACCAGCCGCGCCAGATAGTTGCCGAACGGGTCCTGCTGCCAGTTGATGAAGTGCGTCTCGGGCGTGATCTTCAGCGTGTAGGCGAGGACGGGCGTGCGCGAGTGCGGCGCCGGGCGCAGCCGCACCACGTGCGGGCTCAGCATGACGCGCCGGTCAAACGTGTAGTGCGTGGTGTGGCGGATGGCGACGTGGATGCTCATGGCGACAGTCAGTATGGAGGCTGTCTGTTACAAGCAAGGGTCGAGCCAAGGGTCTGGGGAAATCAAAATTCGCGGCCCCCGGCCGCTCCTCCCCTGAATCCTGAATTCTGGCCCCTGCTTATCCCTGCATCTGCCCGCTGGCGCTCGCCGCCACAACCTGCAGCGGCTGCGGCTGGTTTTCCCACTCGAACGGCGGCAGGTTGTTCAGCGCCTGGCGCAGGCCTTCGTTCCAGGCATCGCCCAGCGCGCGGTAATAGGGATGATCTTCGTTAAACAGCAGACGGCGTCCGCCGTCGAGCGCATTGGCGGAATAGATCAGCAGTTCGACCGGCGGGCCGACGGTGAGGTTGGAGCGGATGGTCGAATTGATCGACACCAGTGCGCAGCGGGCGGCCTGCTCCAGCGGCGTGTCTGAACGGATGACGCGGTCGAGAATCGGCTTGCCGTATTTGGTTTCGCCGATCTGCAGGAAGGGGTGGGCCGCCGATTCGTGGATGTGGTTGCCCTGCGGATAGATCATGTAGATCTCGGGCGCCTGCCCGGCGATCTGGCCGCCGAAGATGAAGGTGGCCTCAAAATTGGTGCTGGCCGTGTCGCGGGCGGCCTGGTTGCGCTGCACGTCGGCCGAGATCGAACCGACGTAATCGACGGCGTCGCTCATCGACGCGATGGTGTTCAGGCACGGCAGGTTGCCGAGTTGGCAGTCGTCGCGCATCCGCTTCACCACGGCCTGGGTGGTGGCGAGGTTGCCCGCCGCCAGCAGCACGAACGTACGATTCCCGGGCTGCACGAAGCTGTGCATCTTGGAATAGGTGCTGACGTGGTCGATGCCCGCGTTGGTCAGCGAGTCGGAAGCGAAAACCAGCCCGCTGTCGGTCTTGATGGCGACGCAGTAAGTCATAAGTCGAGAAACCCGTTAGTTGGGCAACATCGTGCCTGCTTTCGGATTCCGACT
>JAABQU010000294.1 GCA_011391285.1 Thiobacillus sp.
GTCAAGCGCATGTTCGCCTACTCCTCGATCGAGCACATGGGCCTCATCACCTTCGCCTTCGGCATGGGCGGCGCGGTCGCGAACTTCGCGGCGCTGCTGCACATGACCATGCACTCGCTCACCAAATCGGCCATCTTCTTTGCTGTGGGCCACGCCACGCAGAAGGCCGGCACCCAACTGATGGACGACATCCGTGGGCTGATCAAGACCAACCCCACCATCGGCTGGGGGCTGATGCTGGGCACCGTCGCCATCCTCGGCGTGCCGCCGTTCGGCGTGTTCGCCAGCGAATTCCTCATCATCACCACCGCCATGCACGAGCATCCCTGGGCCACGCCCTTCCTGCTGCTGGCGCTGGGGGTGGCCTTCGCCTCCATCTTCGGCAAGGTGCAGCCGATGGTGTTCGGCGAGACCGAACTGCCGAAGCTGCCCTACCAGCCCGCGCTGACGCCGGTGTTCCTGCATCTGGGTCTGGTGCTGATGCTGGGCCTGTTCATCCCGCCGTATCTTGCCGACTGGTACCGGCAGGCCGCGCAATTGCTGGGAGGTTGAGATGAAGATCGGCGAACACGACTGGCACCTCGAACCGTTGGGCAGGCACATCTGGCGCGGCCGGATGGAAGCCGGCCAATTGCTCGCACTGTCACGGGCGGTCAAGGAAGCAGGCGGACAGCTCATTGCCTTGTGGGGATCGGACGATCGCCAACTCGGTGAAGGCTTCGCCATCCATGCGGCCTTTCTTACCGGCGCCGGGCTGGCCTGGGTCAGCAGCGCGCTGGCGGCAGACGCGCCGGCCTATCCTGATCTGGCCCACATCTTCCCGCAGGCCGACCGCATGCAGCGCGCGACCTTCGACCTGCTGGGCATCGTGGCCACCGACGCGGTGGACGACCGCAAATGGCTGCGCCACGGCGCCTGGCCCGCGGATGGGTTTCCGCTGCGCAAGGACTTCGACACCAGCCAGCCAGCCACCCGTGACACCGACGCGTACCCCTTCATTCGCGTCGAGGGCGACGGCGTGCACGAGATTCCGGTCGGACCGATCCACGCCGGCACCATCGAGCCGGGGCATTTCCGCTTCTCCATCATCGGCGAACGCGTTCTCAAGCTGGAACAGCGACTGGGCTACACCCACAAGGGCACGGAGAAACGCTTCGAGGGCATGGATCTCGCAACCGGCGCCAAGTTTGCCGGACGCGTCTCGGGTGACTCGCACAGCGCCTACGCCTGGGCCTACTGCATGGCGGTGGAAACCGCCACCGCAAGCCAGGTACCCGAACGCGCCGTGTGGCTGCGCGCCCTGTTTCTGGAGATCGAGCGGGTTGCCAACCATCTGGGCGACTTGGGCTACCTCGGCAACGACGTCGCGCTGTCCTTCGGCTTCATGCAATTCTGGCGCCTGAAGGAAGACTGGCTGCGGCTGACCGCCAAGCTGTTCGGCCACCGTTACCTGTTTGACTGCATCGTGCCGGGCGGCGTGGCGAAGGACATAGACGACAGCGGCCGCGCTGAACTCGCGCTCGAGGCCGACCGCATCGAGGCGGAAGTGCGTTCGCTCAAAGCCATCTACGACGACCATGCCACCCTGCAGGACCGCTTCGCCAACACCGGCATCGTGAAACCCGATCTGGCGGCACGCCTCGGCCTCACGGGTCTCGCTGGACGCGCCAGCGCGCAGGCCTGGGATGCCCGCGCTCAGTTCCCGCAGGCGCCCTACGACCAGATCGACGTCAGCATGGCGACGCAGCGACTCGGTGATGTGCTGGCGCGTGCCGAGGTGCGCTTCGCGGAAGTCTACGAGTCGCTGCGGCTGATCCGCGAACTCCTCAAGCGCCTGCCCGCAGGTGAACGCTGTGCACCGCTCGCCCCCGTCTCGACGGTGTGCGAAGGGCTCGGTTGGGTGGAAGGCTGGCGCGGCGAAGTGGTGGTGGCCGTGCGAATCGGTGCCGATGGAAAACTCGACCGGGTGCATCCGCACGACCCGTCGTGGCAGAACTGGCCGTTGCTGGAACTCGGGATCCTCGGCAACATCGTTCCCGACTTTCCGCTCATCAACAAATCATTCAACCTCTCCTACAGCGGACAGGATTTATAAGATGGCGACGCACCTGATACTGCAGAAGATTTTCAAGACCGGCTTCGTCTCCGAACCGGCGCCCGCGGCCGACCTCGCGCTGCGCACGCGCGAGCAGGAACTGCATGCGGATATTCTCAAGGTTTATGGCCAGGCGGTGGCGATCCGCCACGTCGACGCCGGCTCCTGCAACGGCTGCGAACTGGAAATCCACGCCATCAACGGGCCGCACTACAACATCGAGGGAATGGGCGTGAAGTTCGTCGCCAGTCCGCGCCATGCGGATCTGCTGCTGGTCACCGGCCCGGTCTCGCGCAATCTGGAAGTGGCCTTGAAGCGCACCTACGACGCCACGCCCGAGCCAAAGTGGGTGGTCGCGATGGGCGACTGCGGCTGCACGGGCGGGATGTTCGGCGCGAGCTACGCCTCGTGCGGCAAGGTTTCCAACGTGATCCCGGTCGACGTCGAAGTACCCGGGTGCCCGCCCACACCCATCGCCCTGTTGCAGGGCATTCTTGCGGCTGTCAGCCAGGGCGGCAAAAACACCGCGCCCTAGCTGAGGAGCCGTCAGTCGGCCTGCGGTGCCCTGGCCTTGGGCTTCCTGCCGGGCGCGGCGGTCGGGATGTAGCCGGCGATCCGGCACGACATCCCTTCGACCTTCTGACCCTTGATGAATCGCGTTGTGTGGCAGGCAATGATGTCCCCGCGCGCCGACATCTCGGAGAGGTAAGCACGCACATCGGCCAGCGGGATCCGGGTCGCGGCGGCGATTTCGGAATCGAGTTGTTCGCCGCGGCTTTTCAAGTAAGTGTGGATTTTTTGCATGTCTGGGTTACCTGGGTTTCTGTAAAGGTGAAGCTTTGGCGGCAGCCGCCTTGGCCCACCGCAATTCAGCCCCCTCGCGAAGGCTGTCCATAATGGCCGAAAAATCGAGCGGAAACCGCTCGGCGAGACGGCCGGCCCGTTTTTCCAGCAACTGCCAATCGAGCAGGAAGCCGGCATCGGCAAAAGCAAACGCGATGTGGTTGTCGCCGCCGGGAACCGTCCCCACCTGCACCCGCCCCTCGAAAGCTTCGTTCAGCAAGGCCAGATGCCGGCTCCAGTATTTCCTCGGCCCTGCGAAGTTGGCAACCACTATTCCGCCCGGCCTGAGCCGGTTGCGCGCCGCCCGATAGAAGCCGCGACTGAGAAAGGCGGGGGCGATGCCTTTGGAATCGAAGCCGTCGAGCAGCAGCACATCGGTATCGCCTTCTGCCGCGGGCAGATACTCGGCCGCATCGGCCTTGACGATCGCCAGGCGCTTGTCGTCGGGAACACCGAACGACTCGCGCAGGGCGATGACATCGGGATCGATCTCGACCACGGTCAGGCGCGCGCGCGGCAGGTGGCGATGGCAGAACTTGGCCAGCGACCCGCCTCCCAGCCCGACCATCAACACATGACGCGGGTTGGACACGAACAACACGAAGGCCATCATTTTGCGCGTGTAGGCAAACTCGAGGGCGAACGGATCGTCGATGCGCATGGCGCTCTGGATGAAATCCAGACTGAACAACAGTTGCCGCGTCTCGCCGTCGTCGATGATGAACGGCCTGCCGTAGTCGCCGTTCATGATCTGCTGATACAACGCCTGAGGCTCGCTCTCCGCTGGTTCGAGCACGCGCACCTTCACGGGTTCGCCCGACACTTTGCCAGGCATTTCCAGCAGCGGGATGTGGCCTGGGTGGTCGACGATTCTTGAATGAGACAAATGCAGCACAGGCCTATAAACGTCTGCCCGTTACACGCGGCAAAGATATCGAGAGATCATTTCGTATCCAATGACAACCGTATGATAATACAATTATCATTTAACGTATATTTTGCACCCACCAGGGCCTTCCATGGAAAACCGCACCGCCAGGATGACGATCCTGATCGATCCGACCAAGAAGCAAATCTTCGAAGACATTTGTTCCCAGCACGACCTCACCTCATCGCAAGTCATTCGCCGCCTGATGCGCCAGTACATCATCGATCATGCGGGGTCGCGCGAGCTGCCCGAGTGGCTGACCGAGGCCGCCAAGGCGACCGGCAAATCGCAGTGACCCGCAGCTGAACCCTTTCATGACCCCCAACAGCCAGGCCATCCGTTTTTTCAGGCGGCGCATCCCGGCATTCGAGTGTGTTCCCGGATGCCATGACTGCTGCGGGCCGGTGACCGCATCGAGCGAGGAAATGGCGGTGCTCCCCCTCAAGAGCGACGCGGAGCACGCAAAGGCGCTCGACGAATTAAGCTGCCCGCATCTGGGCGAGCAGGGCTGTCAGGTCTATGCGGAACGTCCGCTCATCTGCCGCCTGTTCGGCACCACGCCACGGCTCGCCTGCCCGAACGGCAGGCGTCCCGCAGCCATGATCGACCCCGTCATCGAGCAGCAGATCTACCGATATTTCGAGACGACGCGCCATGTGCTGGTGTAGCCGGCGGCTCACACAGCGTTTAACGCGCAGCGGGTTTGTCGGTCATGACAGTCAGCGCCGTCCTTGCCAGGCGCTGTAGCGTCAGAAGGCAGGCTGCGTTCGGGATAGCATTGTTATGATGTGTGCGCGGATCGTGCTGCGCGACTGACTTCATCCTGTACCGCCACGCGAAACTGTCCGCCCTGCGGCCCACAGCGAAAACCGGGGGCTTGCCCCTCTCTTGCCCGTCGACCCTCCATTGCGCCACCGTATCGCGCCACACTCTGGCCCGAACCCTTTTGGAGATTGACGCCGCCGGCTTTACCCGGCATCGTCTGGCCGCATCCCTACTGCGAAAAGAACATGGATATCCACAGCAAGCCCATTCAGGAACGCATCGACTGGCTGTTCGATCTGTCGAAGCGATACGCCGCCGATTTTTCCGACCCGGAGAGTTATCTCGCGCGCAAGCGCTACCTTGCTGCCCATCCCACCGACATCGTCGCGCTGAAATGCATGGATGGCCGCATCAACATTCCGGTGGCCACCCGCACTCCGCCAGGCATCATCCAGCCGTTCCGCAACCTCGGCGGCCAGTTCGATCTTGGCTGGCCACATCTCAACGAAACGCTCGCCCACCATGTCAGCGAAATAGCCGGCGCCGCACGCCAGATCCTGGTGTTGATCACCTATCACTTTTCCAAGGGCAGCCCGGATCGCGGCTGCGCCGGCTTCAATTACGACACCAAGGCGGCAATCGCACACACCCATGCGATCCGCGAACAGGTGGAATTCATGTTCGGCAAGGGTCACGGCACGGTTTATCCGATCCTGTGCGGCTTCGAGACCGATGAAGACGCCCTGGTCCTGCACGGCCGCGATGGCACGATGCTGAATCTGGCAAAGCTTTCGCCTTCGCCCGACCAGGACGAGACCCTGCGTCACCGACTGATCGGCCTGTACCCCGACATGTCGGCTCAAATGCGCGAGGACCTGCTACCCCTGCTCAGTGGCAATCTCGCTCACATCGCCCACGTGCGGGGGCGCCATCGCACCCTCGACATCGAGCACCGTGAATGGATGATATGCATCGGACGCGGTTTCGATTTCCTGCATACACCCAACCTCGCCCTGATCATCGGGCCCTACAGCCCCAACCTGGACGACCCGATCCGAAAGGCGGCGAGCATCATCCTCAACAACATGCAGACCGGGCGCATCCCGGATGACGGATTCTTGGTACTGGCCTCATCCCCCTATCAGGAAATCGGCATGGACCGCGCGCGTGCCGAACTCAAAGCACGCTTCGCCACCGAATTCACTGCCGAGGTGATCCGGAAGGAGTTTCCCGCCCTGGCGCGCAAGATGCACCTGCGCACGGCTGTTCTCAACTGGGCGACACGCAAGCTCGAACTGGCCGGAGACTGACATCAACCCAGCGTCAGTTGTCCCCAGCCCTAAACCTCTGCCAGATGCGCAGCACAATCACAATCCCAAGCACGGCCAACAATGCCCAAACCAAACCATCCAAAGGCGGCGGCAACAGTAAAAAGAAAGCCAGCTGCGCCAGCGGAAACAGATCTTCGGTGGTGACAAGCCGCGTCCATGGCGTCTTGAGCAGACGCTGAGCGCGGCCGAGCGCATGGCCCGATCGCCGGCCCGGCGTTGGTTCCGGATCCTCCCTCGCCGTCATGTTGGACACAGGCCTTGCATCAAGGAAGTCCACTGCCTGGACCATTGCATCACGCCACCTTGCCAGCCAACTCATCGGCCTGACTGGCAAAGCCGAACTCGGAGTCGCCCAGGGTTTCATCACGGGCGGCGATGCTGACATTGACATGGTTCTTGCCGAAATTCAGATCAGGGTAATAGCCCCGGCGCTCCGACAGGACAGCCAGCCCATCGAGAAACCTGCGGGTTTCGGCGTATGAGGAAAAATCGAAACGACGGCTGAGCAACGGCGGCTTCTGCTGCACCTGCCAGGCCGGTGAGATTCCTTGTTGATCCATGTCCGTCTCCTCATCGCTAAACGCCACACGTACGGTCGGCCAGGTCGACTTTCTGCCCGCAAACGCTACCGACGGGGATCGACGCTTCCCACTATAAATATGCCGCGTCTTACGCTAAAGTTAATTGTTTGCATGGATTCCATTAGAAGGAGTTTATGAATGAAGTTGCGTCACGTTACGCTTCACCAGATGCGCATTTTCCAAAGCCTGGGTCGTCACATGAGCTTCACCCGGGCCGCAGAAGAGCTGCATCTCACCCAGCCGGCGGTCTCGATCCAGGTCAAGCGACTGGAAGAAAGCGTCGGCATGCCGCTGGTCGAGCAACTGGGCAAGAAGCTCTTTCTGACCGACGCCGGAAAGGAACTGTTCGAGGCCTGCGGCGACGTGCTCGAACGCCTGCGAGTGCTGGACGAGGACATGACCGGGCTGGAGGAAGGCGTGCGCGGGCCGCTCAATCTGGCCGCCATCACCACTTCGAAATACTTCATGCCGCACCTGCTCGGCGCCTTCCTCCGCGACCATCCGGCAGTGGAGCCGCGTCTGACGGTGACCAACCAGACACGCGTGGTCGAACGGCTGGTGAACAACGAGGACGACCTGGTGATCATGGGCACCCTCCCCGAGAACCTTGATCTGGAAGCGGCGTATTTTCTGGACAATCCGATGGTGGTGGTGGCGCCGCCCGATCATCCCTTGGTCGGGAAAAAACGGGTTCCGCTGGCGCGCCTGGTGGAGGAACGCTTCCTCGCACGCGAACCCGGCTCCGGCACGCGGGCGGCGCGCACCCGGCTGTTCGCCGAGCACGGCCTCACCATCCGGCCTTACATGGAACTGGGCAGCAGCGAGGCGATCAAGCAGGCCGTCATGGCCGGGCTGGGCATTTCAGTGCTGTCGATGCACAACCTGCGCCTGGAACTCAACGCCGGTCTCATCGCCGTGCTCGACGTCGAGCACTTTCCCCTGATGCGGCAGTGGTACGCGGTGCACATGAAGGGCAAGAAACTTTCGGCGACGACGCGCATGTTCCTCGACTTCCTGCTCAAGGACGGCGCACGCATCTGGCAGGAATCGCAGCCGCACCTGCGGATTCCCGCAGCAGCCGCGCGAGCGCCTGGCAAAAAACGCGCGACGGGACGTTCCTCGGGTTGACGCAATGGCGGGCTGGAAGTCATCGCTGCCGAGCAAGGGTCGCGGGCAACGCAAGGACATGCCACTTGGATACGGCCAGGCGATACTTTGATGCCGTCACCGACGAGCGGCCGATCCGCCCGGCGACCCCCATGGTGACCCAGGCTGCGCACGAGAATTTCCCGCGCAGTTGATTCAGCCCCCGGGAAGGCGCGACGCCGCCTTTTCCGACCGTTCCTGCTCGATGACCCCGGCGCGCGCCAGGGCATGCGAGGCCAACGGCAGCGTCATCAGCAGGAAGGCGACCAGCGCCAGCAGACGCCAGGTCCAGGCGCTCTCCCCCACCACCAGCGCGAGGCCGACCGCGAACAGCGACACCGCGAGCGTGCCGGCCTTGGTTGACGCATGCTGGCGCGCCAGCGCATCCGGCAGGCGCAGGATGCCGATTGCGGCGATGAGCAGAATCAGCATTGCCAGGCTGCAGATGCCCCATCCGAGCAGCGCCGTCACGACTGCGTCTCCCGCTCGCCGCCTGTCTGACGCTGGATCAGCCGCGCCCAAGCCAGCGTCGCGACAAAGCCTGCCAGGGCAAGTCCGATGGCGACGTCGAGGTAGACGGTGCGCCCACTGGTCCAGGCCGCGAGCAGGCTCAGCACGATGGCGACGAAGAACAGGATGTCGAGGCCGACGACACGATCGGTATGGGTGGGACCGGCGAGCAGCCGATAGAACCCCATCAGTGCGCTGGCCCCCGCCAGCAGCAC
>JAABQU010000295.1 GCA_011391285.1 Thiobacillus sp.
ACATAGTGCATCGCGGACGGCCCGACGCCGGAACCGGTGGATGCGCCGCCGGCAGTGCAGTTGGACGAGGTGACGAACGGGTAGGTGCCGTGGTCGATGTCGAGCAGCGTGCCCTGCGCGCCTTCGAACAGCAGGTTGCCGCCCGCCTTGTTGGCTTCATACAGGCTGCGCGGCACGTCGGCCACCATCGGCTTCAGGCGGTCTGCCATCGCCATCATGCCGTCCAGGGTCTGGTTGAAGCTCACCACCTCGGCCTTGTAGTAGTTTTTCAGCATGAAGTTGTGGTGATCAAGCACTTCGCCCAGCTTGGCGGCAAAGCGTTCGCGGTGGAACAGGTCCTGCAGGCGCAGCGCGCGGCGTGCCACCTTGTCCTCGTAGGCGGGGCCGATGCCGCGCCCGGTGGTGCCGATCTTTCCAGCGCCCTTGGCGATTTCGCGCGCCTGATCGAGTGCCACGTGGTGCGGCATGATGAGCGGGCAGGCTTCGCTGATCTTGAGGCGGCCGGCGACATCGACGCCGGCCGCTTCGAGCATGTCCATTTCCTTCAGCAGCGCGTCCGGCGCCAGCACCACGCCGTTGCCGATGTAGCAGGTGACGTTGTCGCGCAGGATGCCCGATGGAATCAGATGCAGCACGGTTTTCTTGCCCGCCACGACCAGGGTGTGGCCGGCGTTGTGGCCACCCTGGAAGCGCACCACGCCCTGTGCGCGGTCGGTCAGCCAGTCGACGATCTTGCCCTTGCCCTCATCCCCCCACTGGGTGCCGATGACGACGACGTTTTTTGCTGCCATGGTGAATCTCCCTTAACTGTGCTGCTGCTTTATTTGGTATCGGAACCGGCGATGACCAGTTCGCGTAAATCCAGACTGAACCCGGTGGCCGGACGCGCCCGGCCGAATACACGACCCACCTCGTCGTAGCGTCCGCCCTGCGCGATCGCATGGCTGCGCCCGCCCGTGTAGGCGGCGAATACAACCCCGCTATGGTAGCCGTAGCCCCGCAGCTCGGCCAGATCATAGGCAACCTCGACGCTGGCCAGCCCCTGGTCGATCCCCTCCAGGGTGTCCAGTGCCGCCGCAACCGTCGCCAGCTGCGGCAGGCGCGCGCGCGCCTCGGCCAGGATGCTGCGGTCGCCATACAGCTGCGGCAGCGCGGCGAAAGCGTCGCGCAGGGTGATGGGCAAGCCGGCAGTAAGTACCGCCACCGCGCTGCTGTCCTTGGCCTGCAGCGCGCCGAACAACTGGTGCTCGACTTCGCCGGAGAGGCCGGCTTCCTGCGCCAGCGCCCGATAGACGCCGACATGGCCGATGTCGAGCTGCACGGTTTTCACCCCGCATGCGGACAAGCCCTGCAACATCAAGGTCAGGATCTCGAGGTCCGCTCCGGCGCCGGCTTCGCCATACAGTTCGGCGCCGATCTGGATCGGTTCGCGCGAGCGATGAAAGCCGTCGGACTGGGTGTGCAGCACGCTGCCGGCATAGCACAGGCGATTCACTGCGTTGGCTGCCAGCAGGTGGGCGTCGATGCGCGCCACCTGCGGCGTGATGTCGGCACGCACGCCCATCAGTCGCCCGGTCAATTGATCGACCAGCTTGAAGGTCTTGAGATCGAGATCGGCGCCGACGCCGGTCAGCAGCGAATCGACGTACTCCATCAGCGGCGGAATCACCAGCTGGTAGCCGCGGCTACGGAACAGATCGAGCAGCGCGCGCCGCATGTCTTCCATGCGCCAGGCCTGCGGCGGCAGCACATCCTCGACGTTTTCAGGCAATAACCAGGCAGTCATTTCAGTTCAGCATCAACAACAACAAAACGCCGCCAGCGAGTGCGGCAGCGCCCATGAAACGTATTTGCCCATCGCGAAGCTCGATCACCCGGCGAAACGCTTCACGCCACGCCGCAGGCGCTGCAAATGGCAGAAGCCCTTCGATCACCAGCAGCAGCCCGATCGCCGCAAGCCAGTCCGGACCGTTCATTGACCACCGGCGGCACGCGGGTTCTTCATGTATTTGAAGAAGTCGGAGCTGGGATCGAGCACCATCACGTCGCTCTTGCTCTTGAAGCTTTCGCGATACGCCTGCATCGAACGATAGAACGCATAAAACTCGGCGTTCTTGCCGTAGGCGCCGGCATACACGGCCGAGGCCTTGGCATCACCCTCACCCTTGACGCCCTGGGCATCCCGGTAGGCCTCGGCGACGATCACGTCCTTCTGCTTGTCGGCATCGGCCCTGATTTTTTCGGCTTCGGCCGCGCCGGTGGAACGCAGTTCATTGGCCACCTGCTTGCGCTCGGCTTCCATCCGGCGGAAGACGTTCTCAGAGACGCTTTCCGGCAGGTCGACCCGCTTGATGCGCACGTCGACCACCTGCACGCCGATCTTGCGCGCATCACTGTCGGCCTTGGTGCGAATGATGTTCATGATTTCCTCACGGCGCCCCGACACGACTTCGTTGATGGTGCGCTTGCCGAACTCGGCGCGCAGGCCATCGTTGACCGTCTGGTTGAGGCGGATCTGCGCCCGCGTTTCATCGCCACCGACCGACACATAGAACTGCCGTGCGTCGATTACACGCCACTTGATGAAGGAATCGACCAACACGTTCTTTTTTTCCGAGGTGATGAAACGCTCGGGGTCGGCCGAGTCCAGCGTCAGGATGCGCGTATCGAAATAACGCACGTTCTGCACCAGCGGCAACTTGAAATACAGGCCCGGCTTGGTCTTCACCGACACCACTTCGCCCAGCTGAAACACCAGTGCATTCTGCCGCTGGTCAACCGTAAACATGCTGGCACTCAGAGCAACCAGCACAACCAGCAGGCCTGCCAGCAGGGTTCCGATATTCTTGCTCATGGCCGTGCCTCCCGATCGCGGTTGCGCAAGGCGTCACGCGAACGCGTATCCAGAGGCGTGGCCGCTGACGTCGGGGCCGACTGCGACAAAACATCCGGGGCACCGCTGTAGGGCTGGCTGACAATCTGCTGCAGCTTGTCGAGCGGCAGATACAGGAGACTGTTGCCACCCTTCTGGTCCACCATTATTTTGCTGGTGTTGTTCATCACGGTCTGCATGGTGTCGAGATAGATGCGCTGGCGCGTGACTTGTGGCGCCTTCTGATATTCGGTAAAAATTTGCATGAAGCGGCTGGCTTCACCCTCGGCGTTGGCAATCACCGACAACTTGTAACCTTCGGCTTCCTCCTTCAAACGCGAGGCCAGACCACGGGCACGCGGCACCACGTCATTGAAATAGGCCTCGGCCTCGTTTTTCAGACGCTCACGATCCTGACCCGCCTTCACTGCATCGTCGAACGCGGCCTGTACCTGCTCGGGCGGCTGGATGTTCTGCAGCGTCACCTGGCTGATGCTGATGCCGGTCTTGTGGCGGTCATGGATCTCCTGCATCAGTTGCTTGGCGCGTGCGGCAATTTCGGCACGCCCCTCGTACAGCACGAAATCCATCTTGCTCTTGCCGACGATTTCACGCATCGCGGTTTCCGCGATCTGCAGCGCGCTGTCCTCAGGTGAACGGTTGACGAACAGGAATTCGACCGGATTTTTCAGGATGTACTGTACAGCGAACTGCAGATCGATGATGTTCTCGTCATCGGTCAGCATCAGCGACTCTTTCAGCACCTTGCTCTTGACGTTGTTGCGGTAGCCGATTTCGACTGTGCGCACCTGGTCGACGTTGACGATTTCACGCGACTCGACCGGCCACGGCAGATGCCAGCGCGGGCCGGGCTCGGTGGTCTCGACATACTTGCCGAAACGCAACACCATGCCACGCTGGCCAGTGTCGACGATGTAGAAGCCGCTCGCCACCCATACCAGGACCAACACGCCGAACAGCAGACCAACCAGGTTGCCGCCGCCCGGCAAGCCGGCAGGAGAAAAACCTTCCCCGTCACCGCCACTCCCGCCGCCGGAACCCTTGTTGCCGAACATGCCGTTGAGGCGCTGATTGACTCGCCGCCAGAGCTCGTCCAGGTCGGGCGGTCCGCTATTCTTGCGGTTGTCTTTATTGCCCCATTGCGGGTCGTTCCATGCCATAGCGTTATGTGGAGAGAGCGGTAGGTTTGAGAGAGGTGTCGTCAGGTGCGCCAGCTTCGTCCTGGCTGGTCTCAGCCTGGGCACGGCCGGCCAGCAGGATTTCCGACAGCGCGTCACGTAAAAGTTCAAGTCCTGCGCCTGTTTGCGCAGACACATACACGCTTTGAAGTTTACCATATTCGTCGCGCCCCACTCCCGGCGCAACGCCCGTCAAATCAAGCTTGTTGTATACGCGAAGCTGCGGCACGGTATCTGCGCCGATTTCTCTTAGCACCTTGTCGACCGCCTCGATCTGGCGCTCGCGGCCGGGACTGGACGAATCGATCACATGCAGCAGCAGATCGGCTTCGGCGGTCGCCTCCAGCGTGGCGCGGAAAGCCGCCACCAGGTCGTGCGGCAGGCGGGTGATGAAACCGACGGTGTCCGACAGCACCACTTCGCCGCTCGCCGGCTCGCCGCCGGCTGCTTCAGCCAGGCGTGGCAGATAGATCTTGCGGGTGGTGGTATCCAGCGTGGCGAACAGCTGGTCCGCCGCGTAGGCGCCGGCGCGCGTCAGCGCATTGAACAGGGTGGATTTGCCGGCATTGGTGTAGCCCACCAGCGCCACCGACATCACGTGCTGACGTGCGCGCGAACGCCGCTGGGTGCGGCGCTGCTTGCCCAGCCTGGCGAGCCGCTCGCGCAGCGCCTTGACCCGCACGCCGATCAGGCGGCGGTCGGTTTCCAGTTGCTTCTCGCCCGGACCACGCATGCCGACGCCGCCGCGCTGGCGCTCCAGGTGGGTCCAGCCGCGCACCAGACGGGTCGACAAATGCTGCAACTGGGCCAGCTCGACCTGCAGCTTGCCTTCGGCGCTTTGTGCCCGGCGCGCGAAGATATCCAGAATCAGGCTGACCCGGTCGATCACCCGGCAGTGCAGACGGCGCTCCAGATTGCGTTCCTGCGCGGGCGACAGTTCATGATTGAAAATGACGACATCGGCTTCGGTGGCGGCGACCAGCGCGGCAATTTCGTCCGCCTTGCCGCTGCCCACGAACAGAGCGGCGTCGGGGCGGCTGCGCTTGCCCAGCACCTCGCCAAGAATGTCGAGTCCGGCGCCCGACGCCAGCAGGCGCAGCTCAGCCACGCTCTCAGTGAAATCCAGGTCGCTGAAATCAAGCGCGACCAGAATGACCCGCTCCCCGCCCGCATGCCGCTCAAACAATGGCGTTCTCCCAGACACGCCCCGGGCCGGCCGTGTCTGGCAAAAGGGCCACTGAAGAAGGCGATGGGACAAGGGGGTACAAGGGCATATTCACAAGAAGATGAAGAAGCGGCTCAGCGGAACTGCGGCCTGCATTCATGCGGACCTATTCCCTGATTGGCCTGGATTGCCCATTCTAGTTCATACCAGCTGCGGGCGGCCGAAATGCCAGCCCTGCCCGTAGTCCACGCCCATGTCGGCCAGGATGCGCGCAGTCTCGGCGTCCTCGACATGCTCGGCGACGGTACGCACCCCCTCCTTGCGGGCAAAGTTTGCCAGGCTCTCGACGATGCCTGCCACCTTGCGATCCTGGCGCATGTTCAATACCAGCCAGCCTTCGATTTTCAGGAAACTGACCGGCAAGTGGGCCAGATAGAGATAGGACGAATAGCCGCTGCCGAAATCGTCCAGCGCCAGCCGGAAGCCGAAATCGATGAACGGCTGCAGGTCGGCGCGCAATTTGGCGAGGCTGACGATGCGCTGGCGCTCGGTCAATTCCAGCACGATAGGCTTGACCGGCCTTTGCAGCACGCTGCAGGTCTGGCAGTATTCCATGGCATTGGTCAGCATTTCCTCGACCAGATCGCGTCGCGCCAGAAACTGCGGCGAGACGTTGACGAAATGGGCGAAATCCGGTGTGCCGCCCTGATCCACGCGGACCACGCAACGCTGCATCACGTTGCGCACCACCTGCCGGTCGATCTCGGCCATCAGGCCAAGGCCTTCCGCCATGTCGACAAAATCCTTGGCCTCGACGATCTCGCCCGTCGCGGTCTCGATGCGCGCCAGCGCCTCATCCGCAATCGCCTGCCCGCTCTGCAGGTCAACGATGACCTGCGTGGCCTGCCTGACCCGGTTTTCGGCCAGCGCCTGCCGCAGCAGCGCACTGTTCCACGGCATATGGGTTTGTGCCGCCATCCTGACCTGGTCGCGACCGTCTGTCTTGGCCCGATACAGGGCATGATCGATCTTTTCCAGCATGGGCAGGATTTCGCTGTCGTGGGAGCCGAAAGCGGCCACGCCGGCAGAAAAACTCAGCGCAATGTCGCCGACACGGGTATGAATCGGCGTCGAACGGGACTGGCCGGCCAGCCGTTCCATGACACCGGCGGCCTCTTCCACGGTGCTGCCATGCAGCACGAACAGGAATTCTTCCCCGCCCCAGCGCGCTACCCAGTCACCCTCGCGCATCCCTGACTCGAACCGGCGAGCCACGGCCTTGAGCACATCGTCACCCACGGCATGACCGTAGCGATCGTTCACCATCTTGAAATGGTCGAGATCGACCAGCGCCAGGGCAAAGCCGATCCCGTCGCGCGGGGTGCGCGCCCCTTCCTTCTGCAGGCGTTCCTCGGCCGCGCGCCGGTTGGGCAATCCGGTCAGGGGATCGGTCAGGGCAATGCGCTGAAGCAGGTCTTTTTGTGCCGATTGATGCAGGGCATTGCCAAGCCAGTCGGCGATCAGCCCCATATAGGCGATATCGACGGCGTCTGGGGGGAATTCACTGCGACGGCGCAAAAACGCCAGGACCCAGCGGGCCTCGTCACCAACAGCCACGGGAATCCCGGAATAGGTACGCAGCCCCAGGTCAGTGACCAGCGGATCCCGTGCATACTGTGGATGCTCGGCAAGATCGGAAAAATGGGCCGGGGTCTGGCTTCGATGGACAATCTGGCAGAGTGCCGCCTCTTCCGGCAATATGGTGCCTTCCGGAAATACCCCCAACCGGTCAGAGACATAACGCGCGTTGTAGTGCCCGTCAAACTCACCCAGCACCACCAGATCCATGTCCAGCACCTCTGCCGCCATTGCCAGCATGGCACGAATGCGTTCGGCGTCCGAGAGTCCGCTCTTCACGGACAGTTTCCACAGGGCGTTGAGGCGATCGACGTGCGTGTCGTCCTGGCGGGCCAGTGGCACACGCGGATCGGTTTCGTTGACTTGCTGCATGGTTGCCGTTTCGACGTGCTAACAGGCCGCCATTGTAGCGTTAAGGCCTCTTTTACAACTCAACCGCTCGCAATCGTTCAGCCGCCTGTTCGGGGTTGATGGTGTTGACGAACAAACCCGAGCCCAATTCGAATCCGGTTGGGATTGAGGTACGCGGGCAGATTTCCAGATGCCAGTGGTAGCTCGGTGCGTTCGCCTGCCGCTGGCTGTCGTGCGGCACCGAATGCAGGAAGAAGTTGTACTGCGCGCCACCGATGACGGCATCCAGCCGCGCCATGGTGCGTTTCATCACCCGTGCCAGGTCGGCCATGTCCTCGGCGCGCACATCGAGAAAATCAGCCTGGTGGGCGAGCGGCAGGATGTGAACTTCCCATTCATAACGGCTGGCGAAGGGCTTGATGGCAATGAATTTCTCGCCACGCTCGACCACATACTGGCCGACGTTGATCTTGCGCCGCACCGCTCCCGAGCTGCGGTCGTAGATCGTCGCCTCGAAGGTCAGCGCCTCGTCGATCAGCGCACAGAAGATGCAATGGTGCTGCTTGGCATAATGCGCAGCACTGTTTCTCACCTCGGCGTGAACGTTTTCGGGCACCACCGGCATGGCGATCACCTGGCTATGGGTATGAGGAATCGATGCCCCCGCCGCCGGACCGAAATTCTTGAAAATCAAAACGTATTTCAGCCGCTCGTCGGACTCGAACAGCTGCCGCATGCGCGTCTGATAGATGCCGAACAGCGCGGCCAGGTGCGATTCCGCCATGTCGTGCACGGCGATGCCATGTTCATGGTGGTCGATGATGACTTCGTGGCGGCCGTAGCCGTCGATGGTCTGCTGCAGGCCGAAGTTGAAGTTGCTCTGTTCACGGTCGTCGCCCAGCACCGGATAGAGGTTTTCCACCATGCGAATCTGCCAGTCGCCCTCGGGCGGCCAACTCAGGATCACGGGCGGCGTCTTGTGTTCGTTGCCGCGGCAGAACGGGCAGGTTTCCACATGCTTGCGGGTGTCGCGCGGCGCCAGTTCCTCGGCCTTTTTCGGACGCATGCTGCGCGCCGTGGCG
>JAABQU010000296.1 GCA_011391285.1 Thiobacillus sp.
CGGCGTAAAGTGGAAAACGTGCCCGCTCCGTGCGTACGCGATCGCCTTTCAGCAGCGGCTCGTAGTAGCCGGTCACCAGACCTTCGACGCTGCCGTCTTCCTGTGTGGCTTGGTAGGGCTGGAAGCGCTGCTCGAAAAACGCGCGCACGGTTGCGTCGTCGGGCGCGGTCAGCGCCGTCGCCTCTGCGCAGACGGGCTGCCATGCGCTGCGCTTGATCAGTGTGCTGCAACCCTGCACGAAGGCGGACCAGCTTTCGCCGACCTTGTCATCCTGCCAGTAGGCCACGGCGGACCATTCCACCGGTTTGAGTGTGGGGTAGGCAACCGCCGGTGTGGGGATGAGCGCGGGCCGCCCCGGGGGCGGGGAGGGTGTGGGTTGCGGCGCGGGGGGGGGCACAGGAGCCGGCGGCTCGACGGAAGGGCGCACCGCGCAGGCTGACAACAGCAGGGCAAACAGCCACGGGCTGGCGCGTAACAACATCACGGGTGAAACTCACTCACGGCAAAAGCGGGTGTTGAGTATAACAATGGTGCGACGGGACGAACGGGGCTGAGGTCGGTCAGTGGAGCACGCGTGGCATCGACAGCGTGAACACGGGAATTTCGGCGTCGAACTTGTTGCCGTCTTCCGCCACCATCTGATAAGTGCCGTGCATGGTGCCGACCGGCGTGGCCATTGCGGTGCCGCTGGTGTACTCGAAACTTTCACCCGGCCGCAGCAGTGGCTGCTCGCCCACCACGCCGAGCCCCTTGACTTCCTGGGTGACGTTCTCGGCGTCGGTGATGATCCAGTGGCGTGAGATCAGCTGCGCGGCCACGGTGCCGGTGTTGGCGATGGTGACGGTGTAGGCGAACACGTAGCGGTCCGCCGAGGGATCGCTCTGATCAGCCAGATAAGCCGTGTTGACGGTGACGTTGATGTGGTATTTCTTGCCTTCGGCCACGGGATTGCTCGACGGGATGGAATGCGGGGGAGTGTAACGCAATGATGTGGCGGACTTAAGCTAAAATGACCGGGTTTTCCCAAAATTTCCGGAGCTTCCCATGACTTACCGCATCGCCCCGTCCATCCTGTCCGCCAACTTTGCCAAGCTGGGCGAGGAAGTCGACAACGTGCTCGCCTCCGGCGCGGACATCGTTCATTTCGACGTGATGGACAACCACTACGTGCCCAACCTCACCATCGGCCCGCTGGTGTGCGAGGCGCTGCGCAAGCATGGGGTCACCGCACCAATCGACGTACATCTGATGGTGAAGCCGGTGGATCGCATCATCCCCGACTTCGCCAAGGCCGGCGCCACCTACATCACTTTCCACCCGGAAGCGTCCGAGCACATCGACCGCACCATCGGCCTGATCAAGGAGAACGGCTGCAAGGCCGGCCTGGTGTTCAACCCCGCCACCCCGCTCGACGTGCTGGAATACACGCTGGACAAGCTCGACATGGTGCTCCTGATGTCGGTCAACCCCGGCTTCGGCGGCCAGAAGTTCATCCCCTACGTGCTCGACAAGGCGCGCGCCGTGCGCAAGATGATCGATGACCGCGGCCTCAAGGTCGAGATCGAGATCGACGGCGGCGTCGGCCCTGCCAACATCGCCGAAGTGGCGCGTGCCGGGGTCGACACCTTCGTCGCCGGCTCCGCTGTATTCGGTGCCGCCAAGGACAGCGATCCGCAGCGCTACAACAGCATCATTGCCGCGATGCGTGCCGAGCTCGCCAAGGTCTGAAAACCGGTAATCGGTGAGTGGTAGTCGATGAGTGGGAAACCCCGCGCACCGCACTGCTCGCCGCTCCCCGCTTACTGCTCACCCAAAATGAACTTCCCTCTCAAAATCAAGGCCGTCGTCATCGATCTCGACGGTACGCTCCTCGACACCGCGCCCGATCTGGCGCATGCCGCCGAACTGATGATGGCCGACCTCGGCCGTCCCTGCCCGTCGCTGGAAACCATTTCAACCTACATCGGTAATGGCGTGTCGCGGCTGGTCAAGCGCGTGCTCACCGGCGAGATGGATGCCGAGCCCGATGCTGCGCTGTTCGAGCGGGCCATCGCCTTGTATCAGAAGCATTACGGAGAGCACGTGTCGCTGTATTCGCGCCCGTTCGACGGCGTGGTCGAAGGCCTCGATGCGTTCAAGGCGATGGGGTTGCACGTCGCCTGCATCACCAACAAGGCCGCGCAGTTCACCCATCCGCTGCTGAAGGACACCGCCCTGTTCGACTACTTCGAGCTGATCCTGTCCGGCGACACGCTGCCGAAGCGCAAGCCCGACCCGCTGCCGCTGCTGCATGCCTGTGAGGTGTTCAAGGTAAAACCGGCCGAACTGCTGTTGATCGGCGATTCGCTCAATGACACCCAGGCTGCGCGTGCCGCCGGCAGCCCTGTGTTCTGCGTGCCCTACGGCTACAACCGCGGTCGCCCGGTCGCCGAACTCGACCTGGATGCGGTGGTGCCGACGCTCGCCGACGCGGCGAAGATGGTGGTAAGGGCGTGAATTTCAGGGGCCAGGATTCAGGTTTCAGGGGCCAGGGGGCGTGCCGCCGATGGCGGCGCTCGTCTTAAAAACGCGCGCAGCGCATTCCCTGACCCCTGAATCCTGATCCCTGAAAAATGACCGAACAAGAATTCTTCAACCTCGCCCGCCAGGGCTACAACCGCATCCCGCTGGTGCGCGAGATGCCCGGCGACCTGGAAACGCCGCTGTCGGTGTATCTCAAGCTCGCCAACGAACCGTATTCCTACCTGCTCGAGTCGGTGGTGGGCGGCGAGCGCTTCGGGCGTTATTCCTTCATCGGGCTGCCTGCGCGCACCGTTGTGCGGGTGCGCGCGCACCTGCTGACGGTGGAAACCGACGGCCAGGTGGCTGAGGAGCACAACCTGCCCGACCCGCTGGCGTTCATCGCCGAGTATCAGGCGCGCTTCAAGGCCGCTCCAGTGGTCGGGCTGCCGCGTTTCACTGGCGGGCTGGCGGGGTATTTCGGCTACGACACCATCCGCTATATCGAGAAGCGCCTGTCTCCCGAATTCAACAAAAAGCAGCCCCGCAAGGACGACGTCCTGCACACGCCTGATATCCTCCTGATGCTGACCGAGGAACTGGCGGTGTTCGACAACCTCGCCGGCAAGCTCTATCTCGTCACCCACGCCGACCCGATGCAGCCCGACGCCTATGCACAGGGTCACCTGCGCCTGCGGGAACTGGCCGAAAAGTTGCGCACGCCGGTGCACCTGCCGGCCGAACCGGCGGTGGCGGTGGACGAGCCGCAGTCGGAATTCGGCGAGGCCGAGTTCAAGGCCGCGGTGCAGAAGGCCAAGGACTACATCGCGGCCGGCGACATCATGCAGGTGGTGCTCTCCCAGCGCATGTCGCGACCGTTCAAGGCGACGCCACTGTCACTGTATCGTGCCTTGCGCGGCCTCAACCCGTCACCCTACATGTTCTATTACGACTTCGGCGGCTTCCATGTCGTGGGCTCGTCGCCTGAAATCCTGGTACGGCTCGAGGGCGACACCGTCACCCTGCGCCCCATCGCCGGCACCCGCCCGCGTGGCCTCACGCGCGAGGACGACCAGCGCCTGGCCGAGGAACTGCTGGCCGACCCCAAGGAATGCGCGGAGCACCTGCAGCTGCTCGATCTCGGGCGCAACGACACCGGCCGCGTCGCGGTGACCGGCAGCGTCAGGGTTACCGAAAACATGCAGATCGAACGCTACTCGCACGTCATGCACATCGTCTCCAACGTCGAGGGCAGGCTCAAGCCCGGCCTCACGGCACTCGATGTGTTGCGCGCCAGCTTTCCGGCCGGCACCGTGTCGGGCGCGCCCAAGGTGCGGGCGATGGAAATCATCGACGAGCTGGAGCCCTCCAAGCGCGGCATCTACGCCGGCGCGGTCGGTTATCTTGGTTTCAACGGCGACATGGACCTGGCGATCGCCATCCGCACCGCCGTGGTCAAGGACCAGACCCTGTTCGTGCAGGCGGGTGCCGGCATCGTCGCCGATTCGGTTCCCGAGAACGAGTGGACTGAAACCCAGAACAAGGCCCGCGCCATCGTGCGCGCGGCGGAGATGCTGCAGGACTGAGTCAGGCGGCCGCAGCGTGAATACGCTGGGGGATTGTCTGCCTGATGGCAGAGTCACGGACGGAATGACGCGTGATGGTTTCGGTCCGCATTCGGGGGCCGCACGGTTCCATGCAGTCATAAAAATTAAACCTGATTGCCGCAGAATACGGTCTGCCTCATCCGGATTGCCGGACACGCCGGGTAAACCGCGGCCAAGGCCTACCGCAGGGCCATTCAGCAAGCCGTCATAAAATATTCGGTGTTACACTTTTCTGACAGACGATCTGTGCCTCCAGGGCGCAGGCTGTTTGCAGGGGTTTTGCGAACCGGAGGGTGGGTGCACGGGGCAACGGGGCCAGTATTGTTTGCTTGGGCCAGGAGATCCGCCAGCCTGCCGCCGATAAAAACAGAGAGAAACGACAAGTCATGGCCACTGGATTTTCATGTTTGCGATATGGGGCGAGCCGGCCTCGCGCGGCAATGGGTTTTACGCTGCTTGAATTGCTGGTTGTCCTGGTGATCCTGGGGCTGCTGGTCGGCTATGTCGCACCGCGCTTTTTCGGCCAGGTCGGCAAGTCGGAAGTGAAGGTGGCGAAGGCGCAGATCCGGGCGCTGGAGGATGCACTCGACCAGTACCGGCTGGATGTCGGGCGTTACCCGACCACCGAGCAGGGACTGGTGGCGCTGGACAGCCAGCCCACCGGCGAGGCCCGCTGGCAGGGACCGTACCTGAAGAAACAGGTTCCCAATGACCCATGGGGCAATCCCTACCAATATCGCGTTCCCGGCGAGCACGGCGAACTCGACCTGTATTCACTCGGCAAGGATGGCCAGCCGGGCGGCAGCGGCGAAGCCGCCGACATCACCAACTGGTAAGCCATGCTGTTTGAAATCCGGGCGCTGGGGGTGGACCAGCGGGTGAATCTGAGGCTGGAGGCGGCCGATCCGGTCGATGCCGCTGATCAGGCGCGCCTGCAGGGGTTGACCGTCCTGGATGTGCGTCCGGCCGGGCGACTCGGATTTATCTCGTTTTCCCGCCGTGCCCGTTTCCCGCTCGGCCTGTTTTCACGCGAACTGCTGGCGCTCCTGAACAGCGGCCTGTCGCTGGTGGAGGCGCTGCAGACGCTGGATGAAAAGGAGGCGAAGCCTGAGACCCGCAAGATCCTCGGCGGTGTGTTGAAGCGCCTGTACGAGGGCGAGTCCTTCTCCGCCGCCATCAGCCATTTCCCGGATGCTTTTCCGCCGCTTTACGTGGCGACCGTACGCGCTGCCGAGCGCACCAGCGACCTGCCGCAGGCGCTGTCGCGCTACGTGGCCTATCAGGAGCAGGTCGAACAGGTGCGCAAGAAGGTGCTGGCGGCCTCGATCTACCCGATCATTTTGATAATCGTCGGCGGACTGGTGGCGCTGTTCCTGCTCGGTTACGTGACGCCGCGCTTCGCCTCGATTTATGCTGACAACATGGAGCGCCTGCCGTGGGCGTCTCGGGTGCTGATGACATGGGGCGGGTTTATCGAAGCGCATGCCATGAATGCCGGCCTGCTGCTGCTGGCATTGCTGGCACTGGCCGCCTACGCACTCAGCCGTCCCGCGCTGCGTGCCTGGTTGGTGCGGCAATTGTGGCGCCTGCCGGGTCTCGGCGAGCCGCTGCGGGTGTTCCAGCTCACACGTTTCTATCGCACCGTCGGCATGCTGCTGTCGGGTGGTATCCCGGTGGTCACCGCGCTTGAAATGGCCGGTGGCCTGCTGCAGCCCGAACTGCGGCTGCGGCTGGCGGCCGCCGCCGCCACCATCCGCGAGGGACAATCGGTATCGCTGGCGATGGAGCGTGCCGGACTGGTGACTCCGGTGGCCCTGCGCATGCTGCGGGTCGGCGAAAAGAGCGGGCGCATGGGCGAGATGATGGAAGCCATCGCCACCTTCCACGAGGAGGAAACCAGCCGCTTCGTCGAATGGTTCACCCGCCTGTTCGAGCCGGTCCTGATGGCAGTGATCGGGCTGGTTATCGGTATCATCGTGGTCATGCTGTATCTGCCCATCTTCGAACTTGCCGGGAGCCTGGAATGAACGCCCCTGCCACCCAGCCCGGCCCCATCCGGCCGGCCCTGCTGCTGCAGGCCCGCGAGCTGGCGGCGAAGGAGGGTGGCTCGGTGCTGGCCGCGCTGGAGCGTCTCACCGGCCTCGATGAGCCCACCTTTCTCGCCGAACTGGGGCGGGCCTTTGCCTATACCACGATGGCGATGGATCAGCTGCGCGAGATGCAGCCGGCCTTCGACCTGCTGCCCTTCAACCAGGCTCTGGAACGCGAATGCGCAGCCTGCCGCGATGCCGGGGGCCGGCTCTGGTTCGTGTTTGCCGATCCGCTCCTGCCCGACCTGCTGGAATCGACGGAGCGCAGGCTCGGCGCCGCCTTCACGCCCGCGCTGGCGCGGCGCGATGACATCCTCGCCTGGTTGCACCGGCTCGAGGGCGATCTGCGGGCGATGGATGGCGTGGTGGGCGAGACATCGGCCGGAGGTTCCGGCGAGAAGGTGGAAGAGATCTCGCTCAAAGCCATCGGTGAGGATGCCTCGCCAGTGGTCAAGCTGGTGCACTCTACGCTCTATGATGCGCTGACCGCCGGCGCCTCCGACATCCATCTGGAAAACGACGCGCAGGGCATCGTCATCAAGTACCGCATCGACGGTGTGCTCAACCTGATCGCACAGTCGCCCGGCCGCGAAATGGCCGAGCAGGTGATCTCGCGTATCAAGGTGATGGCCGAACTCGATATCGCCGAGCGGCGCGTGCCGCAGGACGGCCGCTTCAAGGTGCTGATGCGCGGCCGCGAGATCGATCTCAGGGTGTCGATCATGCCTGGCGTGTTCGGCGAGGACGCGGTGCTGCGCATCCTCGACCGCCAGCAGCTGGCTGACGAGCTCAAGGGCATCACCCTCGACCGCCTCGGTTTTGCCGGCCCCGACCTCGCGCTGATCCGCAAGCTGTCGCGCGAGCCCTACGGCATGTTCCTGGTCACCGGCCCCACCGGCTCGGGCAAGACCACCACGTTGTACGCCGCGATTTCCGAGATCAATACCGGGCAGGACAAGATCATCACCATCGAGGATCCGGTCGAATACCAGCTGTCCGGCATCCTGCAGATTCCGGTCAACGAGAAGAAGGGGCTGACCTTCGCCCGTGGCCTGCGCTCCATCCTGCGTCACGACCCCGACAAGATCATGGTGGGCGAGATCCGCGATGCGGAAACCGCGCAGATCGCGGTGCAATCCGCGCTGACCGGCCACCTGGTGTTCACCACCGTGCACGCCAACAACGTGTTCGACGTCATCGGCCGCTTCATGCACATGGGGGTCGACCCCTACAGTTTTGTGTCGGCGCTGAACGGCATCCTCGCGCAGCGCCTGGTGCGGGTGACCTGCACCCAATGCGCCGAGCCCTATGTGCCTGACGCGCAGCTGCTGGCGGATTCCGGCATCAGCCCGGACAAAGCTGCTGACTATGATTTTCGTGCCGGCAAGGGCTGCGGCCATTGCCGCGGCAGCGGCTACAAGGGGCGCCGCGCGATTCCCGAAATGATGGTGCTGAACGACGAGATCCGCGAACTGATCAGCACCCGCGCACCGATCCGCCAGGTGAAGGAGGCGGCCGCCCGCGCCGGCGTGCGAACCCTGCGTGATTCCGCGCTCGACCTGGTGCGTCAGGGCGTGACCACGCTGGAGGAAGTGAACCGTGTCACTTTTGTCGCCTAAGGTGCGCGTCGCCCTGACGCCTGGTCGCGTGGCTGTGGCCAGTGGCCGCGACTGCCGTGAGGCGGAGGTGCCCAATCCCGGCTGGGCTGGGGCGCTGGAAGCGTTGTCCGGCCTGCTCGCGGGCGCTGCCCTGCGCGGGCGGACGCGCGTGACCCTGTCGCATCATTTCAGCCCCGTGCACCTCTTGCAGTCGCCGCCGGTCGTGCTCAAGCCCCTGGAGATGCAGGGCTGGATCCGCGATACGCTGGTCCGGCAGTTCGGCGAGGCAGGGCGTGACCGGCTGGTGAGCTGGCAGGCCGAGCCCCCGGGCGTGCCCTTCCTCGCCAGCAGCCTGGAGCCGGCATTTCTGGCTGAGCTGGAAGGCGTGCTGAGCGCGGCATCGCTCAAGCTGGTCAAGGTGCAGCCTTGGCTGGCGGCGGTGTGGAACCGTCAGCGC
>JAABQU010000297.1 GCA_011391285.1 Thiobacillus sp.
TTCCCTGCTGACGCAACCAGTCAGCGACAAAATCAAGATGGGTGCTCTTGCCGGCGCCGTCGACGCCTTCTAGGGTGATGAATTTGCCGGGATTGATCATCGCTGGTAACGGTTCACGGCGCGGTTGTGCGCGTCGAGGTTGCTGGAAAATACGTGCGTGCCGTCGCCGCGTGCGACGAAATACAGCGCATCGGTTTGGGCCGGGTTGAGCGCAGCCTGGATCGCGGCTTCGCTGGGCATGGCAATGGGGGTGGGCGGCAGCCCGGCGCGGGTGTAGGTGTTGTAGGGCGTGTCGGCTTGCAGATCGGTCTTGCGCAGATTGCCGTCGAAGCGTTCGCCCAGTCCGTAGATCACGGTGGGGTCGGTCTGCAGGCGCATTCCCCGTTTGAGACGGTTGAGGAACACCCCGGCAATCTGGGGGCGTTCGAATGCAGCGCCGGTCTCCTTCTCCACGATCGAAGCCATGATCAGCGCTTCGTACGGCGTGCGATACGGCAGGCCGGGCGCGCGCGTTTCCCACGCAGCCATGAGCTTTTCACGCTGCAGGCGATAGGCGCGTTGCAGCACGTTCAGATCGGACGAATGCGGCGCATAAAAGTAGGTATCGGGAAACAGCAGGCCTTCGGGATGCCCCTCTTCGGCGCCGATGGCCTGCAGCAGTTCGGCATCGCTCATGGCGGCGCTGTCGTTCTTCAGCGTGGGTTGCGCGGCAAGCGCCGCTCGCACCTCGCGCCAGCTCCAGCCCTCGATGAACTGGATGATGGCCTGCGAGACCTCGCCACGCTGGATCCTGGCATACAGTTCCAGCGGCGTGAGCGGCCGGTCGAGCGTATAGACGCCGACCTTGAGCGTCCCGCCCTTGCCCGTCACTCGCCCGAGCAGCCAGAAAACGGGGGCGCTGCCGATCACGCCTTCCCGTTCGAGCAGCACGCTCAGGCTGCGCAGATGCGTGCCGGGCACCACGTTGATGGTTTTCGGCAACGCGTCAATCTGCAAAGGCTGGTTGCCATACCACGCCAGTCCTCCCGCGCCGGCCAGCGTGGACAGGACCGCGAGCACTGCCAATCGCTTAATCCAGATCTTCATACAAGGCATTATTCAAAGTCGTTGTCCAGCCCGCAGGCGACCAGCTCGCGCCATCCAGACGGGCGACTCGCCGCACGCCGATCACGCTGTTGCTGATCATCACTTCGTCGGCTGCGAGTATAGCGTCTGGCAGCAGGCGACCGATATGAATGCGCATGCCAAGACGCGCTGCGGCACGCAGCAGGCGCGTCCGCGCTACGCCGGCCACGCCGCATTGACCCAGATCCGGTGTCAGCAGTTCGCCATCCTTCACCATCAGCAGGTTGCTCATCACGCCGCCGATCACCGCACCGCTGTCGTCGCACAGCAGCCCTTCGACAATATCCGGGTCGTTCCACTCCGCCCGTGCCAGCACATTCTCCAGCCGGTTCAAATGCTTGATCCCCGCCAGCCTGGGCTGCCGTGCCAGCCGCAGCGTGCACCAGCGCGCGGTGACGGCGTCCGGCGATCCGGCCTGTGCGTAAGCGGGCAGCGGAGCAGACAGCACCACGCGGGTCGTGACCGGCCCCTGCGGCAGCGCATAGCCGCGCGCCCCGGCGCCACGCGTGATCATGATCTTGACGACGCCCTCCCCGGCTTCGGCCACCCGGCAGACTTCGGCGCGCAGTCCCGCTTCCTCATGGCAGGCCAGCATCAGGGCGGAACAGTCGGCAGCCAGCTTGGCGTACTGGTCGCGCCACCACAACGGCTGGCCAGCCCGCGTGCGCAGGGTGCGGAACACGCCGTCGCCATAGGCCAGGCCGCGATCCAGCGCGTCCACGGTTTCTGCGGGCTGGCCGTTTACGAGGATCATGCCGAAACCTGGGAACGGCAGTTTGGCACGCCTGAGTGTGCGGCTTTCGGGTTGGCTGGAAAATCATGACGATGCAGCGGGGTCATTCCCCGCAAAGAGGAGCAACGCAGCGAGGCGAGCCGAAAACCCTGCAATCGGGTACGCAGCGGATTACCCATAGGGAAAAACATGTCGGAGGCACTCAAATTAGCATCCATGCTACTTAACGAAGTCAGATGAGTGGTCAATTGTCGTTTCCAGGTTCAAGCGCGCGCAGCAGGCCGCGTGCCTTGGCGCGGGTTTCCTCGAGTTCGCGCGTCGCAATGGAGTCGGCGACGATGCCGGCGCCGGCACGAAAGCGCACTTCGGATCCGCGCAGCAGGAAGCTGCGGATCAGGATGTTGAAATCGAAACTGCCGTCATGATTGATGTAGCCGATGCTGCCGGTGTAACAGCGGCGCGGCGTCTGTTCGAGTTCACGAATAATCTGCATGGTGCGGACCTTGGGACAACCGGTGATGGTGCCGCCGGGAAACACCGCGCGCACCGCATCGAACACGCGCATCCCGGCGCGCAGCCTGCCGCGAACGGTGGATTCGATGTGATGCACATGGCGGTAGCTGGCGATTTCCATCAGCGCCGCCACCTCGACGCTGCCAGGCTCGCACACCCGCCCAAGGTCATTGCGCTCCAGATCGACCAGCATGACGTGCTCGGCGCGCTCCTTGGGATGCGCCTGCAGGCGGGCGCGCAGCGCGGCGTCTTCTGCAGCGTCCTCGCTTCTGGGGTGGGTACCGGCGATGGGACGGGTTTCCAGCAGACCGTCGCGGCCAAGACGCACCAGACGCTCGGGCGATGAACTCACGATCGCCCACTCATCCATCTGCAGCAACGCAGAAAACGGCGCCGGATTTTTCTGCATCAAGCGGAAAAACAGGGTGGCGGCCGGAACCGGTTGTGCGAATGCCGCCTGCCAGCCTCGCGACAGGTTGACCTGAAACACATCACCCGCACGTATGTAGTCCTGAATCCGCGACACGCCAGAGAGAAAGGTTTCGGGGTCGTCTTCCTGTAGGTCCCGCAATGCGGGAATAGTCGGCAGCGGTGGTGGCGTGCTGTCCAGATCGCGCTTCATGCTTTCGAGGAGCGCCGTTTTCCCGGATTCGGCCACCAGCACGCAGCGGCGGTTCGCGCGGTCGAACAGGATCGCCGCCGGAATCCGCATCAGCCAGGCAAGCGGAAAATCAGCATCGTCCGCTGCCCGGCCCGCACTGGGCTCGAACAGCCCGCCCAGCTCGTATGAAAAGGCGCACAGCCAGCCGCCGCTGAAGGGCAAATCGTGTCCGGACCGGGAAATGACGGGCTGCAGCTGCATGGCGGGATGCTGCTGCAAGCCCCGCAAACCCTCGGCAGCGCCAATCCGTGTGATGTCCCCGGGGAATGCAAACAGCACGTCCCAGCCGCTGTCGCCGCTGCTGTGTATCAGGCCAGGGTAACGCTGCGGATAGGCTGCCTGCAGCCCCACCAGATCAGGCCGCAGCTGACTGGGCTGGAGCGGCCATTCCAGGATTTCAGGTGCAGTCGGCAGGGGTCAAACGCGCTTGAAAATCAGCGAGCCGTTGGTCCCGCCAAACCCGAAGTTGTTCTTGAGCGCAGCATCGATCTTCATTTCCCGCGCGGTGTTGGCGCAGTAATCGAGATCGCATTCGGGGTCTGGCGTGAAGAGGTTGATAGTCGGCGGCGAAATCTGATGATGCACCGCCAGCACGGTGAAAATCGACTCGACGCCTCCCGCGCCGCCCAGCAGGTGGCCGGTCATCGACTTGGTCGAGTTGACCACCGTCTTGTAGGCGGCATCGCCCATCGCAAGCTTGATCGCCTCGGTCTCGTTCTTGTCACCGAGCGGCGTCGACGTGCCATGGGCATTGACGTACTGGATCTGGTCGGCATTCAGGCCCGCGTCACGCATTGCGTTCACCATCGAACGCCGTGGGCCGTCCGTGCTCGGCGCGGTCATGTGGTAGGCGTCGCCGCTCATTCCGAAACCCACGACTTCGGCATAGATTCGCGCGCCGCGCGCCCTGGCATGCTCGTATTCCTCGAGCACCAGAACGCCGGCGCCCTCGCCCAGCACGAAGCCGTCGCGGTCCTTGTCCCAGGGACGGCTGGCGGTCGCAGGATCGTCGTTGCGCGTCGACAGCGCACGGGCTGCGGAAAAGCCGCCGACACCGAGCGGGGAAACCGCCCCCTCCGCCCCACCCGCGACCATGACATCAACGTCGCCGTGCATGATCATGCGCGCCGACTGGCCGACTGCATGCAGGCCTGTGGCGCAGGCCGTGACCACTGCGAGGTTCGGTCCCTTGATCCCGAACTGGATCGACAGGTTCCCGGAAATCATGTTGATGATGGAGCCCGGAATGAAGAAGGGTGAAATCTTGCGCGGCCCTGAATCGGCCACCAGCTGGTGGGTCTCCTCGATCAGCGGCAGACCGCCGATCCCGGAGCCGATATTGATGCCGATGCGTTCGGCATTCGCTTCGGTAACCTCGATGCCCGAATCACGAATGGCCTGGATGCCGGCCGCCATGCCGTACTGGATGAACAGGTCCATCCGGCGCGCTTCCTTGGGATTGAGGTATTGCCCGACATCGAAATTCCTGACTTCACCCGCCATGTGCGAGGCGAACGGCTCAGGGTCGAAGCGGGTAATGCGGGCAATTCCGGAACGGCCGGCGATCACATTATCCCAGGCCTCCGGTATGGTATTGCCAACCGGGGAGATGATTCCCAGGCCGGTGACGACGACGCGACGCTTGGACAAAAGTCAGCCCTTTATTGCTTTGGTGAACGATCAGCTCGAGTGGCTGTTGACGTAGTCAATCGCCTGCTGGACGGTGGTGATTTTCTCTGCTTCCTCATCGGGAATTTCACAGCCGAATTCTTCTTCCAGCGCCATCACCAGTTCAACCGTATCGAGCGAGTCCGCGCCCAGGTCACCGACAAAGGAAGACTCGTTCTTGATGTCTGCCTCGTTGACGCCCAACTGCTCGGCGACGACTTTAATTACACGCTGTACGTTATCCATTACTGATCCTCTCTTGAATGTGGGCTGCAACAAAATTGAAGCCCGGAAAAATAAAACTTCGCGATTCTACCAAACTTTGTTTGGCGGTCATGCCATGTACATGCCGCCGTTGACGTGCAGGGTGGTTCCGGAGATATAGCCGGCCGCCGGCGAAGCCAGGAAAGCGACGGCCTGCGCGATATCTTCCGCAGCACCCAGCCGGCCCAGCGGAATATGCGCAAGCAGCGCCAGACGCTGCGCATCGGGCAGCGCACGCGTCATGTCGGTGTCGATGAAGCCGGGCGCGACGCAGTTGACGGTGATGTTGCGGCTGCCGACTTCGCGCGCCAGCGACTTGGTGAAGCCCATAATGCCGGCCTTGGCCGCACTGTAGTTGGTCTGGCCGGCATTGCCCATCGCACCCACCACCGAAGCGATGGAAATGATGCGCCCGGCGCGCGCCTTCATCATCGCGCGCAGCACCGCGCGCGACAGCCGAAACACGGAGGTGAGGTTGGTCGCCAGAATGTCGTCCCACTCCTCGTCCTTCATCCGCATCAACAGGTTGTCGCGGGTGATGCCGGCGTTGTTGACCAGGATGCCGATGTCGCCGAACTGCGCATTGATCGAGGCGATGACGGCATCGACCTCAGCCGCGTCAGTGACGTTGAGTTTCATGCCGCCGCCCTTGATGCCAGCAGCGGCGAGGTAATCGCTGATCGCCTGCGCGCCCTTGTCGCTGGTGGCGGTGCCGATCACGATGGCGCCCGCCTGGCCGAGGGCCAATGCAATCGCCTGGCCGATTCCGCGGCTGGCACCAGTGACCAGCGTCACCTGCCCTTCAAGATTCGCGCTAGGCGCGAGGCGTCCTTGCAGCATGGTGTCTCCTGTCATTCGTTCAATGCGGACTGCAGGCTGGCTTCGTCCACCAGCGCCACGGCGGGCAGGCTGTCGTCGATCCGCTTGCTGAGCCCCGCCAGCACCTTGCCGGGACCGCACTCGATCACGCGTTCGATGCCGGCGGCCTTCAGCGCCTGCACGGTCTCGACCCAGCGCACCGGAGTATGCAGTTGCTTGGCGAGCGCAGCGCGGATCGCAGCAGCGTCGGCATGGCTTTGCACATCGGTGTTGTGCAGTACGGGAATCGTGGGCACAGCGATCGTCACGCCCTGCAGATGCGCCAGTAGTTTTTCCGCAGCCGGCAGCATCAGCGAGGAATGCGACGGCACGGAAACCGGCAGCGGCAGCGCGCGCTTGGCGCCTTTTTCTTTCGCCAGCACCATCGCCCGTTCGACTGCAGCCTTGTTGCCGGCGATCACCACCTGCCCGGGCGAGTTGAGATTCACCGCCTCGACCACTTCGCCAGCTGCCGCCTCGCTGCACACGGCACGCACCCTATCGTCGTCCAGACCCAGGATCGCCGCCATCGCGCCGACGCCTTCTGGCACGGCCGCCTGCATCGCCTCGGCGCGGAAGCGCACCAGTTTGATTGCATCGGAAAAACCCAGCGCGCCCGCTGCCACCAGCGCGGCATATTCACCCAGGCTGTGCCCCGCCAGCAGCGCAGGGATCGCGCCGCCTGCCGCCAGCCACACCCGCCAGGCGGCGATATCGGCTGCCAGCATCGCCGGCTGGGTGTTGACCGTCTGGTTGAGCAGATCAGTCGGGCCGTCGGTCACCAGCGCCCACAGGTCCTGGCCGAGCGCATCGGATGCCTCGACGAAGGTGGCGCGGACTTCTGCGCGCTCGCTCCAGCCCTGCATCATGCCGACCGATTGCGAACCCTGTCCGGGGAATACGAATGCGAGTTTCATCACGTATCTTTCTTCAGTACTTGAGGAGCGCGGAGCCCCATGTAAAGCCGCCGCCGAAGGCTTCCATCAACACCGTCTGGCCGCGCTGGATGCGGCCATCGCGCACCGCCACGTCGAATGCCAGCGGCACCGAGGCGGCCGAGGTATTGCCATGACCGGCCACAGTGGTGACGACATGATCCATGCCCATGCCGAGCTTCTTGGCGGTGGCGGAAATGATGCGAATATTGGCCTGATGCGGTACCAGCCAGTCGATGTCGGATTTCTGCAGACCGTTGGCTTCCAGCGTTTCGTCGACGATGCGGTCGAGCGTGTTGACCGCCATCTTGAATACGGGATTGCCTTCCATCCGCATCAGCGCAGGTTCCTTCATGCCGGTCGATGGGCCGGTGGTGGTGCGCAGCAGTTCCTTGTGGCGGCCGTCCGCATGGATGTGCGTGGCGATGATGCCCGGCTCGGTCGATGCCCCCAGCACCACGGCACCAGCGCCGTCGCCCCACAAAATGCAGTTGCCGCGGTCGTTCCAGTCGGTGATGCGCGACAGCGTTTCCGCGCCGATCACCAGCACGTGCCTGGCCGCGCCGGTCTTGATGAACTGGTCGGCCACCGAGAGTGCATAGACGAAACCGCTGCATACCGCCTGCAGATCGAACGCAGGCTTGCCGTTGGTCATGCCGAGCTTGGACTGCACGATGCAGGCGGTGCTGGGGAACACCAGGTCGGGCGTGGTGGTGGCGACCAGCAGCAGGTCGATGTCGTCGGGCGCAAGGCCGGCCACATCGAGTGCGGCACGTGCTGCCTGCGTGGCCAGATCGCTGGTGAATTCGCCCTCGGCGGCAATGTGGCGTTCACGAATGCCGGTACGCTCGACGATCCACTGATCGTTGGTTTCGACCAGCTTTTCGAGATCGGCGTTGGTAAGAATGCGGGCAGGCAGATAGCTGCCGGTGCCGAGTATGCGGGAATAGGTCAAGCGGCTACCCGTTGAATAAGTTGGATCTGTTCGGTAATGCGCTTCAGCACGTTGTTGCGGACTTCGTCACTGGCGGTTTCAATCGCATGTTCGAACGCAAAACGGTCGGCCGAGCCATGACTCTTGACCACCACCCCCTTGAGTCCCAACAGGGTCGCACCGTTGTAACGGCGCGGATCGAGCCTGCGCTTGAAGGCATTCAGCACCGGCAAGGACAGCAGGCCAGCAATGCGCGTCAGCCAGTTGCGCTTGAACTCGGCACGCAGGGTGGTGGCAATCATCTTGGCCAGACCTTCGGATGCCTTAAGAGTGACATTGCCGACAAAACCGTCGCACACCACCACATCGGTGGTGCCCTTGAAAATATCGTCGCCTTCGACGTTGCCGTAGAAATTCAGGTGGCTCCCCCGCAGTAGTTCGGCGGTTCGCTTCACCATTTCACTGCCCTTGATGTCTTCCTCGCCGATGTTGAGCAGGCCCACGCTCGGATTCGGCTTGTGTTCTACCGCCGACACCAGCATC
>JAABQU010000298.1 GCA_011391285.1 Thiobacillus sp.
GCCAGGCCAGCCTGCCCCCGCGCCCGCTGTTGGAAACACGCCTGGCGCAAGTCGTCCAGGGCCTGCCGGTGCGCGCGCAACTGTTTGCGCCGTTTCTGGCCGACACCGCCGCCGCGCGCAGCCAGCGTTTGCTGCAGGCAAGCGATCTGCAGCAGACCTCGATGGCGATGGCGGTCGATGCCCTGCTCATCCAGCAACAAGGGCAATGGCGGGCCTTGTTGCCGCTGACCGCGCCCGAGGGGGGCAGCATCGACGCTGATCCTATCCGCGCTGCATTAAGCGCAATGCCCGGTGTGCTGTTTGTGGACATGAAGGCCGAATCGGATCGCCTGTATTCCGGCTACCTGCGTGAAGCCATCGTGCTGTCGCTCGGCGGGCTGGTTGCCATTGTCGTCTTGCTGCTCGTGGTTTTTCGCTCGCCCATGCGCGTGCTGCGCGTCATCGCGCCGCTGGCCGCGGCGGTCATCACCGTCACCGCGGGATTGAGCCTGTTCGGCCAGCAAATGATCATTCTGCATTTGGTGGGTTTGCTGCTGGTGGTCGCAGTCGGCTCCAATTACGCCCTGTTTTTCGATCGGCCCGATCCGCGCACGCCGATCCTGCCGCGCACGCTGGCCTCGATGCTGTTCGCCAGCCTCACCACCGTCGCCGGGTTTGGCCTGCTTGCGTTTTCCGACGTCTCCATCCTGCAGGCGCTAGGCGTGACCGTAGCGCCGGGCGTCATCCTGGCGTTGATGTATTCGGCGATTTTTGCCCGGCAAGCCGATGCCTGCCAATCCAATGTTTAACTCAGCCTGGCACCCCACGCTGCTGATCCGCGCATCCATCGCGCTGCATGGCCTGGCGTTGGTGGCCGTGATCGCCGAACCCGTGCAATGGCGTTGGGCGTTGAGTGCCGTGGTCATCAACCACCTGGTGCTGACCGCCGTCGGCCTGTGGCCGCGCAGCAACTGGCTGGGACCGAACTGGACGCGGTTGCCTGCTGCCGCCACAGCCAGACATGAAATCGCCTTGACCATCGACGATGGCCCCGATCCCCTCGTCACCCCGCAGGTGCTGGATATTCTGGATCGCCATGCCGCACGCGCCACCTTTTTCTGTGTCGGCGAAACAGCGGCACGCTATCCGGATGTATGCCGTGAAATCGTCCGCCGTGGCCATGCCGTGGAAAACCACAGCCAGCACCACCGCCATCATTTTGCCCTGCTGGGCCCGCGTGGTTTCATGCGCGAATTACAGGCCGCACAAGGCACCCTCAGCCGGATTACAGGTCAGCACCCCGTGTTTTTTCGTGCCCCTGCCGGCTTGCGCAATCCTTTTCTTGATCCCGTGCTGGCGCGACTCGGCTTGACGCTCGCCAGCTGGTCGGCGCGGGGGTTCGACACCCGCATCGGTGACGCCGAGCGGGTCAGGCATGCGCTGTTGCATGAGCTGCGGGGGGGCGCCATTTTGCTGCTGCACGACGGCAATGCTGCACGGACACCCGGCGGCACTCCGGTTATTCTCGACGTGCTGCCTGCGGTGCTGGAGTCGGCGGCGGCCGCCGGGCTGCGTTTTGTCCGCTTGCGGGACGCACTTTTATGACCAGCAGTCAGGCACCCTGGTACCGGCAGATTGCCGTGGTCATCACCCGGCATGGGGTTCTGAAAGGGGTAGGCACGCCGCTTTTTATCGGCCTGTTTTTCGGTGCGTATTTCTACGTGCTCAAAGCCCCGGCCTATCCGACCACGGTGATGCCCTTTACCTGGCTGGATCGGATGATCAGTTTTCAGCCGTGGGCGATGTCGCTGTATGTTTCATTGTGGGTGTATGTTTCCCTGCCCCCGGCATTGCTCGCGACGCGAAGCGAACTCTATCGTTACGGCGTGGCAATGGCAGCAACCTGCCTGGTGGGACTGATTGCTTTTTACTTCTGGCCCACCACGGTTCCCGCAGCCGATATTGACTGGGCCCGGTATCCTGGCGTGGATTTCCTTAAAAACGTCGATGCCGCAGGTAATGCCTTCCCTTCGCTGCACGTCGCCACCGCCATTTTTTCGGGACTCTGGCTGGATCACCTGTTGCGTCGATTCGACGCGCCGCGGTGGAGTCGGCTGTTCAGCTGGCTGTGGTGCATCGGCATCATTTATTCCACCCTCGCCACCCGCCAGCATGTGGCGGTCGATGTGTGGGGCGGCTTGATGCTGGGGGGGGTGGCGGCCTGGCTGTCATTGCGCCACCATGCATACGCAGCGCCAACACCCGGCCGGATTTGAGGAAAGCCGGCCTGTGGCATCGATCAATAACGCACACCATCTGGATGGGTTGACCTGTTGAATTCGCTCTGGCTTTCCCATTTCGCCGCTGCAAGCTGCCTTGGCCACGGCCTGGAGGCGACGCTGGCTGCCCTGCGTGAGCAAAAGGGCGGGCTGGCGCCCTGCGCCTTCGAGACGGTGACCGACCTGGCGACTTATATCGGTGAGGTGGCCGGCCTGGACCAGGCACCTTTGCCGGCCAGCCTCGCCGAGCACGAGTGCCGCAACAACCGCCTCGCCTACCTGGGCCTGCGTCAGGACGGCTTCAATGCTGCCGTCGAATCAGCCATTGCACGCCACGGCCGCCGGCGGGTCGGCGTGCTGCTTGGCACCAGCACCTCCGGCATCCTGGAGACCGAGCAGGCGTTTCGCCGCCGCGATCCGGCAACCGGCGCCCTGCCGGACGACTTCCGCTATCGCACCACGCACAATACCTATTCGGTGGCCGACTTCGTGCGCAGCGCCTTCAATCTGGAAGGCCCGGCCGTGGTGGTCTCCACCGCCTGCTCGTCGAGCGCCAAGGTGTTCGCCTCGGCAGCGCGGATGATCGCGGCCGGCCTGATCGACGCCGCCATCGTCGGCGGCGTCGACTCCTTGTGCCTGACCACCCTGTACGGCTTCAACTCGCTGGAGCTGCTCTCGCCCGAACCCTGCCGCCCCTACGACGTGGATCGCAACGGCATCTCCATTGGTGAGGCAGCGGCCTTCATCCTGCTGCAGCGCCCGGCCGACAGCCTCGATGCCGATGCCGTACTGCTGCTGGGCGCAGGTGAATCGAGCGATGCCCACCACATGTCGTCGCCGCACCCGCAAGGCCTGGGCGCGCACATGGCGATGAGTGCCGCGCTGAAGGCGGCCGGTCTGCAGCCGGCTGACATCGACTACATCAACCTGCACGGCACGGCGACGCCGAGTAACGATGCCGCCGAGGGCAGGGCGGTCGCGGCCTTGTTCGGCGCCGCCGTGCCGTGCAGTTCGACCAAGGGCGCCACCGGCCATACCCTGGGCGCGGCCGGCGGCCTGGAGGCGATCATCAGCGCGCTGGCCCTGCGGCATGGCTTCCTGCCGGGCGGGGTCAACACCCGTCGCATCGACCCAGGCATTCCCATCCAGTACCTGATCGCGAACCTGCAGCGTGCGCCGCGCCGGGTGCTCAGCAACTCCTTCGGTTTCGGCGGCACCAACTGCAGCCTGGTGCTGGGGCGCGCGCAATGAAGCTCACCGCTTACCTCGACGGCATCGGCCTGATCGGTCCGGGACTCGACAACTGGACTGCGGCGCGGCCCATCCTGGCGGGCTCCACCCCCTACGAAGCGCACCCTCTCGCGGTGGCCGCACCGCAGTCGCTGCCGCCTGCCGAGCGCCGGCGCACCGGCCTCGCAATCAAGGTCGCGCTGGCGGTGGCGCAGGAGGCCTGCGCCAATGGGCAACTCGATGCCCGGCAACTGGCCGCGGTGTTCTCCTCCTCCGGCGCCGACAACGACAACTGCGACGCCATCTGCAAGACGCTGGCTTCCGACGACCGGAGCATCTCGCCGACCCGCTTCCACAACTCGGTGCACAACGCCCCGGCGGGCTACTGGGGTATCGCCTCCGGCGCCATGACCCCGGCCACGGTGCTGTGCGCCCATGACGGCAGCTTCGGCGCCGGCCTCCTGGAAGCGATGACCCAGGTCGCGGTCGAGGGCTGGGGCACGCTGCTGGTCACCTACGACATGCCCTATCCCGACCCCCTGCACGCCAAGCGCCCGCTCCCTTCCGCATTCGGCATCGCGCTGGCGCTGATGCCTGAACGCAGCGCGCAATCGCTGGCGCGGATCGAGCTCAGCTTCGCCGGTGACGTGCCCGATGCGCTGGCCGAGCCCGAACTCGAAGCCCTGCGCCGCGCCATTCCATCGGCGCGTGGTTTGCCGCTGCTGCAACGCGTTGCACGAGGGGAGGGCGGACGGGTCATCCTGGATTACCTGGCGCCGCTGCGCCTGGCCGTGGCGATCGAACCATGCCACTAGACCACGCCTGGCTGCTTGCCCACCTGCCGCACCAGGGCAGCATGTGCCTGCTCGATGCCGTCACCGAGTGGGATGCCCTGCGCATCCGCTGCACGGCGAGCAGCCACCGCGCGCCGGACAATCCCCTGCGTGCCCATGATCGCCTGGGTGCGGCGTGCGGCATCGAGTATGCGGCGCAGGCGATGGCCGCCCACGGCGCGCTGCTGGCGGCGGCCGACAGCGCACCGCGTGCCGGCTATCTGGCCAGCGTGCGCAGCGTCGATCTGCATGTCGCACGGCTGGATGACATTGCCGCCGACCTCGACATCGAGGCGGAGCGGCTGTCCGGCGACGACACCACCATTCTTTATGGCTTCCGCGTCAGTACCGCCGGACGCGAGCTGCTCAGCGGCCGCGCGGCGGTGGTGCTGGACGCCGACAAACCGGGAATTCCGACATGAAACGCGCGCTCGTCACCGGCGGCAGCGGCGGCATCGGCTCGGCGATCTGCCGCCGCCTCGCCGCCGACGGCTGTTACGTTTACATCCACGCCAACCGCAACCTGGCCCGTGCCCAGGCGGTGGCCGACGAAATCCGAAGCGGTGGCGGCCAGGCCGAAGCCATCGCCTTCGACGTCACCGACGCCGACGCCAGCCGCGCCGTACTCGATGCGCTGGTCACCAATACGCCGATCCAGGTGCTGGTGAACAACGCCGGCATCCACGACGATGCCGTCTTCCCCGGCATGAGCGCGGCGCAGTGGCACCGCGTGCTCGAGGTGTCGCTTTCCGGTTTCTTCAACGTCACCCAGCCGCTGACGCTGCCGATGCTGCGCAGCCGCTGGGGGCGCATCGTCAACATCACTTCCATCGCCGGGATTACCGGCAACCGCGGCCAGGTCAACTACGCTGCCGCCAAGGGCGCACTGCATGCCGCGACCAAGTCGCTGTCGCTGGAACTCGCCAGCCGCGGAGTGACGGTCAACGCCGTGGCGCCAGGCATCATTCAGACCGACATGATCGACGGCGTGTTCGACGCCAAGGCCATCGCGGGCATGGTGCCGATGAAGCGCGCCGGCCGTCCGGAAGAGGTGGCGGACCTGGTCGGCTTCCTCGCCTCGGAGCAGGCGAGCTACATCAGCGGCCAGATCATCTCGGTCAACGGCGGCATGATTTGATCCCGCCCGCGCACGCCCTCGCCGTCCACCAGACCGGGGCGCTGCTGTTCTTTACCCCGCTGCAGCTGAGGCTGATCATCCTCGCCGACCGCCTCGGCCAGTCGCCGGCGGTGGGCGAAATCATCGTCGGCATCCTGTTGGGGCCGTCGCTGTGTTGGCGATAGCCGGGAGCAGCGTTGAGCGACTAACCGTTGGCCGAGGGAGCAGCGTGCGGCTCAGCCCGGCTTGACCGCCTGATACTCCGCCAGGACCGATAGCGCTCGGCTTTCGATGTGCCGTTTCACGCCCGTGAAACCCGCATTCTCCAGCGTGTCGAGCACCCCGCTCGGCGGCACGCAGGCTTCGATGGTGTCCCAGTAGTAGCGCCACAGTTTGGCAGACTCGGCGCTGCTGCCGGCCAGGCGGGCCAGCACCGGTACCACGCCGCGCATGTAGATCTTGAGCAGGGCCTGGCTCCAGGCGCGTTCCGGTTTGGTGATCTCGAGCAGGCACAGGCGGCCGCCGGGCTTGAGGACGCGATGGAATTCGCTGAAGGCGACCGAGAGGTCGCTGATATGGCGCAGCGCGTAGCCCATGCTGAGGAAGTCGAAACTTGCATCGGGAAACGGGATGGCTTCCGCCCGTCCCTCGACGAGCTGGACGCCCGGCAGGTTGGCGCAGGCCATCATGCCGGCACTGGGGTCGACGCCCACCACCAGGGCGGGATTGCCCACCAGCGTCACCGCTTCGCGCGCCATCAGCCCGGTGCCGACGCCGATGTCGACGATGCGCATGCCGGGTTTCAGCCCCGCCCGCTGCAGCGCCTGGTTGCGGTACCAAGGGCCGCTGCCCAGCGCCAGCAGGCGGTCGATGCGGTCGTAGTCGGAGGCGGTGCGGTCGAACAGATCGCCGACGAAACCGCGCCGCTCCTGTTCGCTGGCGTAGTAGCCGGTGAGGGGCGGATGTGGGGCGTGCACCGCTTGCGCGGGCGAATCGGGGGTGTTTTTCATGGGGTGTTTGACCGGAGAATGTTCAGGCGCCGCAGCAGGAGAAGCGGCAGGCGCAGCAGGAAACCCAGCATCAGCCGGAGGTGCATCCAGGTGAGCAGGGTGTTGTCGCGCAGGTAGTTGAAGTGGGAAACACCCCCTTCGTCGGCGCGCAGGTATTTCACCGGCGCGGGCAGATTGACCGGGCGCACGCCGCGCCAGCACAGGCGCACCACGGCCTCGGGGTCGAAGTCGAAGCGGCGCATCCAGCGCTGGCTGCGCATCACCTGGCGCAGGGGGTCGATGGGATAGACGCGAAAGCCGTAGAGCGAATCGCCGATGCCCGCCCACAGGGTTTCCAGGTTGGCCCAGCCGTTGGAGATCTTGCGACCCTGCACCCGCAGCGCGGGGGCGTCGGCATCGAATACCGGCTTGCCCAGCACCATCACCTCGGGCGCCTGCTGCGAGGCCGCCATGAAGGCCGGGATGAGATCGGCCGGGTGCTGGCCGTCGGAGTCCATCGTCAGCGCGTGGGTAAACCCCTGCCGCGCGGCAAGATCCAGGCCGTGCAGCACGGCCGCACCCTTGCCACCGTTTGCGGGCAGCACCAGCACCTTCAGCTGCGGGTCGTTCGCCGCCATGTCCATCAGGCCTGCGGACGTGCCGTCAGTGCTGCCGTCCACCACCACCCACACCGGCGCCCACTGGGCGCGAGCGGCGCGCACCGTTTCGTAGGCCTGGGGACCCGGGTTATAGCTCGGGATCAGCACCAGGTGGCTGGTGGAAACGTTCATATCCATCAGGTGAGCCGGCGCGATCCGGATTCCACGGCCTGCGGTGCGTCGGGCGGCAGGAAATGCGGGGCATCGCGCAGCTCATCGATGAAGTAGCGCTCCAGATCCTCGGTAAAGGTTCCGGCTTTTTCCGGAGGTGCGAAGCGGCGGCCGAGGCGGATGCGATAGGTAATCGGCATCGTCGGACGGCGGAACAGCGGCCAGCCCTTGCCGAGGTAGGCGGAATCGGTCTCGATGAACACGGTCTGGATCGGCACCTGGGCCCGGCTGGCGATGAGCGCGGCGGTGCCCTTGCAGACGTTGACCGGCCAGCGGGTGGTACGGGTGCCTTCGGGGAAGATCAGCAGCTGGCTGCCGCTTTTCAGTTCGGCCACGGATTGCTTGATCATGCTCAGCTGCGCGTCGTTGCGGATGTAGCCGGCCAGGCGGGCGCCGGCACCGAGGAAAACGTTGTCGACGATATCGACCTTCATGATGCAGGCCATGTTGGGCAGGCGCGAGATGACCATCAGGGCATCGAGCAGGCAGGGGTGGTTGGGGGCGACGATCAGCGGACCTTCGGCGCGCAGGGAATCGAGTGCGGAAAGGTCAAAGCGGCAGGCCCCGATGAGGGAAAGCGCACCGAGATAGCTGCGAAAACCGGTGGTGATGGCCCAGCGCCCGAGCGGGACGGTCCAGCGCTTGGGCAGGACGTAATAGAGCGGCACCGACAGCGTCGACCAGCTCAGCGAGATCGCGCCGAGCAGTACCAGGCCGAACCACAGCGCGAAATATTCGTAGAGCCGATGCAGCCAGCGCCTGGGCAGTGAAGTCAGGTTGGCGCTCACTCGTCTGCCTCAACGCGTGTGGATGATTCCCCCAGCACCCAGGCGATGCCAATCCCGGCGGCAAAGGCCTGTTCGCTTTTGACCAGAGGGCTATCGACGAAGGCGGCGTCCTTGAGGCTGTCCCAGCGGGCGAAGGCACCCAGCCAGAATTTCGGAAAACGCTTCGACAGCGACATCAGAAACTGG
>JAABQU010000299.1 GCA_011391285.1 Thiobacillus sp.
GAAGCGACCAACGACAGCAACGGGTCGCTTCCGGACCAAGAACCCGCGCATTAGCAATAAAAAAGGCGACCACTCTTCCGAGGATCGCCTTTTTACTTGCGCTTGATGGTCAGCCGAACAGCCCCTTGAAGAACAGCCGGATGCTGTCCCACATGCGACGGAAGAAGCCGCCTTGCTCGACGTTTTCCATCGCGATCAGATCGGCCTGATTGATCACCTTGTCGCCCTGAAGAATCTCGACCTTGCCAATGACCTGGCCCTGCGTCACCGGCGCAATCAGCTTGGGCTCCAGCACGAGCCGCGTGTTCAGCGTGTCGGCGGTGCCCCGGGCGATGGTGGTGGCGAGGTCGGCGCCGACCCCGGCCTTGACCGTGCGTGCGGCGCCCTTCCAAAGCGGCGCCTCGGTCACCACCTCGCCCTTCTTGTGGAAAGTCTTGCTCTCGAAGAAGAGGAATCCGTAGCCCAGCAGTTTTCCGGTTTCGACCGCGCGTGCGGCTTCGCTTTCGGTGCCGAAGACGGCGGCGATCAGGCGCATGCCGTCACGTTTGGCCGAGGCCACCAGGCAGTAGCCGGCCTCTTCGGTGTGGCCGGTCTTGAGGCCGTCGACACTCGGGTCGCGCCACAGGAGCAGATTGCGGTTCGGCTGCTTGATGCCGCTCCAGACGAATTCCTTTTCGGCATACATCGCGTAGTGCTCGGGGTCCTCGATCACGATGGCCCGCGCAAGCTTGGCCATGTCGAGCGCGCTGGAATAATGCCCTTCGGCGGGCCAGCCGGTGGCATTGAGGAAACGGGTATCGGCCAGCCCCAGGCGTTTCGCTTCCTGATTCATCATCGAGGCGAAGGTTTCCTCGCTACCGGCGAGATGTTCGGCCAGGGCGATACTGGCGTCGTTGCCCGACTGCACGATGATGCCGCGCAGCAGGTCTTTCACCGCGATCTGGTCGCCGACGTGAACGAACATTTTCGAGCCACCCATGCGCCAGGCTCTTTCACTGATGACGACGAGATCGCTCTCCTTGACTTTGCCGCGCTGGAGTTCCAGCGCCGCAACATGCGAGGTCATCAGCTTGGTCAGGCTGGCGGGGGGCAGGCGCATGGCGCCCTGGTGATCGACCAGGATGCTGCCGCTGGCGGCATCCATAAGCACCCAGGATTTGGCTGCCAGTTGCGGCGGCGGGGGAACGGCGCCCCAGGCGGCCGGCGCCAATATCACGCTGAGAATCAATACGAGTCGCTGCAGGAAGTACGGGGAGATCATGGATTTTTCAACAGGTAGAGGAAACAAAAGAGGGACGCCAAATCAACTTGGCACGCACATTTGCGCGTGAGTTCAGCATAACACCGCCGTCGCCCATCCGACAGCGTGCATGGCTCGCCCTGTTAAACTCTTGTCATCCTGACGACCGCCCCGCCCCCTATGGCCGCGCCTGAAACCCATCGCCTGACCCGCCAGATCGTGATCGCCATGGTTTCCGGGATTGCGCTCGGCGTTGCCATCAACCAACTGGGTGCGGCGCCGTGGGTGCAGACGTACTTGGTGGACGGGCTGCTGCATGTGGTCGGCTCGGTGTTCGTGGCTGCGCTGAAGATGATGGTGGTGCCGCTGGTGCTGGTCTCGCTGGTGGTGGGCGTCACCGCCCTGTCGGACCTGAAAGCGCTGGGCCGCATCGGCGCCAAGGCGCTGGCGTTGTACCTGTCGACGACCGCGATTGCGGTGACGATTGCGCTGACCCTGGCCGGCGCCGTCGGGCCCGGGCAGGGATTCGATGCCGGCGAGACGGCTGCCAGCTTTGCCGGCAAGGAAGCACCGCCGCTCACCCAGGTGCTGATCGACATGGTGCCGACCAACCCGGTGGCAGCGATGGCAGAAGGCAACATGCTGCAGGTCATCGTGTTCGCCCTGCTGCTGGGCATGGCGGTGACGATGTCGGGCGCGCGCGGCAAGCATGTGCTGAACCTGTTCACCGACCTCAACGTGGTCATCATGCACATGGTCGAGTGGATCATGCGGCTGGCGCCCTACGGCGTGTTCGCGCTGATCACCCGCACCTTCGCCACCCAGGGACTGGACCTGCTGCTGCCGCTGGCCGCCTATTTCCTCACCCTGACCGCCGCGCTGGCGATCCAGCTGTTCGTCACCTATCCGCTGCTGCTGCGCACGCTGGCCTCGCTCAACCCGCTCACCTTTTTGAAAAAGATGCGCGACCCGGCAGCCTTCGCGTTTTCCACCGCCAGTTCCGGCGCCACCATCCCGGTGACCCTGCACACGGTGGAAAAGAAGATGGGGGTGAAAAACAGCGTCGCATCGTTCAGCGTGCCGCTGGGGGCCACCATCAATATGGACGGTACCGCCATGATGCAGGGTGTGGCGACGGTATTCATCGCCAACGTGTACGGCATCGATCTCTCGCTCACCGATTATCTGCTGGTGGTGCTCACCGCCACGCTGGCTTCGGTCGGCACCGCCGCGATTCCCGCGGTCGGCCTCGTGACGCTGACCATGGTGCTGGGCCAGGTCGGCCTGCCGGTCGAAGGCATCGCGCTCATCATCGGGGTCGACCGCCTGCTCGACATGATGCGCACCACGGTCAACGTCACCGGCGACTGCGCGGTGAGCTGCATCGTCGCGCAAAGCGAGAACGCGCTCGACCAGGCCGTGTTCGACGACCCTGAGGCGGGTTCGGTCGAGGCCGCCACCCGCCAACCCATTCCACCCTACCCCGCTTCCTGAACCATGCTCTATCCGCTGCTCCGCCCTGCCCTGTTCTCGCTCGACCCCGAGGATGCCCACCGCTTCACGCTCGCCAGTCTGGACGCTGCCCATACGCTGGGCCTGCTGAATCTGTTGCCACGCGCCACCGGCAAGCCCGTGCACGTGATGGGGATCGACTTTCCCAATCCGGTCGGTCTTGCGGCCGGACTCGACAAGGACGGGGCACACATCAACGCGCTGGTGGCACTCGGATTCGGCTTCATTGAGATCGGCACGGTGACACCACGTCCGCAGCCCGGAAATCCCAAGCCGCGCATGTTTCGCTTGCCCAAGGCGGAAGCCATCATCAACCGCATGGGCTTCAACAACCATGGCGTCGACAATCTGGTGCGGAATGTCGAGGCCAGCGGCTTCACCGGCGTGCTCGGCATCAACATCGGCAAGAACAAGGACACGCCGAACGAGCACGCGGTCGACGACTACCTGGCCTGCCTCGACAAGGTGTACGCGCACGCCCGCTACGTGACGGTGAACATCTCCTCGCCCAACACCCAGAACCTGCGCGAGCTGCAGAAGGATGACGCGCTCGACGCGCTGCTGTCGGCGATCAAGCTGCGGCAATCCGAACTCGCGCAGCAGCACGGCAAATACGTGCCGATTGCGCTGAAGATCGCGCCCGATCTCGACGACGCGCAGATCGCCGCGATTGCCGCGCTCCTGATGATGCATCGCATCGACGCGGTGATCGCCACCAACACCACCATTGCGCGGGACGCCGTCGCCGGCCTGCCCAATGCGGAAGAAGCCGGCGGGCTGTCCGGCGCGCCGGTGCGCGCGGCGTCGACCCGCGTCATCCGCGAACTGGCCCGCCACCTGCAGCGCGAAGTGCCGATCATCGGCGTCGGCGGCATCCTCGCGGGCATCGACGCAGCGGAAAAGATCGCCGCCGGCGCCGCGCTGGTGCAACTGTATTCCGGGCTGATCTATCGCGGCCCGGCGCTGGTGCGCGAATGCGTCCAGCAACTCGCCTGGCCCGAATCAGTCGGAGGATCCACCCTTTCTGGCGCATGACCACTTTGGTTATGCTTCAGGCTCTATACCGCGTACGAGGCGAGTCATGCACATCGGCATTCCCAAGGAAATCAAGAATCACGAATACCGCGTGGCCCTCACCCCCGAGGGCGCACATGTCCTGACCGAGGCCGGCCACCGCGTCAGCGTCGAGGCCGGCGCCGGCGCCGCGGCGGGATTCTCCGACGACGCCTACCGTGCTGCCGGCGCGGCCATCGTGGCCATCCCGGCCGAAGTCTGGGCAGCCGATCTGGTCATGAAAGTGAAGGAGCCGCAGCCAGAGGAAGTGAAGCTGCTGCGCCAGGGCCAGATGCTGTTCTGTTACCTGCATCTGGCTGCCGCGCCGGAACTCGCGCGCGAGCTGATGGCGCGCGGGGTGACGGCGATCGCCTACGAAACCGTGAGCAAACCGGGAGGCGGCCTGCCGCTGTTGCAGCCGATGTCCGACATCGCAGGGCGGCTGGCGCCGCAGATGGGCGCGCTGGGATTGCACAAGTCGAACGGCGGCAGCGGCAAATTGATCACCGGGATGCCCGGCGTGCCGCCCGCGCATGTGCTGATCATCGGCGCCGGCGTGGTGGGGATGAGCGCAACACGCTCGGCAGTCGGACTCGGCGCGCGTGTGACCCTGATCGACCGACAGGCCGACAAGCTCGCGCACGCTGAAGCGCTGTTCGGCGCACTGGTGGAAACGCGGTTTTCATCGCCCGAGTCCATCGCCGACAGCCTGGCGGCCGCCGACATCGTCATCGGTGCCGCGCAGATTCCCGGCCGCCACGCACCGCGCCTGATCAGCCTGGAATCATTGCGCCGGATGTCGCCGGGATCGGTGCTGGTGGATGTGGCGATCGACCAGGGCGGCATCGCCGAGACCTCGCGCCCCACCACCCACAGCCATCCCTTCTTCGTCGCCGAAGGCATCGTCCACTACTGCGTGACCAACATGCCGGGCGCCGTCGCCCGCACCGCCACCGAGGCGCTCACCCACGCCACCCTGCCCTATGTGCAGGCGCTGGCGGCGCAGGGCCTGGCCGCGCTGGACGCCAACGCCGGCCTCAAGGCGGGGCTGCATGTGCATGCCGGCGCCATCACCCACGCGGGGCTGGCGCAGGATCTGGGATTGGGCTGATTCAGGCAGCGGGCGCAGCGGCCGGCATCGCCAGCCATTCGCGCCCCTGCACGCTCAGATCCGGGGCGAAGCGAACCACCATCGGCACACCCGAGGCGATCTCGACCTGCTCCATCGCGTCGGCCGAGAGGCCTTCCAGATGCATCACCAATCCGCGCAGGGTGTTGCCGTGGCTGATCACCAGCAGACGGCGCCCCTCGCGCAGACGCGGCACCAGCACATCGTTCCAGTAGGGCAGCATGCGCTGCTGGCAATCGCGCAGGCTTTCGCTGAGCGGCAGGTCTTCTGGCGGCAGCGCCGCATAAAGCGGGTCGAAGCGCGGATGCCGCGCGTCGTTGTAATCCAGCGGCGGCGGCGGCTCGATATAGCCGCGCCACCAGCGGCGCGAGGCCTCTTCGCCCCAAGTCGAAAAAATTTCCTGCTTGTTCATGCCCTGTAGCGCGCCGTAATGCCGCTCGTTCAGTCGCCAAGCGGAAAAGAACGGCACCTCGGGCGCACCCATCGCGGCCAGCAGCACTTCGGCGGTCTGGCAGCTGCGCTGCAGTACCGAGCCATGCACCTCGTCGAAAACAAATCCGGCCTGCACCAGCCGCTTCCCCGCCGCAGCCGCCTCGGCCAGGCCGACTTCGGTCAGCGGGATGTCGGTCCAGCCGGTGAAGCGGTCGGTCAGGTTCCACTCGCTGTGACCGTGGCGGAGCAGCACCACCCACGGTGCCGGCGCGCTCATTCGGGAGGCTCCGTCAGCACTTCGTGCAGGTGGTGGCGGTCACCCCAGGCTTCCAGATGCCAGCCCTGGCCATCGAAGTGAAACCAGTTGAGCCCGCAGTTTGGAATCTTGAAATCGCGCGGCGTATCGAGCGGGCGCCCGGTGGCACGGCGGTAGACCACGTCGAGCACGCCGCTGTGGCTCACCGCTGCGATGGTCTGCCCACTGTGATGGCGCACCATCCAGTCGATGCCGTCCGCGACCCTGTCTGCAAACCGGCGCAGCGACTCGCCGGTCTCGAAATCGTAGTCGAGGTCGCGTGCCATGTAGTGCGTATGGGCCGCCGGATACAAGACGGCGCCCTCTGCGGCGGTGATGCCCTGGAAGATGCCGAAATGCCGCTCGCGCAACTGCGGCAGCAACTTCACCTCGTGGTCCTCGCGCTGCGCCAGCACCTGCGCCGTTTCCATGGTCCGCACCAGATCGCTGCTGTAAATCGCATGGAACCGGTGATGCGCCGCATTGAACGCCATGGCCAACGCCTGCGCCCGCCCGGTTTCGTTGAGCGGCACATCGGTATGCCCCTGAATGCGCTTCTCCACGTTCCAGTCGGTTTCGCCGTGGCGGATGATGCAGATGCGGGTGGAGACGGGCTTCGAAATGTGGTGCATAGTATGAATCGCAGGATACTAAGCTATATAGAATCCAAATCTGACATAAAACAGGGATGGCGTCGTTTTCGCAAGCAAACAACACTTTGGTCGGCCATTGCCATCGAGAGGGCTGCGACAACTTGACGCCCCCTCTTATAAATAGATATATTTATCCGCAATTGCAGGTTTATTCATTAAATCCGCATGTATTAACTTGGTAATCAATCACGGGAGACGTGTATGGAAGCGACAACCTACAACTATAAGGTCGTCCGCCAGTTCGCCATCATGACGGTGGTCTGGGGGATAGTGGGGATGCTGGTCGGGGTCATCCTGGCCGCGCAGCTGATCTGGCCTGACCTGACTTTTGGCCTCGAATGGCTTTCATACGGGCGCCTCCGGCCGCTCCATACCAACGCGGTGATCTTCGCCTTCGGCGGCTCGGGCCTGTTCGCGGTGTCGTATTACATCGTGCAGCGCACCTGCCAGGTGCGGCTGTGGGCAGACAAGCTCGCCGCCTTTACCTTCTGGGGCTGGACGGCCGTGATCGTGCTGGCCGCGATCACGCTCCCGCTGGGCTACACCAGTTCCAAGGAATACGCCGAACTGGAATGGCCTATCGACATCCTGATCACGGTCGTGTGGGTGTCCTACGCACTGGTGTTCTTCGGCACCATCATCAAGCGCAAGACCAAACACATCTACGTTTCCAACTGGTTCTTCGGCGCCTACATCCTCACCATTGCGGTGCTGCATCTGGTGAACAGTGCTGAAATCCCCGTGACGTTCACCAAGTCGTATTCGGCCTACGCCGGCGTACAGGATGCGATGGTGCAGTGGTGGTACGGCCACAACGCGGTGGGCTTCTTCCTCACCACGGCCTTCCTCGGCATGATGTACTACTTCATTCCGAAGCAGGCCGGCCGCCCGATCTACTCGTATCGCCTGTCGGTCGTGCACTTCTGGTCGCTCAACTTCATCTACATGTGGGCCGGCCCCCACCACCTGCAGTACACCGCCCTTCCCGACTGGGCACAAAGCCTGGGCATGGTGTTCTCGCTGATGCTGCTGGCACCGTCCTGGGGCGGCATGATGAACGGCATCATGACCCTGTCGGGCGCCTGGCATAAGCTGCGCACCGACCCGATCCTGAAGTTCCTCGTCACCGCGCTGTCGTTCTACGGCATGTCGACCTTCGAAGGCCCGATGATGTCGATCAAGACGGTCAATGCCTTAAGCCACTACACCGAGTGGACCATCGGCCACGTGCACTCCGGTGCGCTGGGCTGGGTGGCAATGATCACCATCGGCTCGATGTACTACCTGATTCCGCGCCTGTTCGGCCGCGAGTCGATGTACAGCACCAAGCTCATCGAATGGCATTTCTGGTGGTCGACCATCGGCGTCGTGCTGTACATCGCCTCGATGTGGATCGCCGGCGTGGCGCAGGGCCTGATGTGGCGAGCGGCAAACGCCGACGGCACGCTGACCTACAGCTTTGCCCAGGTGCTCAACACCATGTATCCGTTCTACGGCATTCGTCTCGCCGGCGGTACGCTGTTCTTCGCCGGCATGCTGCTGATGGCCTACAACGTCTGGAAAACGGTACGCGAAGGGCGTGTCGTCAATGACGCCGCCATCCCGCAAGCCGTTCACGCCTAAGGAGACCGAACATGATTTCGCATGAAAAAATCGAGAAAAATATCGGTCTGCTGATCGTGCTGACCGTCCTCGTCGTCAGCATTGGCGGCTTGGTGCAGATCGTGCCGCTGTTCTTCCAGACCTCGATGACGCAGCCGGTGGCGGGCCTCACGCCGTACACCCCGCTGCAACTGTCCGGCCGCGACATCTACATCCGCGAAGGCTGCGTTGGCTGCCACTCGCAGATGGTCCGCCCGTTCCGTGCCGAGACCGAGCGCTACGGCCACTATTCGGTGGCGGGTGAATTCACCTATGACCGCCCCTTCCTGTGGGGATCCAAGCGTACCGGACCCGACCTCCATCGCGTCGGCGGCCGCTATTCCGATGACTGGCATTACGCTCACATGATGAACCCGCGCGACGTGGTGCCGGAATCGAACATGCCGGCCTACCCCTGGCTCGACCGCCCGCTGAAGGATGCCGCCATCCAGAAAAAGATGCGCATGCTGAACGTGGTCGGCCACGGCTACAGCGAGGCGGAGATCGCCAACGCACCGGCCGAGCTGGAAGGCAAGACCGAGATGGACGCGGTCATCGCCTACCTGCAGGTGCTGGGCACCCACGCCCCGAAGAACTGACCCCGGCACATGGACAGCGGAACCATCAGCGGCATCGTTACGGTCGTCTTCATCATCGTGTTCATCGGCATCGTCTGGTGGGCCTACAGCAAGGGCAACAAGCAGCGTTTCGAAGACGCCGGCAAACTGCCCTTCGAAGATGATGACACGCCAGCCAAACAAGGAGACAAGCAATGAGTGATTTCACACACGGCTTCTGGCCGATTTACATCAGCGTTATCACCGTGGTGAGCATCATCGGCACCTGGATTTTTCTGCGCTCGCAGACCACCCGCAAGCTCGCGCCCGGCGAAAAACCGGAACTGATCGAGCACACCTGGGATGAGGACCTGCAAGACCTCAACAACCCGTTGCCACGCTGGTGGCTGGGCCTGTTCTACGGCACGCTCATTTTCGCAGCGGTGTATCTTGCACTGTGGCCGGGTCTGGGCAACTACCCCGGCCTGCTCAAATGGACGCAGCTCGGCGAGTACGAGGCAGAGGTTCAAAAAGCCGAAGCCGAGTTCCAGCCGGTGTATGCCGCCTTCATGCAGCAGGACATCGCCACCGTGGCAGCCGATCCCGATGCGCGCGCCATCGGCAGGAATCTGTTCCTGACCTACTGCTCGCAGTGTCACGGCTCGAATGCGGAAGGTTCCAGGGGCTACCCCAACCTGACCGACGGCGACTGGCTCTACGGCGGCGACCCCGACACCATCCGGACAACGCTCGTCGAGGGTCGCGCCGGGGTGATGCCGGCGATGGGCGACGCGCTCGGCGCCGATGGCACCAAGCAGGTGGCGAACTACGTGCTGTCGCTGGCTGGCCGTCAGCATGATGCTGGACTGGCTGCCGCAGGCCGTCCGAAGTTCGAGGAAAACTGCGCCGCCTGCCACATGCCGGACGGCACCGGCATGCAGGCGATGGGCGCGCCCAACCTCACTGACAAGGTATGGTTGTATGGAGGCTCCGAGGGCGCCATCATCGAAGCCATTGCCAAGGGCCGCAACGGCGTGATGCCCGGCAAGGACCAGACGCTCGGCACCACGTCCAACAAGGACGCCAAGCTGCATCTGTTGGCGGCTTACGTTTACAGCCTGTCGCAGAAACAGTAAGAAGAAACGGCTCGCCGGAACCCTTCCGGCGAGCCGCTTGAGCGTATTGCGGCCTGTTGTCGGGCAGTGCGCTCACGCGGCTCAGACCTTCCACGGACCTACGCAGTGACAGACGAGAAGCAGCCCACCCCATCCTCCGCCGAGGCGCCAATCGAGCAGCAGCTCTACGCGATCCGGCAAACCATCCAGACGCGTGCGGTGCATGGCGTGTTCGCCAACTGGCGCATCGCGCTGGTGTTGCTAACACAGGTTGTGTATTACGGGCTGCCCTGGCTGCAGTGGGACAACCGCCAGGCGGTGCTGTTCGATCTGGCCGCGCGCAAATTCTACATTTTCGGCCTGGTGTTCTGGCCGCAGGATTTTATCTATCTCACAGGCGTGCTGATCCTGTCGGCGCTGGCGCTGTTCCTGTTCACCGCCGTGGCGGGCCGGCTGTGGTGCGGCTATGCCTGCCCGCAGACCGTCTACACGGAAATCTTCATGTGGGTTGAAAGCTGGCTCGAAGGTGACCACATCGCCCGCAAGAAACTCGACAAGTCGCCCTGGAACTTCAACAAATTGAAAAAGCGCGGACTCAAGCATGTCGTGTGGCTCGCGATTGCACTGTGGACCGGCTTCACCTTCGTCGGCTATTTCACCCCGATCCAGACGCTGGCCGCCGAAGTTGCGAGCATGGGCCTCGGCCCGTGGGAAAGCTTCTGGATCCTGTTCTACGGTTTTGCCACCTGGGGCAATGCCGGTTTCATGCGCGAGCAGGTATGCACCTACATGTGTCCGTACGCGCGCTTCCAGAGCGTGATGTTCGACTCCGACACGCTGACTGTGACCTACGACACCTCGCGCGGCGAGCCGCGCGGACCGCGCGGCAAGAAGGTCGACTACAAGGCCGCGGGCCTGGGCGACTGCGTCGACTGCGGCGTCTGCGTGCAGGTCTGCCCGACCGGAATCGACATCCGCAAAGGCCTGCAATACGAATGCATCGGCTGCGCCGCCTGCATCGATGGCTGCGACCAGATCATGGACAAGATGGGCTACCCGCGCGGGTTGATCCGCTACACCACCGAAAACGTGGTGAAGGGCAAATATCCGGACAGCGGCATCATCAGGCACATCCTGCGTCCACGCACCCTGATATATTCGGCGCTGATGCTGGTTATCGGCGGGGCCTTCGTTTACAGCCTTGCCAGCCGGATACCCCTGCGCGTCGATGTGGTGCGCGATCGCGTCACGCTGTCGAAGGAAACGAACGAAGGCCTGATCGAAAACGTCTACCGCCTGCAACTCATCAACAAGGATGGCCAGCCGCATCGCTATACGATCGATGCACATGGCATCGAAGGGCTACAGGTGATCACCACCGGGCGTGAAATTGCCGCCGGTCCCTTGCAGACCATCGATATCCCCGTGAGCCTGGTTGCTGACCCGGTCGAATTGAAAGGCCGTTCGATAGAAGTGACATTCACCATCCAGGCCGTCGACGATCCGCGCATCAAGGACGAAGTCAGCACAAAATTCTTCAACCGGTAAGAACCATGACCAACAGCGCCTTGCATTCCAAACCTTGGTACCGCGAATTCTGGCCGTGGTTTCTGATCAGCCTGCCCGCCACCGCGGTCATCGCGGGTTTGACCACGGTGTGGATCGCGGCCCGAAGCGCCGATGGCTTGGTTGTGGGGGATTACTACAAGGCCGGCCTGGCGATCAACCAGACGCTGGCGCGTGACGATGCTGCGCGGGCGATGGCGCTGACCGCCACGCTGCAGGGCGAGGACAACGCGCTGGCACTGACGATGGCAGGGAGCCTGCAGGCCTACCCGGATCAACTCACGCTTACCCTGGCCCATCCGACCCGTCAGGGCCAGGACCAGACACTGGTGCTCAGCCATGCCGGCGGCGGCCGCTATCGCACGCCGCTGCCCGCCATGCCCGATGGCAAGTGGCACGCCCAGTTGACCGATTCAACATCTGCCTGGCGCCTGTCAGGCGTGTTGCACACCCCGTTCAGCCAGCCTGTCATGCTGATGACGGATGCTGAATCCACCGTTCAATAAAAGGGAGACTGAAATGGACGTCGTAATGAACTTGCTGTTCACCCATCCGATTGGCCTGCTGAGCCTGTTCACCATCCTGTTCATCATCGGCATGGCGATTTATCTGGTGGGCTGGTTCAAGAAGAAGATGGACAACCCGGAAGAGTGACGCCCTTGCGGTCGGACCGCGATAACTCGATCTAAGCGCGCGCCTCTTTCCCCGCAAACGGGAAGGGGCTATTGTTCCGCCGAGCGCACCCAGTCATATCCAGGAGGAGTCCGCCATGATGCAGCGCCTGATCCAGATCCTGTGGCCGTCGTTTCTCGTTGCCGGGTTGGCCGATATCATTTTCATCACCCTGTTCGACCCGCTGGAAATCATGTATCGCGGCGAGCCGATGATCGAGCATCGCCTCGCCGCCTACACCATCGGATTCTTCGTGTTCTGGCTGCTGGGCATCACGTCCAGCCTGCTGACCTGCTATTTCCAGTGCAGCGCCAGCCAGATCAATCGCTGTCAGCCAGCCCCGCCCGAGTCGTCGTAAGGCCGAGCATCCAATGACCGCGGCGGCGACTGCTGCCGGGGTCCGTCAGGCCGTGCGCGAGTAGCGCGGCCGGTCGCTGGCGGCGGCTTCCTTCAGATAACGGTCGAAGCACATGCCGATGTTGCGCAGGAACAGTCGGCCAGTGGGAGTCACGCTGACCCTGTCTGCCGCAATTTCCAACAGCCCGTCATCCGCCAGCGGGCGCAGGTCGGCAAGCGCATCGGCGAAATACTCCTTGAACGCGATGTTCCATTCGCTGCCGAAGGCAGCGAAATCGAGCTCGAGATCGCACATCACGCGGGTGATCGCGTCGCGCCGGATCTGGTCGTCGCGGGTGAGTTTCAGACCACGTTCGACGGCGAAGCCGGTGACGGCGACGCTCGCCTCGTAACGCTTGAGGTTCTTGTCGTTCTGCATGTAGACATCCGCAGTCTGGCTGATGCTGGACGCGCCAAAGGCCAGGATGTCGCAATCCTTGTGGGTGGTGTAGCCCTGGAAATTGCGCCACAGCGTCTTGTTCTGCTGGGCGCGGACCAACTCATCATCGGGACGAGCAAAGTGGTCAAGGCCAATGTTGATATAGCCCGCCGCACCCAGGGTTTCATTCACCGCCTGCTGCAAGCCCAGGCGCATCGCGGAATCCGGCAGGTCGGCTTCGTTGATCAGTTTCTGGTGCTTTTTCATCCACGGTACATGGGCATAGCCAAACACCGCGAGCCGATCGGGTGCCCACACCGCCACCCGATCGAGCGTGCGCCTGAAACTGTCGATAGTCTGCTTAGGCAAACCGACGATCAGGTCCAGGTTGATGCTGGAAAAGCCGAGTTCGCGCGACCAGTCGAGCACCTGCTGGATGAGGAATTCCGACTGAATGCGATTGACCGCCTGCTGCACGTTCGGGTCCATGTCCTGCACGCCGAACGAGAGGCGATTGAATCCGGATTCACGCAGAGCCGCCAGATGCTCGAACGTCAGTTCGCGCGGGTCGACCTCGCAGCTGATTTCGGCATCGTCGGTCACGGTGAAATACTTCCGCATCATTGCCATCAGGCGGCGAATGTCGTCTGGATTCAGATAGGTCGGGGTGCCGCCGCCCCAGTGCAACTGGCGCACCACGCGCGTCGGGTCGACAAGCTGCGCCGTGCGCGCCATTTCCAGATCAAGGCCGGCGAGATAGGACTGCGTTTTGCTGTAGTCACGCGTCACCACCATGTTGCAGCCGCAGTAAAAGCACAGCGAATCGCAGAACGGGATATGGGCATACAGCGACAAGCCACGGTCGGCCGCCGGTGCAGTCAGCGCATCCATCCAGTCCGCCTCGGTGAAGCCGGTATGGAAATAAGGCGCGGTCGGGTACGAGGTATAGCGCGGGCCGGGTACGCTGTATTTCTGGAGCAGTTCGAGAGTCGTCGGCATGATGAAGGCAGCCAGATAAAAGACAGTACTATCTTTTTATCACACCCTGCCCATCAAATCCAGTCCCCCGCCCGTCGCTCAGGGCACGGTCAGCCGAAGCGCACCGAAGTCGTCGTTGAACAGGCCCAACTCGTCACCAGAGGCAAACTGCCAGCCTTCCATGTGGCCGAAATCGGTGCTGGATTTTGGCTTGAGCTCAATGCTGAAACGCCTCGCCGTGGACAGGGTGGGGCTGCGCGCCGACAACATCACGCTCAGATAGCGATCGCTGGTGTTGTCTAGCACCGCGACCAGGCCTTTGCCCAGAATCGATGAACGGAAGCTGACGACCACCGGCAACGCGGGCTTGGCCGATGTCGCCGCCTGGTAGTCGGTTTCCTTGTAGCTTAGCTGCGCCTTGAGTTGCTCGATTTCCCGCATGCTTTCGGTCAACTGGTTGCGCGTTTCGATCAGATAGCGCTCGGATTGCTGGCGGATTTCGACTTCCTTCGACAGGCGCCGCTTGACGTCGCCGAGGTCGACATTGAGCATGAAGGCATACAGCAGCAGCCCGCCTGCCAGCACCAGCAGCACGACGTTGACGCCGATGGAGAAAACCAGCCCGCGCCGTTTCGGCTGGCCTGGAGAAGGGCTGTTCGTCATGGCGTCGCCCACGTGATCAGCCGGTGTTCCGCATCCCGGCGGCAATGGCATTGATCGAACGCTTCAGCGGCGTCAGCCACGAGTCCTGCTCGGCTTCCCACACGCTGTCGGTGCGGTAGCGTTTCAGCATCCTCACCTGAATGTGGTTGATGGGATCGATATAGGGGCGGCGGCGCGAGATCGACAGCGACAGCGACGGGTTGTCTTCCAGCAGATTCTCGATCTGCGCGACCTGCTTGACTCCGGCCACGGTGAGCGCGTACTCGTGCGCGATCGCACGGTAGATGGTCATGGTGTTGGGGTGGTCGCACAGGCGCGCGTATTCCTCGGCGATTTCCATGTCGGCCTTGGTCAGCGCCATCTGCACGTTGGACAACAGTCCACGGAAGAACGGCCATTCGCGGCACATCGCCTGCAGATGCGCGAGCCCGTCCGGCTGGCGCTCGATGAAACCCCTCAGTGCGCTGCCGATGCCGTACCAGGCGGGCAAGGTATGACGCGACTGCGCCCAGCCGAACACCCAGGGAATGGCGCGGATCGACGAAAGCGAGCGATCGGCCTTCTTGCGATGCGACGGCCGGCTGCCGATGTTGAGCAGGCCGATTTCGGTGACCGGCGTGCTCTCGTAAAAGTAGTCGATGAAGCCCGGCGAGCCGATCAGCGCGCGGTAGGCCGTCTCGCCCGCCGCCGCGATGTCGCGCATCCAGTCGAGATAGTCCTGCGGGTAATGCACTTCGCAATGCGCCAGTGCGGTAGCGCTTGCCTTGAGCAGACCGGTAGCGCCCATGCCAATTTCATAGGTGGCGGTTTCGGGATTGCTGTACTTGTAATACAGCATCTCGCCCTGCTCGGTGAACTTGATCTCGCCGTTGACCGTGCCGGGCGGCTGCGACAGGATCGCTTCGTAAGTGGGGCCGCCGCCGCGCCCGACGGTGCCGCCGCGCCCGTGGAACAGGCGGCATTCGACGCCGTAGCGCTGGGTCAGCGCGATGATGGAAAGCTGTGCCTGATAGAGGTTCCAGTTCGACGCCAGGATGCCGCCGTCCTTGCACGAATCGGAATAGCCCAGCATGACTTCCTGGCGATTGCCGTCGGCCGCGATCAGCGCACGGTAGACCTTGCTGGACAGCAACTGGCCGAGAATCGCCTGGCTGCGCTGCAGGTCGTCCACCGTCTCGAACAACGGCGCCACCTGAATGCGGCAGAACCACTCGCGCCCGTTGTGGCCGCACAGGCCGACCAGCCGAGCCAGCAGCATCACTTCCATGACGTGGGAGGCGCTGTGCGTCATCGAGATCACATAGGCGCCAAAGACTTCATCGCCCACTTCGGCCTGCAACTTCGCCATGCGGCGGAACACCGCGAGCGCCTCGCGTGCCTCGTCGTCGAGCACGGCATCATCGATCGCGATCGGATCGATGTGGCCGATCCAGCCGGCCAGCCGCTGCAGGCGTTCGGTTTCCGATGCACCCTGGTAATCGAAATCGGCGTCGATCTGCCGCAACACGGCAGCGACCGTGCGCGTGTGCACGGTCGACTCCTGGCGGATGTCGAGCTGCAGCAAATGGAAGCCGAAGCTCTCGACCAGCCGGATCAGCGCCTGCAAATCCTGCATGGCGACGATGCGGTCGCCATGGCTGATCAGCGAATCGCGCAGCAGATAGAGGTCGTCGAGGAAGGCGACGGCGTTTTCGTACGCCAGGTTCGGGATGAAACTCGGCACGTCGGCCAGGCACTGGTGGACGTAGGACAGGTTCGCATCCAGACGCGCCAGCATCATCGCCGCCATGCGGCGGTAGGGTTCGCGGCTGTAGATCTGCACCGCGGTACCACGGAACACCTGCTCGCCAAACTCGTCCTCGTATTCCGCCAAACGCTCCAGGAAGGCTGCGGAAGGTGTGCACCAGCCGCTGCTGTGGGTGAGCGTCTGCCGCAGTTCCAGCACGCGCGCGCGGTATTCCCTGAGCGCTTCCTGCATCTGCGTATGCACGGTCCACTCGGTGACGTCCGCCGTCACGAACGGATTGCCGTCGCGATCGCCGCCGATCCATGAACCGAAGCGGATGAAGCTCGGCACTTCCACCACGCCCACGCCGTCGGCGTTCACGCCGTAGTGCTTGCGAACCGCCTTCTCAAAATACTGATACGCCTTCGGCACTGCCTCGAACAGGCTTTCCCGCACGTAATACAGGCCGTTGCGCACTTCGTCGCGCACTTCCAGCTTGGCGCTGCGCAGTTCGTCGGTGCGCCACATCACCTGGATCTCGGCGGCCAGCTGCGCTTCCAGTTCGCGCTGGTCGTTCACTCCCAGCGTCTGGCTGTACATCTGGTCGCAAATCAGGAAAACCCGGCGCACCCCTTCCATCACCGCGCGGCGGCGCGCTTCGGTCGGATGCGCGGTAAACACCGGTGCAAAGTGCAGCCGGTTGAGCATGTCCTGCAGGGTCTTCACCGAAATGCCCTGCGACTTGAGATCGCCCAGCGTGCGGTCGAACGAGCCTTCCCACAGCGCCATGCCGTGCGACAGCAGGCGACGGCGGTTGCGGTGCGCGAAGCTTTCTTCCGCCACGTTGACCAGCATGAAATAGCTGGAGAAGGCACGCACCACCAGCTCCACCTTGCCGGCGGGCATGGTGTCGATCATCGCCATCAACTCGGTGCGGCGCTGCTGGTCCTCCTGCTGCTGCAACTCGGCAAAGCCGCGGCGCAGGGTTTCAACCGCCTCGAACACGTCTTCGCCGGCAAACTGCAGCAGCACCTGACCCAACAAGGTGCCCAGCAGTTTGACCTGCGCGCGCAGGTGGTCGTCAGTCAGGAGATTTTCGTGTGCATTCATGGCAGAAGGGAATCAGAGCCCGGCACAGCGGGATTCAATACGGCAAAGCTCACTATTTTCGCATAGACGGCGCGCATCACCCAACCGCGCGCCGCGCGTTGCGGAACATCCGCAGCCACGGAGCCGCTCCGGCCACGTCATCCGGCCTCCATGACAGCTGCGCGGCGCGGAAAACCCGCTCCGGGTGCGGCATCAGGATGCTGAAGCGGCCATCCGCAGTGGTAAAGCCGGTCAACCCTCCGGGCGAGCCGTTTGGATTCGCCGGATAGGTTTCGGTCGGCGCGCCACGGTGGTCGACGTAACGCAAGGTGGCCTGCGCCTGCCCGGCATGCGCAGCGTCGCGGAAATCCACCCGGCCTTCGCCGTGCGACACCGCGATCGGCATCACCGAGCCCGCCATGCCGGCGAAGAAAATCGACGGCGAATCCAGCACTTCCACCAGCGCGAAGCGCGCCTCGAACTGCTCCGACAGGTTGCGCTCGAAGCGAGGCCAGGCCGCGGCGCCCGGAATCAGGTCGTGCAACTGGCTCATCATCTGGCAGCCGTTGCACACACCCAGCGCAAAGGTTTCGGCGCGTTCGAAGAAGGCCGCGAACTGGTCGCGCGCGCGCGGGTTGAACAGGATGGATTTTGCCCAACCTCCGCCCGCACCCAGCACGTCTCCGTAGCTGAAGCCTCCGCAGGCAGCGAGGCCGGTGAAGTCGGCCAGGCTGACCCGGCCGGACAGGACATCGCTCATATGCACGTCGACGGCAGCGAAGCCGGAGGCATCGAACGCGGCGGCCATCTCGACCTGGCCGTTGACGCCCTGCTCGCGCAGCACCGCGACGCGCGGGCGTTTGCCGGTCGCAATGTAGGGCGCGGCGATGTCTTCATTGATATCGAAGCTCGGCGCATAGCGCAGGCCGGGGTCGCCGGCGTCGGCATGCTGTGCGAACTCCTGCTCGGCACAGACCGGGTTGTCGCGCAGCTTCGCCATTTCGTAGCTGGTGCGCGCCCAGGCGCTTTGCAGGTCGGTGCGCGCCTCGTCCAGGATCACCCGCTCGCGGCGCAGCACGCGCACGCGATCACCGGTGTTGGGCTGACCAATCACATGGAATTCACCGCGCAGGCCGGCATCGAAGAAGGCCTGCATCACCCCCTGCGTGTCGCCGCGGCGGACCTGCAGCAGCGCGCCCACCTCTTCGCTAAACAAGACGTTGAAGATGCGCTCGGAGTAGCCGCGCGGGTCCAGCGTCTCCGGCTCCGGCTGGCCTTCTTCCTCGACGTCGAGGCGAATCTTGTCGGAGCAGATCTCGTCGACGTCGATCTCCACCCCGCAATGGCCGGCGAAAGCCATTTCGGCAAGCGCGGCAAACAGGCCGCCATCGGAACGGTCGTGGTAGGCCAGCAACCTGCCGGCTGAATTCAGTGCCTGGATGGTGTCGAAGAATGCAACGAGCGCCGCGGCGTCGGGGGCGTCCGGGCAGCGATCGCCCATCTGCTTGAAGGCCTGCGCAAAGCTCGATGCACCGAGGCGGTTTTTGCCCAGTCCGAGATCGATCAGTACCAGATCGGTGTCGCCGGCGTCGGTACGCAGTTGCGGCGTCAGGTGCTGCGTGGCATCAGGGGTGTTGGCAAACGCCGAGATCACCAGCGAGATCGGCGAGGTCACCGATTTCTTCTCGCCGCCGTCCTGCCACACGCTCTTCATGCTCATCGAATCCTTGCCGACCGGGATCGAGATGCCCAGCGCCTGGGAGTAATTCGAAACCGCCGCCACCGTGTCGAACAGGGCAGCGTCCTCACCGGGGTGGCCGGCCGGCGCCATCCAGTTGGCCGACAGCTTCACCTGGGCAAGACCGTCGACGCGCGCGGCAGCCAGGTTGGTGATCGCCTCGACGATGGCCATGCGTCCCGATGCGGGTGCATCGATCAAGGCCAGCGGGGCCTTTTCGCCGATGGAAAACACCTCACCGTGAGTGGTCTGATAGCCGGCCAGGGTGATCGCGCAATCGGCCACCGGCACCTGCCACGGCCCCACGCACTGGTCGCGCGCGGTCAAGCCGCCGACAGTACGGTCACCGATGGAAATCAGGAACATCTTCGACGCCACGCCGGGCATCGCCAGCACGCGATAGACCGCGTCCTTGAGGTCGATTCCGTCAAGCGCCAGCGGCGCCGGCAGAGCCGGCTGGTGCGCGACGTCGCGCGTCATCTTGGGCGGCTTGCCGAGGATCACATCGAGGCTCACGTCGACCGGCACATTCTTGAAATGGCTGTCGGTCACCAGCAAATGACTTTCGTCGGTGGCCTCGCCCAGCACGGCGAACGGACAGCGCTCGCGCTCGCACAGCGCACGGAACTCGTCGAGCCGGTCCGGCGGGATCGCCAGCACGTAGCGCTCCTGCGCCTCGTTGCACCAGATTTCGCGCGGCGACATGCCGGATTCCTCCGACGGCGCGGCGCGCAGTTCGAAGCGGCCGCCGCGGCCGCCGCCGTGCACCAGCTCGGGCAGCGCGTTGGACAGGCCACCGGCGCCGACGTCGTGGATGGACAGAATCGGGTTCTTGTCGCCGAGCTGCCAGCAACGGTCGATGACTTCCTGGGCGCGCCGCTCCATTTCCGGGTTGCCGCGCTGCACCGAATCGAAGTCGAGGTCGGCGGCGTTGGCGCCGGTGTCCATCGAGGAGGCGGCGCCGCCGCCGAGGCCGATCAGCATGCCGGGGCCGCCCAACTGGATCAGCAGCGTGCCGACCGGCAGCATTTTCTTCTCCACGTGGTCGGCGCGGATGCTGCCAACGCCGCCCGCCAGCATGATGGGCTTGTGATAGCCGCGGCGCTGCCCGGCGACGGTTTCTTCGAAGGTACGGAAATAGCCCGCCAGGTTGGGGCGGCCGAATTCGTTGTTGAATGCCGCCGCGCCGATCGGGCCTTCGAGCATGATCGCGAGCGGGGTGACAATGCGGTCGGGCTTGCCGTACACGCCCGCTTCCCACGGCTGCTCGAAGCCCGGAATATTGAGGTTGGACACCGAGAAGCCGGCGAGGCCGGCCTTGGGCTTGGAGCCGATGCCGGTCGCGCCCTCGTCGCGGATTTCGCCGCCGCTGCCGGTGGCCGCGCCCGGGAAGGGCGAGATCGCGGTCGGGTGGTTGTGCGTCTCTACCTTCATCAGCACGTGGGTGAGTTCGCTGCTGTAGGCGTAGCGGCCGTCGGCGCGCGGATAGAAGCGGTCGATCTGCGCCCCCTCGATCACCGAGGAGTTGTCGGAATACGCCACCACCGTGCCTTCGGGATGGGCGGCGTGGGTGTCGCGGATCATGCCGAACAGTGACTTCACCTGCGCCGCGCCGTCGATCACCCAGCTGGCGTTGAATATCTTGTGGCGGCAGTGCTCGGAGTTGGCCTGCGCGAACATCATCAGCTCGACGTCGGTGGGGTTGCGTCCGATGCGGGTGAAGTTCTCCACCAAGTACTCGACTTCGTCGTCCGACAAGGCGAGTCCCAGTTCACGGTTGGCCGTCTCCAGTGCGGCGCGGCCGCCGCCCAGCACGTCGACCGATGCCAGCTCACGCGGCGGCACGTGGCGAAACAGCTGCTCGACGTCGGCCAGCGTCATCACCGCTTCGGTCATGCGGTCGTGCAGCAGCGGCAGCAGGCGTGCCTTTGCCTCGCCCGACAGCGGCAGCCCTGCGGTGTCCAGCACATGGAAGGCCACCCCGCGCTCGATCCGCTTGAAGCCGGACAGCCCGCAATTCTTCAGGATATCGGTGGCCTTCGACGACCACGGCGAAAGGGTGCCGGGGCGCGGCGTAACGAGGATCAGCGGGTCGTTGGCCGTCGGCGCAGCGGTCGGCGTGCCGTAATCGAGCGCCTGCTCGACCAGGCGCATCTGCGCGGCGTCGAGCGCTGCGTCCACCTCCAGGAAATGCCAATGGCGCGCCGTCAGCGTGCCCAGGCTCAGGCCCTGCTGCGCGGCCTCGTGGCGAATTTTATCGAGACGGAACGGGGACAGCGCGGCAGCGCCGGGAAGAGAGACGATGGCAGGCATGTGCGTCTTTGCGAACGGGCAAAGGCGCTATTTTAGCCGATCGGGGCGCTTCTCCGGGCCCGCTTATTGGCGGTTGCCGGCCTGCTTTTGCCAAGCCTCGAGGCAATCCAGACCACAGAAATGATGAACGTAGTCCTGCGCGTCCGTCACGTTGACGGCATCTGCCGGGACTTCCTTCAGACATACGGCGCAGGTCAGCACCGTGCAGGCCTCCTCGTCGGAACATTGCGCCACCAAGGCGCCCGACGGGGTGCGATGTTGGGTATCCATAGCGTGTTCCTTCAAACCAGTGGATACCCCGCAGTCTAGGTCACCAGGATTGCCCCGCAAGCGCCGGATCAGTAGCCGGCTTCGCTCATCGCCTGCTTGATGGTCTTGTAATCGGCTTCCTTGTCGATGACGAAGCCCGTCACTTTGCTGTGGATGGTTTTTTGCAGCGACTCAATCGCGCTCGCACTCAGACCAGCCGCCGCCGCGCCCAGCTTGTCCCGGTCAGACGCGCTCAGGCGGTTGGTCGCCATCAGAGTGAAGTCCGGCGTGGCGGGCAAGGGATACCACACCTCGACCAGGCCTTTTTCGACCAGTTGTTTCGCCGCGCCGCTGCGCAGGCTGCCGGCCTGGGCGTAGTCGCGCTCGATCGCCAACGCCACATCGTCCTGCGTCTTGAAGTTGTAGAGCTTCTCCGGCTGAATCTCGTTGTTCTTCAGGGTATGGCGCGCCATGACGTCGAGCCAGGACTCCTTCTCGGTCAGGGCCACGGCTTTGACCGTCGCCCCCTTGCGCCGCACCAGTACGCCCATAGCCTGATCGCGCACGCGGACGACGGGCGAGTAATCGTGCTCGAGCACGGCCACGGCCACCGAAGGCGGCACGAAATAGAGGTCGAGCCGCCCGCTTTTCAGGGAAGCCATCACGCTGCGGATGGTGCGGAACAGCGTCAGCTTCGGTTGCGCATCGACGGCTGCGCCCAAGGCCTGTGCAAAAGGCATCGCGTAGGCGCGGAAATCGCCCGTCAGGATGTCGGCCTTGCCGGTACCCGGATAAATGCCGATATTGAGACTGGGCTTGGCGGCATGGGCCACCAGCGGTAGCGCGGGAAGGATGGTCAGGCCTGCCAGAAAGCTGCGTCTGTGCATGTCAACTCCATTTGATGAGGGGAATTCGATCGCTCAGTAACGGCGATTCGGTGCCATTCTGTAGACCGGCCGAACTGGTCAAATTCAACCAGCGCCGACCCTTGGACTAACATGGCATTTCTGCTTGCGACCGCCCTGAACACGCACCCCCATGCCAACCGATCCGTTTTCCCTGATCTCGCCTCCGCTGTTCACGGCGACCGACATCCGCGCCATCGACCGACAGTGGGCCGCGAGCCACCCCACCCCGTCGCTGATGGAAAAGGCAGGCACCGCGGCGGCCGAACTGGCTGGCACACTGGCGAGTGAATCGGGTGAACCGGTCCTGATCCTGGCGGGCACCGGCAACAACGGTGGCGATGCCCTGATCGCGGCGCGCCGGCTTGTGGCGCAGGGATTCAGGGTGGCGGTCGTCAGCCGCGCCGACCCCGCGCGCCTGCCACCGGATGCCGCTCGCGCCTGGGCCGCCTGGCGCGAAAGCGGCGGAACGATCCTGGCCGACATCCCGCCGTCGCAGCCTTACAGTCTCGTCATCGACGGCCTGTTCGGCGTCGGTCTGCAACGCGACATCGGCGGCGAAGACGCGCGCTGGATCGCGCAGGCCAATGCCTTGAACTGCCCCAAACTGGCACTCGATGTGCCGAGCGGACTCGACGCCGACAGCGGGCGAATCTGCGGCAGCGCCCTGCGCGCCGATCACACCCTGACTTTTCTCGGCCTTAAGCCCGGCTTGCTCACCGCCGACGGCCCCGATTACGCCGGCAAACTGCACTTGGACTTCCTCGGCGTCGATCCAGTCGCCCTGCCCGACACGCCCGGCATTGCCCTGACCCAACCGGAAAGCCGCCACCGTCTGCCCCCGCGCGCGCGCAACAGCCACAAGGGTCTGTTCGGCCACGTCGGCATCATCGGCGGCGGCAGCGGCATGGTGGGCGCCTGCCTGATCGCCGGGCGCGCCGCGCTGCAACAAGGCGCCGGCAGCGTCACGCTGGGCACGCTGGACGAGCGCATCGCGGTCGACTACCTGGAGCCGCGGCTGATGTTTGCCATGCCGGAGACCCTGGCGAGTGCGCGACTGGACGGGCTGGCGATCGGCCCCGGTCTGGGTCAAAGCCCGCGCGCGCGCGCGCTGCTGGAAGCCGCACTCGCCGCGCCCTGTCCGCTGGTGCTGGATGCCGATGCGCTGAACCTGCTGGCCGGCAACGCCAAACTGGCTGCCTTGGCCGCCCACCGCAGCCACCCCACCCTGCTCACCCCGCACCCCGGCGAAGCCGCGCGCCTGCTCGGATCCAAAGGTGCCGACATCCAGGCGGATCGCATCGGGGCCGCACGCCGCCTGAGCACGCAATTCCACGCCCACGTCGCGCTCAAAGGCGCGGGCACCGTGATCACGCACCCCGATGGCCGCTATGCCATCAACACCAGCGGTGGCCCCTGGCTGGCCCAGGCCGGCTCCGGGGACCGCCTCACCGGCATGCTGGTTGCGTTGCTGGGACAGGGAATGGCTGCGGGCGATGCTCTGGAAGCCGCGGTCTGGCTGCACGGCGTGCCGTAGCCCCCACGCCGGGCGCCCCTCCCGCTCGTCCGGAGCGGTTAAAGAATGGCCCCCCGTTCCGAACCATCGAACTCGCACACAACCTGGGACTGAACGTCATTGCCGAAGACGTGTAGACCAGCGCAGCGCGGGACACGCTCACCCTACTCGGCTGCGACAGTTCACACGGTTATCTGATGGGCACGCCCATCCCGGCGGAGGAGTTGGAAAGCTGGCTTGAAGAATCCGCCTGGTCCAGGATTGAGGCGACCGCGCTGCAGACGTCCTGCGCGTGAACCGGGCTGGACCCGATCCAAACCGCCGCCCTCGTCTCGCACCAAAAATTCAGCAGATGTGCTTCTTCAGGTACGCCGCGAAGTCTTCGCTGACCTCGCTGTGCTTCAGCGCATATTCGACCGTGGCCTGCAGATAGCCCAACTTGCTGCCGCAGTCGTAGCGAATGCCGTCGAAGTCATAGGCCAGCACCTGCTGTTCTTTCAGCAACGCGGCGATGGCGTCGGTCAGCTGCAGTTCGCCGCCGGCGCCGGGCTTCAGGTGCTGGATGTGATGGAAGATGCGTGGCGTGAGAATGTAGCGGCCGACCACGCCGAGGTTGGACGGCGCGTCTTCGGGCTTGGGTTTTTCGACGATGGCGTTCACCCGCGACACACGATCGGCCATGGGAGTGGCGTCGACGATGCCGTAGGACGCGGTTTCCGAAGGTGCAACCTGCTGCACCCCGAGCACCGAACACTGGTAATAGTCATATTGATCGACCATCTGCTTCATCGCCGCCGGGCTGCCGTCGATCAGGTCGTCGGCGAGGATGACGGCGAAGGGCTCGTTGCCGACCACCGGCTGCGCGCACAGCACGGCATGTCCGAGTCCCAGCGCTTCGGCCTGGCGGATGTAGATGAAGTTGACGCCGGGCGGGCGGATCGACTGCACCAGTTCCAGATCGCGATCCTTGCCGCGCGCGGCCAGTTCGGTTTCCAGTTCGTAGGCCTTGTCGAAGTGGTCTTCGACGGTGCGCTTGGTGCGGCTGCTGATGAAGATGATGTCGGTGATGCCGGCTTCCATGGCCTCTTCGACCGCGTACTGGATCAGCGGCTTGTCGACGATGGGCAGCATTTCCTTGGGGCTGGCCTTGGTGGCCGGCAGAAAACGGGTGCCGAGGCCGGCCACCGGAAATACGGCTTTTTTGACTTTTTGCATATCGCTTCCCTGTCAGTTCCTGGGTTCAAAAATCCAGAGCGTGCTGCGCGTTCTTGTTGTTCGTGGCAAGCAAGGCCAGCAACCCGGCCTCGTCGAGAATGGCCACGCCGAGCTCCTGCGCTTTTGCCAGCTTGCTGCCGGCCTCCTCGCCGGCCACCACGTAGTCGGTTTTCTTCGATACCGACCCCGCCACCTTGCCGCCTGCCGCCTCGATCCTTTCCTTTGCGGCATCGCGCGTCAGCGTCGGCAAGGTGCCGGTCAGCACCAGCGTCTTGCCCGCAAGCATACCCGCCGATTGTTGCATGCCTTCGGATTCCAGCCAGCGCACCCTGGCGGCACGCAGTTTGTTGACTACCTCCAGGTTATGCGGCTCGGCAAAAAACTGGGTGATCGACTGCGCCACGATGGGACCGACGTCGCTCACCGCGAGCAACTCGGCTTCGGTTGCTGCGATCAGTTTGTCCAGCGCGCCAAAATGCTTCGCCAGATCCTTGGCAGTGGTCTCTCCGACATTACGGATCCCCAGCGCGAAGATGAAGCGCGCCAGGGTGGTGGCCTTGCTGGTCTCCACAGCCTGGAGCAGATTGGCTGCGGATTTTTCGGCCATGCGTTCCAGACCCGCAAGCGTGTCCAGGCTCAAACCATACACATCGGCGGGCGTGCGCACCAGGCCGCGATCAACCAGTTGGTCGACCAGCTTGTCGCCCAGACCCTCGATGTCCATGGCGCGGCGGCCGGCAAAATGCAGCAAGGCCTGCTTGCGCTGCGCAGGGCAATACAGGCCGCCCGTGCAGCGTGCCGCCGCCTCGCCTTCCAGCCGCACCACGTGCGAGCCGCACTCCGGACAGACCGGATAGCGCTGCAGGATATCGAAACGAGGGGGCTCGGGAACGGGGCGCCGGTCGGCCACCACGGCGACCACTTCGGGGATCACGTCGCCGGCGCGCCGCACGATCACGGTGTCGCCAACGCGCACGTCCTTGCGATCGATCTCGTCCTGGTTGTGCAGGGTGGCATTGGTCACCGTCACGCCACCGACGAACACCGGCGCCAGCCGGGCCACCGGCGTCAGCGCGCCGGTGCGGCCCACCTGCACCTCGATGCCGAGCACGGTGGTGAGTTGCTCCTGCGCCGGAAACTTGTGCGCCACCGCCCAGCGCGGTTCGCGCGTGACAAAGCCCAGTTCACGCTGGAGATCGACGCGGTTGACCTTGTACACCACGCCATCGATGTCGAATGGCAATTGATCGCGGCGCGCGGCGATGTCATCGTGGAAGGCGATCAGCGCCGCAGCGCCCAGGCCGGTGATGCGCTCGCCGCACACCGGCACGCTGAGCGCGGCCAGCGCGTCAAGCGTCGCGCCGTGGGTAGCCGGTTGCAACCAGCCCTGCACCTCGCCCAGGCCATAGGCAAAGAACGACAGCGGCCGCTGGGCGGCAATCGCCGGATCGAGCTGGCGAATGCTGCCCGCCGCGCCGTTGCGCGGATTGACCAGGGTGGGTTTGCCGGCCTCGCGCTGCTTCGCGTTGTAGCGTTCGAAATCGTCCCGCCGCATGAACACCTCGCCGCGCACTTCCAGCACGGCGGGGGGAGACTCTGTCTTGAGACGCAAGGGAATCGCATGCACGGTGCGAATGTTCTGGGTGACGTCCTCGCCGGTTTCGCCGTCGCCACGCGTGGCGGCTTGCACCAGCACACCCTGTTCGTAGCGCAGGTTGATGGCTAGGCCGTCGAACTTCAGTTCGGCGGCGTACTCGACCGGTGGATCACGTTCATCCAGACCCAGTTCCTTGCGCACCCGTGTATCAAAGGCCTGTGCACCGCTCGCCTCGGTATCGGTCTCGGTGCGGATCGACAGCATCGGCACCGCATGGCGTACCGGCGCAAAGCCTGCCAGCGGCTTGCCGCCGACACGCTGGGTGGGTGAATCGGGGGTGACGAGTTCGGGGTGTTCGGCTTCTAGCGCCTGCAATTCGCGAAACAACCGGTCGTATTCCGCATCGGGAATGGTCGGCGAGTCAAGAACGTAGTAAGCGTGGTTGTGGCGGTCGATTTCCCGGCGCAGCGCGGTCGCGCGCGCCAGCACCTCGGGCGACGCCATCAGGAGAAGAGACGCAGCGCCCGCCGGGAACCGGATGGCACGCCGCGCGCTTCCATGCGTTCGTAGATGTGCATGAGCTGGGTGCGGATTTTTTCGATGCCGGTATCGGTCAGTGGGCGCAGGTTGTCGTCCACCAGAATGCCGCCAACCTCATTGGCAAGCTTGCGGCCGAACGCCACCATGCCATCGAACACCTTGAGGCCATCCGGCACGCGCGGCACGTCGAACTGCAGGGTGACGCCCTGCGAAGTTTGCCCGTCGACCACCTCGGCGCTGAATGGCTCCGCATCATGGTTGCACAGGGCGTAAAGCGGTTCGCCGCGGCTGTCGAGCAGCTGGAACACGCCGTCCACGCCGAGCACCATGCCGCTATCCTCCGCTGCCTGCTCGATGCGCGTGAGATTCACCGTGCCTTCGCCGCGCGCCACCACATTGAGGCCGATCAGGACATCGACATCGACGCAGAAAAGATCGATCGCCTGGGCGCGTTCGAGCGCGTCCACCCCATCGTCGCAGGCGATGCGCAGGCCGTGAACCTGAGCCAGGGTCTGGAGCATGCCGCACAGCGCAGTCAGCTGATCTTCCTGCACCGCGCCATTGCGGTCCGCCAGCTGCATGGTGACCACCACCTGCTGATAACGCACCTCGCGCCAGGGCTGTATATCTTCCCATTCCGCGGCGCCGACCGGCAGCCCTACCCAGCGCACGGCCTTGCCCAGCGTGCGCGAGTGATTGAACGCGTCGGCGAACACATTGGCCGGCACGCCATCGCTGCCGATACGGACACGGTATTCGATCAGCTCATCGTAGGGCGCCGGGGAAACTGCCACCGCAGGACGCGGCTGGGCAGGCGCAGTCGGGGCAGTGGGCGGGGTGACCGGCGCAGGGCGCGCGGTAGATGGGGCCACCTCGACAGTCACGGGCACCGCATCGACCTGCGGCCTGTCCACATCGACAGCCAGATGGGGTTCATGGGTCACGGCAACTTCGCTGAACCGGGCAGCATCGAAGACCGGTTCCTTCAGCGCCGGCTCGATCCGCTTGTTGGCCTCTCGCGGCACGGCACCCGCCTGTTGCATCAGGGCGTCGGCGAACGGAGCCTGGAAGGCGGCATCGGCCTGTCTGCGGAAGCGGCGTTCCTGAATCCAGTTGAACAGCAGCACCCCCGCCACAATGAGTACACCGATCAACAACAGTCCGATTTGCAAGTCACTCATTCGTTTTTCCCGACTGAACGTCGTGGGCAGACACCACCCGGACGAACCATTCGTCCGGGGCAATCATGCCCAGTTCATTGCGCGCACGCTCTTCGATGGCATCGCGTCCCTGCTTGAGATCGCCCAGTTCGGCCAGAAGGCCGGCATTGCGTACCTGCTGACGCTGGTTCAAGGCCTGCTGGGATTCGATTTTCTGTGCACGCTCACGCACTTTCAACCACCCTCCCTCACCCAGCCACAGCGGGTACTGCAACAACAGAATCGCCGCCGCCAGCAACCAGGTCAGTCCCTGGCTGCGGAGGCGCGCGAACAGCTTGCTCGCGCCGGGATTAGCCGCGCTGGCGGAAAGCATCGCGTCCCGGGTAGCTCGCTGTGTCGCCGAGTTCTTCCTCGATGCGCAGCAGCTGGTTGTACTTGGCCATGCGATCGGAACGCGACAGCGAGCCGGTCTTGATCTGGCGTGCATTGGTGGCCACCGCCAGGTCGGCGATCGTGGTGTCCTCGGTCTCGCCCGAACGGTGCGAAATCACCGCCGTGTAGCCGGCCTGCTTGGCCATTTCGATCGCCTGGAAAGTTTCCGACAGCGTGCCGATCTGGTTGACCTTGATCAGGATCGAGTTGGCGATGCCCTTTTCGATGCCTTCCTTGAGGATCTTGGCATTGGTGACGAAGAGGTCATCGCCCACCAGTTGAACGCGCTTGCCAAGCTTCTCGGTGTGCGTCTTCCAGCCATCCCAGTCGCCCTCGGCCATGCCGTCTTCGATGCTGAGAATCGGATACTTGTCGCACCACGCGGCCAGGTAATCGGTGAACGCGGCCGAGGTCAGCTTCAGGCCTTCGGATTCGAGATGGTAGAGGCCGTCCTTGTAGAATTCGGACGCCGCGCAATCGACGCCGATGGCGACATCGATGCCGGGCTGCAAACCCGCTTTCTCGATCGCCTGCACGATCAGCTTCAGCGCGGCCTCGTGCGATTCCAGGTTGGGCGCAAAGCCGCCTTCGTCGCCCACGGTGGTCGCCATGCCCGCGTCATCCAGCAGCTTCTTCAATGCGTGGAACACTTCGGCACCGTAGCGCAGGGCTTCGCGGAAGCTCGGCGCGCCGACTGGAATGATCATGAATTCCTGCATGTCGATGTTGTTGTTGGCGTGCGCGCCGCCGTTGATGATGTTCATCATCGGTACCGGCAGCGCCATCGGTGCGGCGCCGCCCAGGTAACGGTACAGCGGCAGGCCGGCCTGTTCGGCGGCGGCGCGGGCGCACGCCATCGACACGGCGAGGATGGCATTGGCGCCGAGGCGTGACTTGTTCTCAGTGCCGTCAAGCTCGATCATGGTCTGGTCGATGAAGGCCTGGTCCTCGACGTCAAGGCCGATGATGGCTTCGCAGATCTCGGTGTTGATGTGTTCGACGGCTTTCAGCACGCCCTTGCCGAGGTAGCGCGTCTTGTCGCCGTCACGCAGCTCGATCGCCTCGCGGCTGCCGGTGGAGGCGCCGGACGGCACGGCGGCGCGACCCAGCACGCCGGACTCCAGCAGCACGTCGGCTTCAACAGTGGGATTGCCGCGGGAGTCGAGAATTTCCCGGGCGATGACATCAATAATGGCGCTCAATTGCTTTTCCTTAGTTTCATGTGTCCGCTGCGCGGATCAGGTTTTCATCAATCTGTGTTCAATAAACCCGCGCTGTTTCACCAGCACGTCGATTTCCTTCAGCGTCTCCAGCAATTCCTTCATCATGCCGAGCGGCCAGGCATTGGGGCCGTCGGACAGCGCGACTTCCGGGTTCGGATGCGTCTCGGCAAACACGCCCGCCACGCCCGCAGCCACCGCGGCACGCGCCAGCACCGGCACGAATTCGCGCTGACCACCGCTGGTTGCACCCTGCCCGCCCGGCTGCTGCACCGAATGGGTGGCATCGAACACCACCGGGCAGCCCGTGCTGCGCATGATCGCCAGCCCGCGCATGTCGGACACCAGAGTGTTGTAGCCGAATGACACGCCGCGCTCGCACACCATGATCTGGTCGTTGCCCACGGCACGCGCCTTGTCGACCACGTTCTGCATGTCCCACGGCGCCAGGAACTGGCCCTTCTTGATGTTGACCGGACGCCCGGTGCGCGCGACGTTCTGGATGAAGTTGGTCTGCCGGCACAGGAAGGCCGGCGTCTGCAGCACGTCGACCACTGCCGCCACTTCGTCCAGCGGGGTGTCCTCGTGCACGTCGGTCAGCACCGGCACGCCAATCTGTTTCTTGACTTCGGACAGGATGCGCAAGCCCTCGTCCAGGCCCAGTCCGCGGAAGGACTGGGTCGAGGAGCGGTTGGCCTTGTCGAACGAAGACTTGTAGATGAAGGGAATGCCCAGGCCCGCACACAGCTCCTTCAACTGGCCGGCGGTTTCCATCGCCAGCTGTTCGGATTCGATCACGCAGGGACCGGAAATCAGGAACAGGGGCTGGTCGAGACCGGCTTCGAAATGGCAGAGTTTCATTGGCTGCGTTCCTGCTGATGCGCCAGCGCAGCCTGCACATAGGCGATGAACAGCGGATGGCCGTTGCGCGGGTTGCTGGTGAATTCGGGGTGGAACTGGCAGGCGACGAACCAGGGATGGACCGCGGCGGGGAGTTCGACCATTTCGCACAGGTCGGTTCCGGGCGCACGCCCGGCCACCACCAGGCCCTTGGCCTCGAGTTCGGCCAAGAGGGTGTTGTTGACCTCATAGCGGTGGCGATGGCGCTCGACCACGCTGGCTGCACCGTAAATCTGACGCGCCAGCGTGCCTTCCTTAAGTTCGCAGGGTTGCCCGCCGAGGCGCATGGTGCCGCCCAGATCCGACTGCTCGGTGCGCTTTTCAATCTGACCGGTGCGATCCAGCCATTCGGTGATAAGACCGATCACCGGATGCGTGGTGGCCGGATCGAACTCGGTCGAATGCGCGTCCATCATGCCGGCGACATCGCGCGCAAACTCGACCACGGCAAGTTGCATGCCGAGGCAGATGCCCAGGTAGGGCACCTTGTTTTCACGTGCGTAACGGATGGCGGCGATCTTGCCCTCGACCCCGCGCTTGCCGAAGCCGCCGGGCACCAGAATCGCGTCCATGCCCTTCAGGCAGTCGGCACCGCTGTTTTCGATCTGTTCGGAGTCGATGTAATGGATCTTCACCCGGCTCTTGGTATGCATGCCGGCGTGGATCATCGATTCGGACAGCGACTTGTAGGATTCGGTGAGATCGACGTACTTGCCGACGAAAGCGATGTTGACCGTGTGCTGGGGGTGTTCCAGCGCGTGCACCAGATTCTTCCAGACGGTCAGGTCCGCGGCACGCGCCAGGATGTTTAGCTTGTGGCAGACGATCTCGTCGAGCATCTGGTCGTGCAGCATCGCCGGGATCTTGTAGATCGAATCGGCGTCACGCATCTCGATCACCGCCTCCGGCCGCACGTTGGTGAACAGCGCGATCTTGCGCCGCTCGTCCATCGGAATCTCGCGGTCGGCGCGGCACAGCAGAATGTCGGGCTGGATGCCGATCTCGCGCAGTTCCTTCACGCTGTGCTGGGTCGGCTTGGTCTTCAGTTCGCCGGCGGTCGCGATGTAGGGCAACAGCGTCAGGTGGACGAAGCAGGTGTTGGTGGGGCCGTCCTCGAAGCCCATCTGGCGGATGGCTTCCAGGAAGGGCAGCGATTCGATGTCGCCCACGGTGCCGCCGATTTCCACCAGCGCCACGTCGGCATCGCCGGCGCCGTCACGGATATGGCGCTTGATCTCGTCGGTGATGTGCGGGATCACCTGCACCGTGCCGCCGAGGTAGTCGCCGCGCCGTTCCTTGTCGATCACCGACTTGTAGATCTGGCCGGTGGTGAAGTTGTTGCGCTTGCTCATCCGGGCGCTGGAAAAGCGCTCGTAATGGCCCAGATCGAGGTCGGTTTCCGCGCCGTCATCGGTCACGAACACCTCGCCATGCTGGAACGGACTCATGGTTCCAGGATCGACGTTGATGTACGGATCGAGTTTTAACAGGGTGACACGGATACCGCGCGATTCAAGCAGCGCAGCGAGTGAAGCGGAGGCGATCCCTTTCCCGAGGGAAGAAACCACCCCACCAGTGACAAACACATACTTCGTCATGTTATGAGCGGGGGCGGGTGATGGCGGATTCTACTCCATCGCCGATGATGGCTCAATGACACGGTGGCTTTGCTTTTGGCCGCCGATCAGGGGCGGGCCTGATCGATCATGATTCTCACGCCGGTCGCCCCCACCTTCACGTCAGCGACGGTCCCCTCCAGATCACCCGGCTGGGCCATCGGGTTGCCGGATTTCGAAATGCGGGCCACCAGCATCACCTGCTCGTACTGCGAAAGCGTGTTGCCGGGGTTCATCGCCGCGCCGTCATCCAGCTCGAATTCAAATGGCAGTTGGCTGGCGCTCGCACGAACAGCTGCCACAGGCGGCCCGCTCGCGCCCGGGCGGGCAAACAGGAAAAGCACATCCGTTGCCGCGAGCCTGGATTTGAGCGCCGGCGCGATGTCGATGCGGCCCCTGATGACAGCGCCCTGCGCGACCGGCGCCGCCTGGTCCACGACAGGCGGTGGATTGGCGAGCGTATCCAGACCCGCCACGCCAGTTTGAGCCAGGCGTTCGGTTTCTCTTTGCGCGGCCAGGATTTCCTGGGCATAAGGCGATTCCGGTGGCAACAACTGATGCAATCGTTTGAAATGGATGGCCGCCTGGGCAAAGTCCTGCTCCTGGTAGGCATGGATGCCAGCCAGTTCCAGGCCCTTCATGTCATCGGGATCGATTTCCAGCGCCTGCCGGACCAGATCCATGGACCTGCCCGTCAGTACCCGGCCGCTGGCGATGGCCAGGGCCTCGGCGTAGCCGGACAGCACCGATGCATCCTGCGGCAGCAGACTGGTCGCCTTTTCGAACGCCTGCAGCGCTTCAGGCCAGCGCTCCAGCGCCCCGTAGGTCTTCGCCAGCATCGTCCACGCCTCGCCGTCATCGGGATTTGCCCGGGTCTTTTCTTCGACTTTCCGGACCAGCTCCATGAAATCATGCTCGCCTGGAGCGGCGGCCACGGCGGGATGGGCGGGACCGGATTGCGCATCCGCCATGGCAGTCAGGGACATGGGGTTGCCCAGCCAGAAATACAGACCGAGCGCAGCGGCGGGCAGAACCGCGCCCAGGGTGTACCCCAGCTTTCGACTGCTGACACGACCGGGCTCCGGGCCTTCGTCCGGCGTCAGGGCATCGTCTGCCAGGCGGGCTTCGAGCTCCGTCCTGGCGGTCTGGAACTGTGCTTCCGAGATCAGGCCGTTGCTGCGGTCGGCCTCGATTTCCTTCATCTGATCGCGGTAAACGGCAATATTGACGTCGCGTCGCGCGGCCTTGCCCTCAGCGGCCCGCGTGCGCAGCAGGGGCGGCAGCACGAAGGCCAGTGCAAGGACGATGCAGACGACGACAGCAATCCAGAACAGGGATACGGTCCAGAACGGATTCATTTTTCTTCCAGAAGTTGAGCGGCGGCAGCGCGCGTTTTTTCGTCCACCGGGGTCACTGGCGCGGCGCGGCGCCGCCGCAGCGTCATGACCCAGGCGCCGCCACCGATGCCGAGGAACAGCAACGGGCCGAGCCAGAGCAGCCAGGTCTCCGGCTTGAACGGCGGACGGTACAGAACGAAGTCGCCGTAGCGTTCGGTGAGGTAGGCGATCACTTGCTCGTCGTCCTTGCCGGCCTTCATCTGGGCGCGGATTTCCCGCCGCAGATCTTCGGCCAGCTCGGCATGCGAGCCAGCCAGGGATTCGTTCTGGCAAACCAGGCAGCGCAAGTCTTCGGCGAGCTTGACCAGACGCTGCTCGATGACCGGATCCTCCGCGCTGGGCAGCGCCTCTTTCGGCGCATCGGACGACCCGCTGACAGGTTGATTGGCCAGTGCCGGCAGAGAAAAAACCAGCAGCATGGCCAGCAGGAAAGCTTTCATGCGCCCAACTCCTTGAGTTTCGGCTCGAACGTGTTCTTCCACACCTCGGGATTGATCGGGCCGATGTGCTTCAGCCGAACGATGCCCGCCTGATCGATGAGGTAGGTCTCGGGGGTGCCCGTGACGCCGTAGTCGATGCCGACTCGGCCATCCAGATCCTCCGGCACCGCCACGTAGGGACTGCCGATACGCGCGAGCAGCGCTTCCGCCTCACGCGCCTTGTCCTTCCAGTTGAGGCCGACGATGGGGACGACCCCGGACTGTGTCACCTGCATCAGGAAACCATGCTCCTGACGGCACGACACGCACCAGGGCGCCCAGACATTCAGCATCCAGACTCTGCCTTTCATGTCTGCAGGGCTGAAGGAGGCGTTCGCATCCCCCACCAGCGGCAGCGTGAAGGCTGGCGCGGTGCGGCCGATGAACGGGGAAGGCACTTCGCGCGGGTTGAGGAACAGCCCCCTGGCGAAGAACCCGACAAGGACGAGGAAGAGGATGAGCGGAAGCCAGCGTTTCATGATTCAGGCGCCTTGTGCCGCGAGGTTCTTCGGCATTTCGCTGCGCCGCAGTGCGATCCGGTAGCGCTTGTCCGACGCCGCCATGAAGCCCCCCACCACCATGAACAGGGCGCCGAACCAGAGCCAGTTGATGAACGGCTTGTGGAACAGGCGCACCGTCCAGGCACCCTCGTCGTCGAGCTGTTCGCCCATGGCGACGTAGATGTCGCGGAAGATGTTCGGGTGCACCGAAGCCTCGGTCATGCCCATGCCGGATGCGTTGTAGAGGCGCTTCTCGGGGTGCAGCGTGGCCACCGGCTGGCCGTCTCGACTGACCTCCAGCGTGCCGCGCGCGGCGCGGTAGTTGGGGCCGTCGTGCTCGGTGGTGCCGCGGAAGGTGAAGGTGTAGCCGGCGAGTTCGGCGTAGCTGTTCACCTCCATGCGCACGTCGCGCTCGCTCGAGTAGTTGGCAACCACGGCGATGCCGGCGATGCCGACCGCCATGCCCAGGTGCGCCAGCTGCATGCCCCAGAAGCCGCGCGGCAGCGCCGCCAGCTTGTGCGCCACGCTGCCCTGTCCATACCGCAGCCGCTCGACGAACGCGGCTGCCACCGCCAGCGCGATCCAGGCCGCGAGGAAGAAGCCGAGGCTGGCCCAGGCGTTGAACCCGTCCAGCGTCAGCGGCAGCAGGAGTCCAGTGGCGAGGGCCACGCCCAGCGCCCACTTCATGCGGGCGGCGATGCCCGGCAGGCTCGCTTCCTTCCAGCGCGCCAGCGGCCCGATGCCCATGAGGAAGAGCGCGGGCGCCATCAGTGGCACGAACACCGCGTTGAAGTAAGGCGGGCCGACGGAAATCTTGCCCAGGCCCATGGCGTCCATGAACAGTGGATACAGGGTGCCGAGCAGAACCGCCCCCAGCGCCGCGATCAGGATGACGTTGTTGGCCAGCAAGAGCGACTCGCGCGAGAACCAGGTGAAGCCGCTGCCGGTGATCATTTTCGGCGCGCGCCAGGCGTACAGCGCCAGTGAGCCGCCGATCACCACGGCGAGGAAACCCAGGATGAAGGCGCCGCGCGCCGGGTCGGTGGCGAAGGCATGCACCGAGGAGAGCACGCCGGAGCGCACCAGGAAGGTCCCGAGCAGCGACAGTGAAAACGCGGTCAGTGCCAGCAGCACGGTCCACGCCTTGAAGGCGCCGCGCTTCTCGGTGGCGGCGAGCGAATGGATCAGCGCAGTGCCGGCGATCCACGGCATGAACGAGGCGTTCTCGGTGGGATCCCAGAACCACCAGCCGCCCCAGCCGAGTTCACGATAGGCCCACCAGCTGCCGAGCACGATGCCGAGGGTGAGGAAGGCCCAGGCCACCGTGGTCCACGGCCGCGACCAGCGCGCCCAGGCGACATCCATCTTGCCGGAGAGCAGCGCGGCGATGGCGAAGGCGAAGGCGACGGCGAAGCCGACGTAGCCCATGTACAACATCGGCGGATGAATGATCATGCCCCAGTCCTGCAGCAGCGGGTTCATGTCGTTGCCGTCCATGGCAGCGGGCAGCAGGCGCTCGAACGGGTTGGAGGTGGTCAGCAGGAAGGCGAGGAAGCCGACCGAAATCAGGCCCATCACGCCGATCACGCGTGCCGCCATGTCTTCCGGCAGGTGGCGCGAGAACACCGACACTGCAGTGCTCCAGAACGCGAGGATCAGCACCCACAGCAGCAAGGAGCCTTCGTGCGAACCCCAGGTAGCGGTCAGGCGATAGACCTCGGGCAGTTGCGAGAACGAATTGCGGGCCACGTTCTCGACCGAGAAATCGTTGGTGAGGAAGGACCAGGCGAGGCAGGCGAAAGCGAGACCTACAAACACGAACTGGCCCTGTGCCGCCGGCCGCGCCACCGCCATTAGGGTGAGATTGCCGCGGTGTGCGCCGACAAGCGGCAGGATGGCCTGGGTCAGCGCCAGCAGCAGCGCCAATATCAGGGCGAAATGGCCAAGTTCGGGAATCATGCGTGCTCCTGTCCTGCTGTGTTTGAAGACACCCGACTGCACTGTCCGGGCGGCTGGAATGGCTTACTCATTCCGCGAGGGTTTGCTGCGCCTTCTGCGCCTGTTCGATGGCACTGGCGGCTTCCGGCGGCATGTAGTTCTCGTCGTGCTTGGCCAGTACCTGGGTGGCCGTGAACACGCCGTCCGCACCCAACCGGCCTTCGGCGACGACGCCCTTACCTTCCTTGAACAGGTCGGGCAGGATGCCGGTGTAGGTCACGGGGATCGTGCGGGCAGTGTCGGTGACGACGAAGCGGGTAGTGAGTCCATCCGCCTCGCGCTTGATGCTGGCTTCTTCGACCAGCCCGCCGATGCGGAACGCGCGATTGATCGGCGCCTCGCCGGCGGCGACCTGGGTGGGAGAGAAGAAGAACACCAGGTTGCTGTTGAAGGCATTGAGCACCAGCGCCACCGCGATACCGAGGGCGGCGAGAACGAGAACGATGAGGGCGAGTTTTTTGTGACGTGATTTCATGGCGGGTTCAGGTTTCTTATTGTGGGTCCAGGGTTTGCAGCCGCCTGAGGCGTTGCAGCGCCTGCGTGCGATGGCGGCGCAGCAGCCCGATTTCGGCCACGATGCAAAGCAGGGTCATGCCGAACGAACCCCACACATACAGGCCGTAACCGCCCATGGCCCAAAAGGCCTGCCAGCTTTCCCAGATCATGCCCAGCCCCCCAGTACAGCGCGCGCCCAGTCGGTCTGCCTTTCACGCTGGAGGACCAGCGTACGGGCGCGCGCCAGGGCGACGGCGACGGTGTACATCCAGGCGGCGAGCGCCATGATCAGCATACCCCAGAGCATGGTCTGCGCCATCGAGGGCGCGCGGGTGAGGCTGACCGAGGCGCCCTGGTGCAGGGTGTTCCACCACTGCACTGAAAAATAGATGATCGGCACGTTGATGACGCCGACCAGGTTAAGCAGCGCGCCGGCCCGGTCTGAGCGGCGTGGATCATCGATCGCGGCTTGCAGCGCCATGACGCCGACATAGAGAAACAGCAGGATCAGTTCCGAAGTGAGGCGTGCATCCCACACCCACCACGCGCCCCACATCGGCTTGCCCCAGAACGCGCCGGTCCACAGCGCGACGAAGGTGAACATGGCCCCGGTAGGCGCCAGCGCACGCGCCATGATGAATGACAGACGGGTATTCCAGGCCAGCCCGATGGCCGACCAGAAGGCCATGACGAGGTAGATGAACATCGACATCCAGGCCGCCGGCACATGGATGAAAATGATGCGGTAGCCCTCCCCCTGCTGGAAGTCGGTTGGCGCCACGAAGAAGCTGATGTAGAGCCCTGCCGTCGCCAGCATGAGGGCCAGTGCCGCAAACCATGGGATCAATTTCCCGGCCAGGGGATAAAAGGTCGACGGGGAAGCGTAGTAGTACCAATTCAAATGCCTACTCCACAGAAATTTTAAGGGCCATTGCGCTCACCCAGGGCGCCAGCACCAGCGACACCATCAAAAACGCGCCGAGCAGCGAGAGATGCGCTTCCGAACCGGCGCCGGAGAGCGCGCCCTCCACCGCGCCGGCACCGAAGATCAGGGCCGGCACGTAAAGCGGCAGGATCAGCAGGGTGACCAGCGCACCGCCGCCACGCAAGCCCAGCGTCAAGGCAGCCCCGATACTGCCGAGCAGGGACAGGATGGGTGTGCCGATGGCCAGCGACAGAACCAGCATCCACAGCGCATCGGCCGGCAGATTGAACTGGATTCCCAACACCGGCGCAATGAGCAGCAGCGGAATGCCATTGATGATCCAATGCGCGATCGCCTTGCCCAGGGCCAACAGGGCGGTGGGATAGGGCGACAGCAGCATTTGCTCCAGGCTGCCGTCGCGGTAATCGTCGGCAAACAGCCGCTCCATCGACAGCAGCGAGGCCAGCAGCGCCGCCACCCAGACCACGCCGGGCCCGATGGACCGCAGCATACCCGGCTCCGGTCCGATGCCCAGTGGAAACAGGCTCACCACCATGACAAAGAAGAATTGCGCCGTCAGCCAGTCGCCACGACGACGCGCCGCCAGCAATACATCGCGGCGGATGACGGTGAACAAAAATTTCAGCATGGAAACCCGTGCGCAACCATGCTATTCCCCGACCGACAGGGTTTGGTACGGCAGGCCATCCAGCGCCAGCGGCTGATGAGTGGTCATGACCACGATCCCGCCGGCCACGACGTGGTCCCGAATCATCTGCTCCACCCTTGCGACCCCGTCAACATCAAGTCCGGTCAGCGGCTCGTCGAGGATCCACAGCAGCGCACCGGCCGCCATCAAGCCGGCCAGTGCAACGCGTCGCCGCTGGCCGAAAGACAACACGCGAGCGGGCAAATCCACGCAACGCGACAGACCCACCTGCCCCAGCGCGGCCGTGGCAACCGTGTCATCCAGAACACGGCCATCCAGCGCCGCGGCGATCCGAAGGTTCTCCATGGGCGTGAGGTCGTCCTTGATGCCGTTGGCATGACCGACATAGGCCATCTCCCGGCCATAGTGCTCGTGCACTGTCTTGATGGGCTGGTCGCGCCAGTTCACCCATCCCGCGGCAGGCACGGACAGTCCGCAGAGGATGCGCAACAGGCTGGTCTTGCCGTGCCCGTTGCCGCCCCGCACCCATAAGATTTCGCCACGGCCCAATTCGAAACCCAAATTCTTGAACAACAGGCGCTCGCCGCGTTCGCAAGCCAGCCCATGGGCAGAAAGCATCATTGGCCCCATCAATCCTGAACATCGACACGGGGGCGAGCTTATCCGAAACCGCAGCATTTAACACGATCGGAACGCCACTCACGGCTGCGGCAAACACGACAGGGGGAATGCGGCACCCGATGCGAAGACCTGCTGCCCGGGACCGAATGCCGGAAACGGTTCGGCATACGTCGAGACACGCGCGCGAAAACGGGTCAGCAACCGGGCAACAGACGATTGCCTTGTGACGCGGCACCCACTCCGCAGATATCCGGCCGCAAGCCAGAGAGGCCGTCGCGTTGTTAATTTGCATCGTAAGCCAGGGGCGAACCCGGCTGGCCACTCAGAACGGTTGCCACGGCAGCGCGCGCGGCTGACAATTCACTCAAGGCACAAAAATACCAAATCACCTATGCTTCGTAAAAACGGCCTCCGTTGTAGTTGGGAGGGGGCTCGATTGCGCCGACAGCCTTCCGCTGAACTTATAACAAAGCAAAACTACGGGGAAAAACATGATGCGCGTCTTCCTATCCATTCTGACCGCATGGGCGGTGTTCCACTTGCCACCGACCTTGGCCCAGGCGCCTGCCCCCGCCCCGGCCCCCACCCCGGCGCAGGCGCTGGCGCCCATCAACAATGAAACCTGCAAGACCTGCCACGTGACCGTCGAGGATCACAAGGTCAATGCCTATCACGGCGACTGCCTGACCTGCCACACGCCGGAACCCAAGCATGTCGTGGAGGGCGGCAAGGGTACGGTCAAGTTCCCGGCTGCGGACAACTGCCTGTCCTGCCACAAGAACAACGACCACAAGCGCATGAACTGGGCGTTTTCCCCACACAAAAAGGCCGGGGTCGAATGCAACAACTGCCACGGCATCCATTCGCAAGAGGTCCATTTGAAAGACGGACAGGAATTCAAGGGGCTGAACGTCGGCATGTGGAAGTCCGACAGGAATTCGGCGGTGTGCATGACCTGCCACAAGGACGTCGCCGCCCGCATGAACATGCCCTCGCACCATCCGGTGAAGGAAGGCGGCCTGTCCTGCGTGAACTGCCACGACCCCCACACCGGCAAGCAGACCACCCTTGCCGGCAAGACCGAGCAGTGCACCCAGTGCCACCAGAACGTGCGCGGGCCCAGGGTGTTCGAGCACGCGCCCGTGGTGGAGGACTGCACCATTTGCCACAACCCGCATGGCTCGCCCAACCGCCGCCTGATGCAACTGGCGCAGCCGATGCAGTGCCTGCAGTGCCATTCGATCACGGCCAACCGGCACACCAAGGCCGGCGCGCTCACCGGCGCCCAGATGCGCAATTGCACCAACTGCCACAGCGCCATCCACGGCAGTCACAGCGACCCCAAACTGAAATACTGAGGCGGGAGAGAGACATGACACGCAAGATCCCCATCGCATTGATGTTGCCGTCCCTCACCCTGCTCGCTGCGTCGCTGCAGGCCGACGAAATGACCGCACCACCCGTCCCCCAAGAGCCCCCTGCTTTGGCGAAGCCTGCGGCGGAGAAACCTGCTGTGGAGAAAGCTGCTGTAGAAAAATCCGCAGCAGAGACGCCTGCCACGAAAACGGCTGAGAAGGCGGTGCCGGCTGAAGGTGCCCGCGTCACCACTGCGCTCATCACGCCGCGGCTCTTCCTGTTCGACTATTTCGACGGCGTGGACGAGAACCAGACCCAGTTTCTCGAACGCTACGACTACCGCGAGGGTTTTTCCGACGATATCCGCTCGGACGTGTTCGTCGACCTCGATCTCGACGTGACGGTCCGGGAAAACGAGCGCGACCTGTTCGTCCTCGAGCGGCGCGGTTTCGGCGAGCACAACCATCGCGGCACGGCAGAGTACAACGACGAAAAACTGGGCATCTACGGAAACTACTCGCACTACCGCTCGGCTACCGGCGGCATCGACTATTTGTACCGCCCTAGCGAGCCCGAACTCGGCAAGGACGGCACCGGCGGCGTTCTGCCCGGTCCGGGAGGCGCCATGGACGGCACGGGACCGTACCGAACGTTCAACGACGACGCAGGCCCCTACAACTACCACATCGACCGCACCACCTACGGCGCGGGCTTCAAGGTCAAGCCCGCCGCGCTCGGCGACCAGGCGACCCTGGCGGTGGACTACCAGGGCTACTCCCGCAACGGCGACAAGTTTGCACCGTTCTTTCTGGATGAACTGGGCGGCGGGGGTGGCGGCACGGGCCAGCAGCGCTGGCGCGGCACCCGCCTCGACGTCGACGAGCGGATGAACCGGGTGGGCCTGACCGTATCCGGCTCTCCGAACAAATTGTTCGAAGTAGCCTACGAAGTGTCATTCGAGGAATTCACCAACAAGGCACCCGAACTGCAGGTGGAGCGGGATATCACCGGTCCGGCCGGCGTGACGCTCGCCGCCGGGGCCAAGACAAACCCCATCGCGTCTGTTCTATATACGCCCGACACCCAGCTGGTCAATCACGGCATCCGTGCCAGCAAGACCTTCAATGACCGCGTGGTGGTCTCTGCAGGCTATGGCGCGTCCTGGCTGAAGCAGGAATCCTTCAGCGAACTGGAATTGCTCTCCGGCCACACCAGGGGCGAGATCGCCAGCGACAATGCCTATCTCACCGCCAACGCCCTGGTTTCGTCCGATGTGTCGGTCGAAGGCCACATCAAGTATTCCAACCGCGACAACGACTCGACCTTCCCGGACGCGCTGGTCAGCACGACCGCAGGGCCGCGCATCGACCGCATCAACTCGCTGGACTATGGCGCCTCAGCCAACTGGCGCCCCGGTTTCCTCGGCTCCAACCTGACCCTCGGCTGGCGCCGGCTCGACATTGAGCGCGACCTGACCTGGGGTGCGAGCGGACAGTCCATCGCACCGGCACAGTCGCTCTACCGCGAGGACACCCTGTCCGACGAGGTCTATCTGAAATGGACCGCCCGCCCGGCGATGGGCTGGAACCTGCGCGTCACCCCGTCCTTCACCTGGGCGGACGAGACCGGTCTAGTCACCGAACCGGAGGAGATGTTCAAGCTGAAATCCATGCTGAGCTATGCGGCACCTGAGGGCTGGGTGGTGAGCGGCTTCTACGACTACACGGACAAGCAGAACGGCAACAACAGCTTCACCGATGGCGTCGGCGGGCTGACCTACAACCAGGAGATCGACAGCACCCTGCACTCGGCGGGCCTCAGCCTGAACGCGTCGCTGCATGAGAACGTCAACACCTACGCGAACCTGTACTGGATGCAGGACGACTTTTCCAGCTATCTGATCCGGTCCGATGTGGAACGCTGGAATCCCGGCGTGGTGTTCACACCGATTGACGCACCCAACTACAAGATCGATTCCTACGTCTTCAATCTGGGCGCAGACTGGCAGTACGGCGACAAGCTCAAGCTGGACGGCAGCTACACGTTCTCGAAGTCCACGGGGGATGTGGCCAGCGGCGCGGTTCAGGCCAGTCTGGTAGCCGCGACCGGCACGATCGACTCGATCATCGACAACACCCTGCATTCCTTCGCGCTGGGGGCCGAATACCTGATCGACGACAAGGCCACGCTGCGCGTGAACTACTTCTACGACCGCTACGAAGACGATGCCTACGACCTGTTGTCGGGCGGGGTACACATGATGGCAGTCGGCGTGTCCTACGCCATGTAAAGGGACGTGCTACGCACTTGCAAAAAAGAGGGGGCAGAAATGCCCCCTCTTTTTTTACCTGAATTTGCCAAAGACAGCCGGTTCCAGCGCCTGGTTCAACGCTACGGTATGGCCGCGGCGCCATGCGGGTGAGCGCCACGTTCCGCTTCTCGGTCCATTCCTGCGATGCGCAAAGCGGAGCAGCCCCCCCTCCCCGGGCGCGCGCTAGGCAGTGAGGCGCCGCCAAATCGCCACCACCGTATCGGGATTGAGCGACATCGAACCGATCCCCTGCTCCACCAGCCAGTCGGCCAGATCAGAATGGTCGCTCGGCCCCTGGCCGCAGATGCCGACATACTTGCCGTGCCGCTTGCAGGCAGCAATGGCCTCGGCCAGGAGCTTTTTCACCGCCGGATTGCGCTCGTCGAAGCTCTCGGCCACCAGCCCGGAATCGCGATCGATCCCCAGCGTGAGTTGGGTGAGGTCGTTGCTGCCAATGGAAAAGCCGTCGACGTACTGCAAGAAGTCGTCCGCCAGCAGCACGTTGGACGGGATCTCGCACATCATGATCAGCCGCAGCCCGTGGTCGCCGCGCTTGAGGCCGTTGGCCGCCAGCAGGCCGACCACCGCCGCGCATTCCTCCACCGTGCGCACGAAAGGCATCATCACTTCGACGTTGGAAAACCCCAGCGTCTCGCGCACCTGCTTCAGCGCCCGGCACTCCAGTTCGAACGCCGGGCGGAACATCGTCGACACGTAGCGCGCTGCGCCGCGCAGCCCCAGCATGGGGTTTTCCTCTTTCGGCTCGTAGCGCTCGCCGCCCACCAGGTTGGCGTATTCGTTGGACTTGAAGTCGGACAAGCGCACGATCACCGGCTGCGGCCAGAATGCGGCGGCCAGGGTGGCGATGCCCTCGGCCAGCTTGTCGACGTAAAACGACACCGGGTCGGCATAGCCGGCGGTGCGCGCATCGATCTCGGCGCGCAGTTCAGGCGACTGGCCGGCGTAGTCGAGCAGCGCCAGCGGATGCACACCGATCATGCGGGCAATGATGAACTCCAGCCGCGCCAGGCCGACGCCGTGATTGGGAATCTGCGCGAATTCGAAGGCACGTTCGGGATTGCCGACGTTCATCATCAGCTTCACCGGTGGCGCGGCCAGCGTTTCGCTTGCCAGCGTCTCCACCGTGAAGGCCAGCTTGCCCGCGTACACCATGCCGGTATCGCCTTCGGCGCACGACACCGTGACCGTCTCGCCGTCCTTCAGCAGCTTGGTGGCTTCGCCCGTTCCCACCACTGCGGGTATGCCCAGTTCGCGCGCCACGATGGCCGCGTGGCAGGTGCGTCCGCCGCGGTTGGTGACGATCGCCGCCGCGCGCTTCATCACCGGTTCCCAGTCGGGGTCGGTCATGTCGGTGACCAGGATGTCACCTGGCTGTACCCGGTTCATTTCAGCCGGGCTGGCGATCAGCCGCACTTTGCCGGCGCCGATCTTCTGGCCGATGGCGCGGCCGCTGATGCGCACCTCGCCGGTCGATTCCAGCGTGTAGCGTTCGCTGGCGCCATTGGCGCGTGCCTTCACCGTTTCCGGGCGCGCCTGCACGATGAAGAGTTCGCCGGTTTCGCCGTCCTTGGCCCACTCGACGTCCATCGGGCGGCCATAGTGTTTTTCGATCGTCATCGCCTGGCGCGCCAACTCCAGCACCTCGGCGTCGGTCAGCGAAAAACGCCGGCGCAGTTCGGCCGGCGTGTCCTCGATCACGGTCTCGCCGTCGCGCCACACCATGCGGATGGCCTTGCCTCCCAGTTCGCGCCGCACCACCGCAGGAAAGCCTTCGGCCAGCTTCGGCTTGTGCACGTAGAACTCATCCGGATTGACCGAGCCCTGCACCACGGTTTCACCCAGCCCGTAGGCGGCGGTGATGAACACCACATCGCGGAATCCGGATTCGGTATCCAGCGTGAACAGCACGCCGGAACACGCGATGTCGGAGCGCACCATGCGCTGCACGCCGGCCGACAGCGCGACGTCGGAGTGCGCAAAGCCGTGATGCACACGGTAGGCGATGGCACGGTCGTTGTAGAGCGAGGCAAAGACTTTCCGCACGTAGAGCAACAGATCGTCGGCACCGCGCACGTGCAGGTAGGTTTCCTGCTGGCCGGCGAACGAGGCGTCGGGCAGATCCTCGGCAGTGGCCGACGAACGTACGGCAACCGACACTTCGTTACCGAGCGCGGCATATGCGGTACGCAGGCCGGACTCCAGCGCATCCGGCAAGGCGGCAGCCTCCACCCAGCCGCGGATCTCGGCGCCCGCCGCGGCCAGCGCCGTCACATCCGCCACGTCGAGTGGCGCCAGCCGCGCGTCGATGCGCTTGCGCAAATCATTGTGATCGAGAAAATCCCAGAACGCCTGCGAGGTGGTGGCAAAGCCGCCCGGCACCTTGACCCCCATATGCGACAGATTCCCGATCATCTCGCCGAGCGAGGCGTTCTTGCCCCCCACGCGCGGCACATCGTCCATCGACAGGGTATCCAGGGAAACGATATAGTCGTCAGAGGCCGGCATAATCCACTCCATGAAAAAACGCGTCGCATACTGCGTGTCCGATCACACCGGCGTCACCGTCGAGGCGGTGGCGAAAAGCGTGCTGGCGCAGTTTCCTGCAGTTGAGTTTAGCCTGATTGTGCTGCCTTTTATCGACAGCCCGGAAAAGGCTCAGGCCGCCGCCGAACAGATTGCTGCCACCCCCGATGCCCTGGTGTTTTCCACCCTGGCTGACCCGGCCCTGCGCGCCGGCCTGCGTCAAAGCCACGCTCGCCTGTTCGATGTCTTCGACCTTGTCGCCCCCGCCGTGGAGACCGTTCTCGGTCAGGCTGCCACGCCCAGCGGCGGACACACCCACGGCATGACCAATGACTACGAATCGCGCATGGATGCGGTGAATTTCAGTCTGGCGCTGGACGATGGCCTGCAGCCCCAGCGGCTCGACCAGGCCGACCTGATCCTGGTCGGCGTCTCGCGCGTCGGCAAAACGCCCACCGCGCTCTACCTTGCGCTTCAATACGGCCTGCGCGTCGCCAACTATCCGCTCACCCCGGACGACCTTGAACACGGCAAGCTGCCCGACGTCCTGCTTGCCAACCTGCCCCGCCTGCGCGCCCTGACGCTGTCGGCGGAGCGCCTTGCCGCCATCCGCCACGCCCGCTATCCCGACAGCCGCTATGCCAGCCTGCAACAATGCCGTGACGAACTCGCTACCGCCGAGAAGCTGTTCGCACGCCATGCCCTCCCCGTCCTCGACACCAGCCGCATGTCGGTGGAAGAAATCGCCGCGCACCTGCGGCATCCCTGAAGCGGCACCAAGGCCCCTAGCCTCAAGTTCTCCGCCATTCTCCCGTTTGAAGGTAATCTGGACGTCGATTCGGTCGGGGTTTGAATCCCGACTTGCACTCATGCAGCGGAACTTATAGATGCCGAGACCCATGCCACCGACCGGGCCATACACGGAGATTTCGCCGCTGTGCCGGCATTTAACACTGCACCGTGCTACCCGCTGGTAAAACGCTCTTCTGGCCCCTTTGAAGACGATGCAATATCCATACGCCAAGATCAATCAGGAAGGCTCCGGTTTGAGCACTCAGCATGCACGACAACCCTGACGCCACCTCAGCCAGGTCGACGCGACGTCCCGCCAGTGCCACAGCCTGGCGGCGCATGCTGCTTGCCGGATTCGTCATCCAGTTGCTGCTGATTTTGTTTGTCACCGCCATTGGCTTGCGGCAATTGGGGGTGACCACGCAAAACCTCAACCAGGTGGTCGACGTACACATGCGCAAGCAGAACTTCACCAAGGCCATGGTGGTTTCCGCGCGTGAGCGAACCCTGATCATGTTCATGCTCACCAAGATAAAGGACCCCTTCGAACGTGACGAATTGCTCATGCAATTCCACCAGAAGGGCTCGGAGTTTGTCGCGGCACGGCGGGCGCTCCTGGACCTGCCCCTGAACGCGCGGGAGCGCGAACTGATCGTCCTGCAACGGCAGTTGATCAGTTTCGCCCAGCCGATCCAGGAGCAGGTCATCGAACTGATCAGCGCCGACTACACCCATGCGGCCGAAGACCTGGTTATCCTGAAAGCCATCCCTGCGCAGAACAACGTCATGGACGTATTGTCGAAACTGGACGCCGAAGCCCAGCAGGTTGCACTGGCAGCCAGCCACAAGGCGCATGAAGCCCACAGGGTGGCGCGTTTCTGGATATATCTGTTGTCCGGAATCGCCCTACTGCTGGGCCTCTTCGTCGCCGGGGTTGTCTTGTATTACACCAACCGCATGAGCCGGGAACGCGAGCGCCTCGCCACACAGGACACCCTGACCGGCCTGCCCAACCGCATGCTGTTCCGGGATCGCCTGGAGCAGTCTCTGATCCGCGCCAAGCGGCGTGACACGCTGGTCGGGGTGATGTTCATCGATCTCGATCACTTCAAGCGTATCAACGACACACTTGGACACGCCAGCGGCGACCAGCTCATTTGCGAGGTGGCCCAGCGCCTGCAATCGGTGACACGCGCCGAGGACATCGTGGCGCGATTGGGCGGCGACGAATTCGTCGTCATCATCGATGCCGTCAGGATCAGCCAGATTCTTCAGGTCGTTGAAAAAACGCTCGCGATGGTCAGTGAACCATACCGGATTGCCGGGCGCGAAATCTTCTCCAGTTGCAGCATCGGAGTCAGCGTCTACCCGAGTGATGGCACCGATGCCAGCAGCCTGCTGAAAAATGCAGACACGGCGATGTACACCGCCAAGAACAGCGGGAGAAACCGCTTCCAGCTATACGATGCCGCCATGAACGCGATGGCGGAAGAAAGGCTGCAGCTGGAAACCGATCTGCACTACGCACTGGAACAGAACGAATTCGTGTTTCACTATCAGCCCCAGCTCAACCTGGAAACCGGACGCATCGAGGGCGTCGAAGCGCTGCTCCGCTGGAACAAGCCGGACAAGGGGCTACTCAACCCGGCAATCTTCCTGGGCATACTGGAAGAAAATGATGGCATCGTCCGGGTCGGACGGTCGCTCCTGGTGGCGGCCTGCCAGCAGACGGCAGACTGGCATGCCGCCGGGTTCCACGACCTGAGCGTGGCCATCAACATTTCAAGCAAGGAATTCTGGCACCACACCCTGATTGATAACGTACGCGACGCGCTGGCACAATCCGGCCTGCCGCCGCGATCCCTGCAGCTTGAACTGACAGAAGGCATCTTCATGGAAGACGTCGATGCGGCCGTGGTCACCATAATGGCCCTGAAAGTCTTGGGCGTTGCCGTGGCCATCGACGACTTCGGCACCGGCTATTCATCATTGGCCCATTTGAAGCGCTTTCCGCTCGACATCCTGAAAATCGACCGTTTTTTCGTCAAGGACCTGCCGAACGCGCCGGCCAGCGAAGCCCTCATCAGTTCGATTCTTGCCCTGTGCAAGGGACTGAATCTTGGCACTGTCGCCGAAGGGGTGGAGAGCCGGGAGCAACTCGAAGCACTGCGCAAGCTGGGCTGTCAGATCATGCAGGGGCATTTCATCAGCCGCCCCGTTCCCGCCGGAGAGATCACCGCGCTGCTGGGCCACGACTGGCTGAAGGAATTCGGCTCGAGCCTGGATGAACGCCAGGGCAGTCTGGTCTAGCCCCGGCGCTGCCGCACTGCCTCGAACACCGCCACCGCCAGCGCCGCCGATGCATTCAGCGACTCGATCCGGCCCGCCATCGGAATGTGGGCGCACAGCGTCGCCGCCCCGCACACCGCTGTCGACAAGCCTGCGCCTTCATTGCCGGCGATCAGGGCAAGCGGGCCATTGAGATCGAGCGCATAGAAGTCGCTGTCCTCGGCCAGGGCGAGTGCAACGCTGCGGCCCGCAAATCCATTCAGCCACGCCACGAGATCCCCACCCTGCTGCATCGGCAGCACGAACTGCGCGCCCTGCCCGCCGCGCAGCGCCTTGGGTGACCACGGGTCATGGCAGCCCTTCGACAGCACCGCCAGCGTGGCGCCGGCCGCCGCACCGGTACGCAGCATGGCACCGAGGTTGCCGGGGTCCTGGATGTCCTCCAGCACGATGACGAGCGGGGTGACATCGAGGGCAGGCGGAGAGAGCCAGGCTGCCTCCGCCAGCACGCCGGTGGGGGTGGCTACGGGCACGAGTTCGGCGAACAACGCATCGGGCAGCACGATGGTCTTGGTGTGCGGGCAGCGCGCGGCAAATGGCGCCAGCCGGCCCGCCCCGAACGAGGCAGCACGCACCAGCGTATGTGGCTCGCCGCCCGCGCCAAGGTAGGCGGCCAGAAGATGCTCGCCGTCGAGCAGGGTCATGTGTGCCTCGCGTCGCGCGCGCGACGATTCAGCCAGCTTTTTCAGCCGCTTGAAAATCGGGTTGTCACGCGAGGTAATGGGCAGTTCAGCCATGCCGGGATTATCCGCGATTCATCCGGTGCGGCGTAAACTTAACCCATGCGCATCATCCTCATCACTCCCTATGGCCGCGAACACCGCAACGGCAACTGGCACACTGCCGCGCGCTGGGCGCGTTTCCTGCGTGAAGCGGGACACACGGTACGAACGCAGGTGGAATGGGACGGCCGCAGCGCCGACCTGATGCTGGCGCTGCATGCACGGCGCAGCTTTGCCTCGATCCACGCCTTTGCCGAGCGCTTTCCGACCCGGCCGCTGCTGCTGGCGCTGACCGGCACCGATCTCTACCGCGATATCCACGAAGACCGCGACGCCCAGCAGGCGCTCGAACTCGCGCACCGGATCATCGTGCTGCAGGAACGCGGCCCCGACGAACTCGCCCCGCATCTGGCCGCCAAGACGCGCGTGATCTATCAGTCTGCGCCCGACATCGTCCGCCTGCCTTCGCCGAAAGACATCTTCGAAGTACTGGTGATCGGCCACCTGCGTGCTGAAAAAGACCCGTTCCGGGTGGCGCTGGCAACCGCGCACCTGCCCGGGGATTCGAAAATCAAGGTCACGCATCTGGGCAGCGCCCTCTCCGAGGAAATGGCCAAGACGGCGGAACTGGCACAAAGCAAACTGCCGCGCTGGCACTGGGCCGGCGAGGTGCCTCACAAGGCGGTGCTGAAGCGGTTGGCGCGCGCGCACCTGATGGTCATCAGTTCGGTGATGGAAGGCGGCGCCAACGTCATCTGCGAAGCGCTGGCGGCCGGGGTGCCGGTGCTGGCCTCGCACATGTCCGGCAACATCGGCATGCTAGGCGAGGACTATCCTGGCTATTTCCCGGTGGGTGATGAGCGGCGGCTGGCCAAACTGCTGTCGATGGCCGAGAACGATCCCGATTTTTATGCCGATCTGCTTGCCCACGCCGGGCAGCGGCGGGCGTTGATGCGGCCGGAGCAGGAAGCCAGCCGCCTGCGGCAGGCAGTGGCGGAGTTCGAACAGGAAGCGGGATGACCGCTAAAAGCGTCAACCCTCCTCGAACAGTATCCCGAACATGCGCGCGCGTTCGGCCTGGCTCAGGCCGCGCAGCACGCGTACCGCCTTGCGCGCCACCCGCTCGTCGCGGGTGATCGAATACTCGATCGCCAGGCTGCGCCAGACTTCGGCCAGTGCAGGATCGGTGGCCTGCAGCTTTTGCAGTGCCCGATTCACGCCTGCGTCGCCCTTCATCAGATAAAACGTCAGTCCCAGATTATGCCAGGCCGGAATGTAGTCGGGATCCGCTTCCACTGCCGCGCGATACGCCTGCATCGCCTCGCGCGGGTGCCCGTTGTCGCGGTAGGCATTGCCCATATTGTTGAGGGCGAACACGTCATCGGGCGCCAGGCGCAGATTCTGCCGATACGCCGCGATCGCTTCAGCAAACCGGCCCAACTCCCCCAGCGCACGTCCCTGCACAAACCAGGGCAGCGGATTCTTCGCCTCGACGCGCGCCCACGCCTGCCCCCACGCCAGCAGGCCCGCCCAATCGGCGCGCTGTTCCAGCGCCTGCGCCTGCCGCACCCATTCGGCCTGCGGGCGCGCCGCCAGCGCAGCCTGATCGCCTGTCAAGCCAAAGGTCTGCGCACCGGCCGCAGCCAGTCCTGCGAACGCCAACGCAGGCAGCAGCAGAAACATTGGAAGGCGATTTCGCATGGGTTTGGAAGGACAGTTTGCGGCGATGCAAAAGACAGGATCGTTCACGTTATTTTACGCCGCGCTTGACGCATCGCTTATCCTGTCGGGTCTTCTACCCCCCGCAGCCCCCATGTCACCCCCCGAACATTTCATTCCCGGCAAGGACGCCTCGCTCGAAGCGTCGATCGCCACCCTGCAGTCCAAGCTCGAAGCCATCGGCTTTCACATCGAGGAGCGCTCCTGGCTCAACCCGGTGGAAGGCGTGTGGTCGGTG